>JACCXF010000030.1 GCA_013697295.1 Actinomycetota bacterium | reverse complement strand
CGCGACGCCGAACAGTACTGGGGGCTGAGTGCCGGTCAAGAGGATGGCGCCGGATTTCACTTTCCAGCATGCACCTCCAAGGGCCGCTGCAAGGCCGCCTAGGCGAGGACTCATGGGGCATCAGGCTAGTCGGCATCCGCCGGCGATGACAAGGCCACTTTGTTGTCCAAGTGTTGGCGCGCTTGGGTCAAGGAGCATTCGTTGATTCACGCAGAGGGATCCGGATCCCGATGCTGCAACGCTCGGGAAGCTAGGCTCGAGGTATGGGACCAGTGTTTCTTCTCGTCGCCCTGGTACTGGTATTCGGTGCAGCGGCTGTTCATTACCGTTTGACGGTCGGTGCTAGCTCGACACTCGATCGACCGGCAACGGGTGGGGGTTCTCCCCCCCAAGGTCTCATCCACGAGACCCGAGCCGACCCGTTCGAGCCGCTGGTTCGGTCCCTTTCGGCCGCGACCGTCCACGGGGTGATCCTTGGTCTTGCGATCGGAGGGCTTGGCGGACGCGCTGCGATGAGACTGCTGTTCATCACTTCATCGGACTCTGTCCGCGGACTGCAATCGGATGACGGTTTCGAGATCGGCCGCTTCGACCTCGTCGCCACTCTCAACCTTGTTTCTCTCGGGGCACTGATCGGCGCCCTCGGCGGTCTGATCTATCTGGCGATCCGCCGCTGGCTTCCCAGACATCGGTTAGTGCGATCGGCGCTGTGTGGGCTAGGAGCGGCAATGGTGGTGGGGTCCGCGATCATCCACGCGGATGGTGTTGACTTCACCGCTCTGGGACCTCTGTGGCTGGCAGTGGGCTTGTTCATCATGATCCCTGGGTTGTTCGGAGCCCTGATCCCTCTACTGGTCGATCGAACCGATGATCCTGATTCATGGTTTCAGCGGAAGAGATTGCGTGTCGCCGCGGCTCCCTTGATCTTGCTGCTGTTCCCTCTGGCGCTGATTGTTGTGATCGTGCCGCTCGGCGTGACGTTCCTTGGTCGATGGATGGCCACACGGAACGCATGGCTACTGGAACTTTGGGAGAGTGCCCAAATCTTGTGGGCGGGCCGCGTTGTGATCGGTGCGGTGGGAGCGCTGGGGACCCTCGCCGTCGTGAACGACCTAAGGGCGCTGGTCTAAGAAGCTCGCTGTTCTATGTCCACGCGCCCCGGATCGAGTTTACTTCGGTAGCTTTACGGCGAGGATGTCAACCTGCTCGATCGTCGGGGGTTGCGACAGCAGGGCATCGGCGTTCTCGCCGAGCGCCGCCGCGACCTGACCGTTCAGGTGTGCCTGGCGTCCGTCGTCATCCGCGAATGTGTCGAAGATGCCGAACGTCGACGGTCCGAGACGAATGGCGTACCAGGTGACCGTGCCCGGTTCGCCCTGCACGATCTGGAGTCCGCTGTCGAGGAACTTCGCGACATCGTCCTCTTTGCCTGGCTTAGCCTCCAGGCGTACGAGCAACCCAACGTTGACCATGACCTCATCCCTTCCGACAGTCTGCGAGCGCCACCCGAGTAAGTTTAGCGCTCCCATCCACACGAACTCGCCGACTGGTGCGGGCTTCGCCTGGGCCCTGATGACCCGGGAGCTCGGCCGCCTCGACCTGAGGGCACGGTGCTAGATTTGTCAAAGGTCTAGACCACTAGGGGAGCGGTGTCCGAATCATTCATGGCGGCCGAGATGGCCGAGCAGCCTGACGTACTGGCCCGGCTCGCCGGTCGCGCGGATGAGATCGAGGCGGCCGTGCGGGGTGTGGCCCCCGTGGGACCGGCAGGGATCATCCTCGTGGCGCGGGGATCATCGGACTATGCGGCGATCTACGGTCGCTATGCGATCGAGATCGCGTCGCGGCGCCCGGTCGCGCTGGCGGCCCCCAGCATCCAGACGCTCTATCAGTCGCCCACGGACCTCACGGACTGGCTGGCCATCGCGGTGAGCCAGTCCGGTAGAACCCCCGAGATCGTCACGATGACGGAGAAGATGAAGGTCGCGGGCGCGCGCGCTATCGCCGTCACCAACACCCCCGAAAGCCCGCTCGCCGCAGTGGCGGACGTCGCGATCGACCTCTCAGCCGGTGAAGAGAAGGCCGTGCCGGCGACGAAGACCTTCAGCGCCTCCCTGCTCGCGTTTGCGCTCATCGCTCAGGCCCTCGGTCCGGGGGAACTGCGCGATCGCATGGGAGGGGTGAGCGAATGGGTTCAGTGGGTGCTCGACGATCCCGGTTCTGCCGAGAGGGTCGCCATCGAGCTCCATTACGCCGAGGGCCTGATATCGGTTGGTCGGGGTTACATGTTCTCTGTCGCGCTGGAAGCGGCGCTCAAGCTCAAAGAAACCACTTCGATTCTGGCCGAGGGCTACTCGGCTGCGGATCTGCGACACGGTCCCATCGCGGTCGTCGAGCGAGATTTCCCGGTGCTCACGCTTAACGTGCCGGGCCCCGCGCAGCCCGACATGGACGAACTCATCGCGTGGCTGAGATCGGAGCCGAAAGCACGTGTGATCCAGGCTCATCCCGGCGAGGGTGCAGATCTTCCGCTTCCACCGGGCTGTCCTGAGGCGCTTGCGCCGATCCCGGCCGCAGTGCGAGCCCAACAGGTCGCGCTCCAACTCGCTCTACGCAAAGGACTCGACCCCGACAAGCCCGAGGGATTGAGCAAGGTCACCGCCACCACGTAAGGAGCGAATATGCCGGAACAAGAGGTCACTCTCGACAACGAGGTCGGACTGCACGCACGCCCGGCCGCGGTCTTCGCCAAGAAAGCCGCGTCCTTCGACTGCGACATCAAGCTTGTCAAGGATGGTAACGAGGCCAACGCGAAGTCGATCATGTCCGTGCTCAAGCTGGACGTGACCAAGGGGGATTCCGTCACCATCAGGACGGAAGGAGACGGCGCTGAAGAAGCACTGAGCGACCTCGTGGAGCTCGTCGGCTCGCTGTGAGGACGCTGCAGGGCACGCCGGCTTCACCGGGTGCTACGGTCGCGCCCGCATGGATCTGGTCCCGGGATGCGCTCG
>JACCXF010000006.1 GCA_013697295.1 Actinomycetota bacterium | reverse complement strand
CGGCCACCTTCAGGAACAGGTCCGGAGGTATCCCGCAGATCTCCTCGACCATCTCCGGGGTGTAGCGCGCGAAGTGCCGCTTCAGGACCTGGAATACGCATCTCGGGTGTTGCAGCGTCGGGTCGGTCTTCTCGGCCCCGGCGGGCGCAGTGGGCTCCCCCTCTCCAGCCTGGGCCTGCCCGATGTCCGCGATCGCCTCCAGGTTGCCGGCTGCCGACGTGACCGTCGTTCCCCTGTACTGCCAGGAGGCGATGTCGTAGCCGCCCTTCTCAGCGTTCCAGCCGCTGAACAGACCGTCCAGGTCCTCGGTGTCGGCGAAGTCGTCCTCGATGATGATCGGGGCGTTCGTGTAGTTGACGACGTATTCCTCGAAGTAGCGCTCGTTCTCGATGATGTAGCGGACGATCCCGCCGAGGAAGGCGATGTCGCTGCCGGCTCGGATCGGCACGTGGATGTCGGCCATCGCGCTCGTTCGCGTGAACCGGGGATCGACGTGGATCAGTGTGGCGCCTCTTCGCTTCGCCTCCATCGCCCACCGGAAACCGACGGGATGGCACTCGGCCATGTTGGAGCCCTGGATGACGATGCAGTCGCTATTGGCGAGATCCTGCTGGAAGGTGGTTGCCCCGCCTCTTCCGAAGGAGGTCCCCAGACCGGGGACCGTGGAGGATGTCATATTCGCGCCTGGTTCTCGATCTGGACGATGCCGAGCGCGGTGAATAGCTTCTTGATGAGGTAGTTCTCCTCGTTGTCGAGGGTCGCCCCCCCGAGATGAGCGATCCCCAGGGTGCGGCGAACCTGCTGTCCCTGATCGTTCTTCTCTTCCCACGTCTCCTCGCGGGTCCGACGCACGCGCTCGGCCACCATCTCCATCGCCCGCTCGAGGGGGATGGACTCCCACTCGGTTCCGTGGGGTCGCCGGTACAGCACCCGGGAAACGCGGTGAGAGCCCGTCACCAGCTGGAAAGTGGCGGCACCCTTCGGGCAGAGGCATCCCTCGGAGATCGGTGAGTCGGGATCCCCCTCGATGTCGGTGATCTCGCCGTCCTTCACGTACACGTTCTGCCCACAGCCCACCGCGCAGTACGGGCAGACGGACTTGACGACGGCGTCGGCGGTTCGAGTTCGGGGAGTCAGCTCCAGGGTGCGTTTTGAGTAGGAGGTCTCACGAAAGCCATCGACGTCTCGCCGCGCGACTTGCCGCAAGACCGGCCATCGGGAGAGGTTTCTCAGGGGGTCGAAGGCTCTCATGGCCACGGGGCTCGTTCAGGCGTCCGCGCTCGAAGTGATCTGGCGCAGCGTGCGCCGCATCTGGGCGAGGTGGTACAGGCCATGCCCGGCGATCAGCCGAAACACGAGGTCGAAGCTCTCGGGGCCCCGCTCGGCGTGAACCCCCACCCGAGCCCGCTCGGCCTCCGAGCTCCGAGACCAGAGGTCCAGGTTCGAGCGTCGCAGGGCGCTGAGGAGAGACAGGAGGCCCTCCGGGTCCGCCTCCTGGTGCTTCATTCGCTCCACCCAGAGGTCCTGGTCGTAGCCGATGAGCGGTGGCTCGTCGTGGGCCAGGATCCATCTGTACCGCGCCGCGCTCACCACCTCCGCATCCACGAGGTGTCCCAGGAGTTCCAGGATCGACCATTCGTGCGGCGCCGGCCGGGTGCGGAGGTGCGGACCCGCCTCGGTCACCACGGACCCTACGTCCCCGATCAGCTCCGACTGGAGCTCGGCAGGATCCCGATCCCCCACCAATCCGGCGATCAGCTCCTGGTACTCGCCTGGATCCGCTACGGGATCGACCTGTCGGTCGAGTGCGAGCTCCTGCTCGGACTGGCGCGAGCTACCGGCGTCAGTGGTCACGTGACCCCATCCTACGCGTGGTCGTGAACATCAGTCCGAACCGCGTGGGCCCGCTGGCTGAGCAGGATCCCCCTGTGTGGGCGCTAGAGGATTTGAACCTCTGACCTCTTCCGTGTCAAGGAAGCCCAGCGCGATTCGCTCACCTGCGGAAACCGGCCCGTAGCCCTATTCTCGCTGGTCAGAGCACCTCTACAACTCGGGCATGAGTCTGGCCCGTACTGACCTTTCCTCACAGTCTGCGGAACGATTGCGGAAGGATGGGACTGCGGAAGGCCGGCGAAGTGCTGGCGGCGATGGCCGAGAAGGGTGAACGTTACACGCCACAGAAAGGAGTCAACTCGCGGCACATCCGCC
>JACCXF010000358.1 GCA_013697295.1 Actinomycetota bacterium | reverse complement strand
GGATCCGGTGCCCCCACCAGAGCTGGCGGGAGATGCACCAGTCGCGCAGGTTCTCCATCCAATCGAGGTAGGCCTTCTCGAAGCGTTTCGGGGCCAGGTCGACGCTGCCATCCTGCACGACCTCGATCGCGGGCCCGGCCAGGGGCGTCATGGCGACGAACCACTGCTCCGACAACCACGGCTCGATCTCGTTATGGCACCGGTAGCAGTGTCCCACGGGGTGGATGTACGGACGCTCGACCTCGTCGACTAGACCCAACTCCTGCAACTTCTTCAGCACCGCCCGACGGGCTTCATACCGGTCCAGCCCCGTGAACTCCCCCGCGTTCTCGTTCATCGTGGCCGTGGCATCGAAGATGTTGACCTTCTCGACGCCATGCCGCTCCGCTATCTCGAAGTCTGTGGGGTCGTGGGCCGGGGTGACCTTCACTGCGCCCGTCCCAAACTCGCGATCCACCGCATCGTCGCCAACGATCGGGAGGTATCGGTCGGGGAAGAAGGGATGTGCGGCGGTTTGCCCGACAAGGTGCGTATAGCGCTCGTCATCTGGATGCACGGCGATCGTGGTGTCTCCCAACATCGTCTCGATCCGCGTCGTGCTCACGGCGATGAACCCGGACCCGTCCGACAGCGCGTACCTGAACGTGATGAGCTCGCCGGCGACATCCTCGTGTTCGACCTCGATGTCGGAAAGGGCGGTCGTGTGGAACGGGCACCAGTTGATGATTCGCAGACCGCGATAGATCAAGCCATCCTCGAACCACCGAACGAAGACCGTCCGAACCGCACGCGATAGACCTTCGTCCATCGTGAAGCGCTCGCGCTCCCAATCACAGGAGCATCCGAGACTGCGGAGCTGATCGATGATGCGTGCTCCGTACCTTGCCTTCCATTGCCAGACTCGCTCGACGAACGCCTCCCGCCCGATCTCCTGGCGAGACGTTCCTTCCTTCGCGAGCTCCCTCTCGACCACGTTCTGCATGCCGATGCCGGCGTGATCGGTGCCGGGCACCCACAAGGCTTCGAAGCCCAGCATGCGTGCGCGCCGGATAAGGACGTCCTGAAGCGTGTTGTTGAGGGCGTGGCCCATGTGGAGGGCGCCCGTCACGTTGGGCGGGGGGATAACGATCGTAAAGGGTTCCTTATCGGGGTTGGGCTGAGCGCGGAAATCACCGGCCTCTTCCCACACCCGGTACCAGTGCCGCTCTATCGAGTGCGGCTCGTAGGCGGTGGCCAGATCGGATCCCTGGCGGGTGCTATCGACGATCGTGTGCCTCCTTTCCGCCCGTGCGGCTCATGTCAACGGCGACGACGACGGAGTGCGCGTCGTCCAGGCCGAAGAATCGGTATCGCCGCCATTAGAGATGGATTGGATGCTCGAGAGAACGATCGCAGCCACGAGGGCGACGACGATGAGCACGGCGATGATGACAACCCAAGTTGGCCGTCCGCGATGAAGGGCCATTCAGAGGACTTGCTGCTAGGCGGAGCGCTCGCGCGGCGGACGCTCCGTACGCGTCTTGCGCGGCACCAGCGTCGGGTTCACCTTCTCGAGCACTACCTCGCGGTTGATCACGCACTTGCCTACGTCTTCCCGTCCCGGAAGGTCGTACATCACATTGAGCAGCACCTCTTCGAGGATCGCCCGCAATCCGCGAGCGCCGGTGCCTCGGAGCATCGACTGCTCCGAGACCGCCTCGAGAGCGTCGTCGGTGAACTCGAGCTCGACGCCATCGAAGTCGAAGAACTTCTTGTATTGACGGATCAGTGCATTCTTGGGCTCCGTGAGGATCTTCACGAGCGACTGCTGGTCAAGGTTGTGCACGTGCGTGATGACCGGAAGTCGGCCGACGAACTCGGGGATCAACCCGTACTTGAGCAGATCCTCGGGCAAGACGTGCCCCAGGATGGTGCCGAGATCCTTCTCGGCGAGCTTCCGCACGTCGGCGCCGAAGCCCACGCCCTTGCGTCCGATCCGCCCCTCAATGAGTTTCTCGAGGCCGGCGAACGCTCCGCCGCAGATGAACAACACGTTCGTCGTGTCGATCTGGATGAATTCCTGGTGAGGATGCTTACGACCACCCTGTGGAGGAACGCTGGCCGTCGTCCCCTCGAGGATCTTCAGTAATGCCTGCTGCACGCCTTCACCGGAGACATCCCGCGTGATGGAAGGGTTCTCGGACTTGCGCGCGATCTTGTCGACCTCGTCGATGTAGATGATGCCGGTCTCTGCGCGCTTAACGTCGTAATCGGCCGCCTGGATCAACTTCAAAAGGATGTTCTCGACGTCCTCGCCGACATAGCCGGCTTCGGTCAGCGCGGTCGCATCGGCGATGGCAAAGGGAACGTTGAGCATGCGAGCCAGGGTCTGAGCCAGCAGGGTCTTACCGCACCCCGTGGGCCCCAGAAGGAGGATGTTCGACTTCGCGAGCTCGACATCGCCGTCCTGGTGAGCGCCGACCTGGATGCGCTTGTAGTGGTTGTACACGGCGACCGAAAGGACTTTCTTCGCCGGGTCTTGTCCGACGATGTAGTCGTTGAGGAACTCGTAGATCTCCTTCGGCTTCGGGAGGTCCTCGAGTTTCAGCTCAGGGGTTTCGGCAAGCTCCTCTTCGATGATCTCGTTGCAGAGGTCGATGCACTCGTCGCAGATATAGACGCCCGGACCCGCGATGAGCTTCTTGACCTGCTTCTGCGACTTGCCGCAGAAGGAGCATTTGAGGAGATCTCCGCCGTCGCCGAATTTCGGCACCCGATATCCCCCTAAGCCTCAGGCTTCTCCGCTGGAGAAGGTTCCGCTTCCGCCTCCATGAGGCGAGAGGGCTCCCCCGGCAAAACCGATGCGCCGTCTTCCGCTGCTGCTCTGCTGCTGATGATCTCGTCGATAATACCGTAGGCCTTCGAGTCTTCGGCGGTCATGAAGCGGTCTCGGTCGATGTCCTTCTCGACCTGCTCGACCGTCTGCTTCGTGTGATGAGCGATGATCTCGGCCATCCTCAGGCGCAGAGACAGGACCTCTTTCGCGTGGATCTCGATGTCGGCGGGCGTGCCCTGGAATCCCGCGGAGCCCTGGTGGATCATGACCTTGGCATTCGGAAGCGCGTAACGCTTGTTGGCGGCCCCACCGCACAGCAGGATCGCGCCCATGGACATCGCCATGCCCACGCAGATGGTCGAAACGTCCGGCTTGATGTACTGCATGGTGTCGTAGATAGCCATGCCTGCGTACACCATACCCCCCGGAGAGTTGATGTAGATGCTGATGTCCTTGTCGGGGTCTTCGGACTCGAGGTGCAGCAACTGCGCAACGATGAGGTTCGCAACCTGATCGTCCACCGGAGTCCCAAGGATGACGATCCGCTCCTTGAGGAGGCGCGAGTAGATGTCGAAAGCTCTTTCGCCACGGCTCGTCTGCTCGACGACCATGGGGACGAGGTGGTTGCGGTAGGGGTCTTGGTTGTTCATCCGCTACTTTCCTCATCGACCGACCGGCCGACAACATTGACGTTTTGCACAACATGATCGAGTGCCTTACGCCGCATGATATCCGCTGCGACGGCGTTCAGACGCCCAGAGGAGACGAGCTCCTTGGCGACATCCTGAGGGTCTTTCTGCGTCTGGGCCGCCGCCAGCGCCACCTCACGGCCCAGATCCTCCTGAGACACTTCGATAGCTTGCTTGCGGGCGATCTCTTCGAGAAGGAGCTCGGCCTTGACCGACTGAGCCGCCTGGGCTCTTATCTCCGACCGGATCTCGAGCTCGGTCATGTCCGCCTGGCGAGCGTAATCGGCCATGGTCATGCCGGCGCGTTTGAGGTCCTGGGTGAAGTGACTCAGTCGATGCTCGAACTCTCCCTCAACGAGTTTCGCGGGGGGCTCGAGGTCGGAGGCGGCGATCAGCTTCTCAAGGACCGCGCCGCGTAACTGTTCTTCGGCGAGCTCCTTCTTCACGCTCGAGAGACGGGTTCGGAGATCGACCTTCAGATCGTCCAGGGCCTCGAACTCTCCGACCGTCTTGGCGAAGTCGTCGTCGAGGGGCGGAAGCTTCTTCGTCTTCACCTCTTTGACCAGGACAGTGAAGGAGATCGGCTCGCCCCCGAGCTCCCCCTCCGGCACACTGTCGTTGAACTTGAGGATCGCGCCGGGCCGAGACCCTTCGAGCTCATCGTCAAGTCGTGGAGGACCCTGGCGCGAACCCACCTCATACAGGAGGTCGGGAGCGCTCGCGCCTTCGACGGGCTCATCGTGCCGGTATCCAGTCAGGTCGATCAACGTGAAATCGCCTCGACGTGCCTCACGCCCCACGGTCTCGAGCTCGGCGAAACGGTCCCGCAGGCGCTGGAGTTGCTCGTCGATGTCAGCTTCGGTCACCTCCGTGGGAGGCTGATCGACCTCGATCGCCTCTAGTGGTGGTAGTTCGATCTCGGGTCGGGTATCGACGGTCGCTTCGAAGATCAGCGGCGAGCCGACATCGAAATCCACGATCTGGATCTCGGGGGGCGCGATCGCCTCGAGTTCCTCGGCATCGAGGGCCTGACTGTAGAAGCGTGGCAGCGCGTCCCGCAGGGCCTCCTCCCGCACCGCGTCGGCCCCGACCCGTGCGTCGATCAGCTGACGCGGGACTCTCCCCTTGCGGAATCCGGGCACCTTGATCTCCTTCGCCCAGCGCCGGTACACCTCTTCGAGGGCGGGGGCGAGGGCGTCCTCGGGCACCTCGACGCGCATCTTCACTCGGTCCTTCTCGAGGCGTTCAGAAGTGGTTTGCAGAGCGGTCGAGGCCATGCCGGTCATCCTAGACGTGCGGTGAGTGCGGTGAGTCGGCTGGTTCGAAGGCGGGGCAGGAGATGTGCTGCCGGCGTCGAACCCAGATAACAGGGGATTCGAGGAGTGTCCGAGGCTCGCGGATGATCCGGGTTGGGAGCCAGAAACCGCGCTAGGCGGACGAAGTGGGGATGACGGCCCCTGGCTCCCAACCCGGATACTCCGCTCTTCTCTCCCTGTCCGATTCCTTTCCTCGATCAGCTTACTGCCGCATCCCGGCCCACCCCTCCGGCGGTTCATGCGATGCTCTCCCCACGGGGCGTGGCGCAGCTTGGTTAGCGCGCCTGCTTTGGGAGCAGGAGGCCGGCGGTTCGAATCCGCCCGCCCCGACCCAACCTTGCCTCGTCGCGCGGTGGCTGCCCTCGCGACACCCCATCGAGTTCACGCACGCTACCACCGGCGCCTCGGCGAGCACAGTGCGTCGGGGGGGTTTGTCCACAGCTTACGATTTGCCTGCTTTGTTAGGGGAGTGTCTCTGGTGCTATCGTCCGCGAAGAAATGCCGGCGCAACGAGGGGGAGAAGCCGCGTACGCGGCGGCCGCGCGCGAGCACGCACGTTCCGACTCCGAAGGCAGGAATGCTTTGGTAGACAAGGCCGACGAGTTCGAGATCCTTGGCGCCGTGGCCGACGGGATCACGGTGCAGGAACCGACCGGCGCTCTCGCTTGGGCGAATGAAGCCGCCGCGCGGGCTATGGGCTTCCCTTCGGTGGCGGCGCTGATGTCGACACCGATCTCTGAAGTCATGCGGCATTTCGAACTGTTCCAGGAGTCGGGCGAACCGTTCCCGATCGAACGTCTTCCTGGACGGCGGGCCTTAGCGGGCGTGGACGAGCCCGGAACGGTCGTCGGGTTCCGCGTCGTCGAAACCGGCGAGATGCGCTGGTCGATCGTGAAGGCAAAACCCGTTTTCGATGATGACGGTCGCGTGAAGTACGCGGTCAACATCTTTCACGACATCACGGACCGGAAGCGCGCCGATCAACAGCGCCTTGATCTCCTCGAAGGCGAGAGGAAGGCGCGCTCGCAGGCCGAAAGCTCGCGCGAGAATCTCGAGTTCCTCGCGGAGACGAGCCGGGTTCTGGGATCGTCGCTCGATTACAGGAAGACGTTGTCCCACGTGGCGCAACTCGCCGTTCCACGGATGGCGGACTGGTGCGTCATCGACCTCATCGATGAACAGCCCGGCCTTCCGCAGCAGCTGACAGTGGCCCACGCCGATCCCGAACGCGTCGCGATGGCGCGTGAGCTCCGCCGACGCTACCCGCCCAGAGAAGGCGAGGGAACTGCCCGCGTCATCGCAACCGGCGAACCCGAGATCTACCACCGCATCGACGACGACATGCTCCGCTCGAGCGCACAAGATGAAGAACATCTCGCACTCCTACGGAGTTTGGAGCTTCGCTCGGCGATGGTGATCCCCTTGACGGCACGGGGACGCACCTTCGGCGCGATCACCTACGTCTCGTGCAAACCCGGGAAGGAATACGGTCCGGAGGACCTCGTCCTTGCGGAGGACATGGCGCATCGCGCTGCTATGGCGGTGGACAACGCCAGGCTTTTCCAAGAAGCACAACAAGCGGCAGAGCGGCATCGCAGTCTGATCCAAACCGTCGATGCGATCGTGTGGGAAGGCGACGCCGACACGCTGCGATTCACGTTCGTTAGTCAGCGTGCACGCGCGATGTTGGGCTACCCGCTCAGCCGCTGGACGTCCGATCCAGATTTCTGGTCCGAGCGCGTGCATGCCGACGACCGCGAACGAGTCATGCAGCTATACAAAGATGCGCTCGAGACGGGCCAGGATCAGGAGATCGAGTATCGGGCGATCGCGGCGGATGGGCGTGAGTTGTGGCTGCGGGATTTTTTACACGTCACGAAAGATGTGAATTGGAAGCCGCGCGCCTTGCGAGGGCTGACCGTCGACATCTCGGGACGCAAGGTGGTCGAGATGCGGCTGCAGGAGAGCAACGCGCGCTTCGCCTATCTCGCCCGGACCCTACAGAAGAGCCTGCTCCCGCCGAAACTACCCACCATCCCCGGCATCGATATGGCAGCGCGGTATCGAGCCGCCGGGAAAGGCAACGAGGTCGGCGGCGACTTCTATGACCTCTTTGACACGGAAGCAGGCGAATGGGCTGCAGCGATGGGCGACGTGCGAGGAAAGGGCGCTAAGGCCGCAGCATTGACCGGGCTAGCGCGCCACACGATCCGTGCTGCAGCGATGCATGGCCAGAGCCCCGAAGCCGTTCTGAGCACCCTGAATGCCGCGTTGCGACGCCACGAAGAAGAGGCAGAGGAGAGCGCTCAGTTCTGCACCGTCACTTACGCCCTGATAAAGGAGAGCTCCGAGGAAGCGCGCTTACGGATCGTCAGTGGGGGCCACCCTCTCCCCTTGGTCCTGCGAGCGGATGGCACAGTCGAAGAGGTTGGCGTCCCGGGGATGTTGTTGGGCGTAGTTCCCGATCCCGAGCTGCAAGAAGCCGAGGTGGTGCTGAATCCCGGTGACTCGATCATGCTGTACACGGACGGCGTCACGGATGGCCGGCGCGAAGGCGAGTTGTTCGGGGAGCAGCGGCTCCAAGCAGTGTTGGGGTCGTGCATCGGGATGACCGCCGAAGAGATCGCCGACCTCGTGGAACGTTCGGTCGTTGACTTCTGGTCCGACGAGCCCCTCGATGACATCGCGATCCTGGTCCTGAAAGTCTGCCCGGCCCGGTAAAGTCAACTCTTGTCGCGGGTGTAGCTCAATGGTAGAGCTCCAGCCTTCCAAGCTGGTCATGAGGGTTCGATTCCCTTCACCCGCTCGGCTTCATCCCCACTACAACAGGGAGCTCCTTGTCGTCTGTCAGTGACTTCGTAGCCCAGCATCGTGACCGCTACCTGGGCTGGTACTCGGAAGCGTGCGCCATCCCGTCTCTCGCGTTGCAGCCGGACGGTCTCGCCGAGATGGCGCGCTGGGTCGAGGCGAAGCTCCAGTCGTTGGGCGCCGATGTGGAACGGCTCACACTCGAGGGAGCCCCCGACATCCTTCTCGCCCGGATGGGCAGCGGGGAGCGCACCGTGCTCGTGTACGACCACTACGACGTTCAGCCTCCTGACCCCCTCGAATTGTGGAAGTCCGACCCCTTCGTTCCCGAGATCCGCGATGGGTTCTTCTACGCGCGCGGAGCGGCGGACAACAAGGGTGACCTGGTGGCGCGCCTTGCCGGACTCGAGGCCTACCAGGAGGTGATAGGGGAACTCCCCGTCAACATCAAGATGCTTGTGGAAGGCGAGGAGGAGACCGGATCGCGCAACTTCGAAGCCTTCGTTGCCCGCTATGGGGACAAGCTCTCAGCGGACGGCTGCATATGGGAGGGGGCCGGAGTTGACCACGCCGGACGACCGGAGTTCGTATTCGGTGCCAAGGGACTCGCCTACGTCGAGCTGAACCATCGGGGCTTGAACGACGACCAACATTCGTCGGTCGCCGTCATCGCGCCCAGCCCCGTGTGGCATCTCGTCGAGGCACTTGCCTCCCTGCGCGACGCGGACGGACGAGTACTCATCGGTGGCTTTTATGATGACGTCCTGGAGCCGACCAAAGAAGACTGGGAGATGCTCGAGACCCTTCCCTACGATGAGGACAACGAGCGACGACGGCTCGGGGTCGATCGATTCATCGGCGGGGCGACCGGGATCGAACTCTTGCGTCGCTACTTCTTCGAGCCAACGTGCAACATCGCGGGTATGGAAGCGGGGTTCACCGAACGAGGCACGTCCAAGACGGTGTTGCCGAAAGAAGCCATGGCCAAGCTCGACATGCGCCTGGTACCCGACCAGGACCCGCGCGACATCGTCAAGAAACTGCGCGAGCATCTCGATACGAACGGATTCGAAGACATCGACATCACATCTTTCTCGATGCAGAGTCCCGTTAGGTCACCGGTGGATTCGCTCGTCGGGCGTGCCGTGCTTCGGGGCGCTAAGGAAGTCTTCGGCAAGGACCCGGCCCCCGCGCCTCTCATGATCGCCACGGGGCCCATGTACCCCATCGCGGGGATCCTGGGGATCCCGACGGTGTCACCCGGCGGAGTGTGCAGACCCGACTCCAACATCCACGCTCCGAACGAGAACGTTGCGGTCGATGACTTCCTCACGACGATCGAATACACGGGGGCATGGATCGATGCGTTCGCCACAGAGGCCTGATCGGGCGCGAGACGGGGTGGCAATACGCTTGGCCGCAGGCCTATGAACGTCGAAGAATTCGTTGCAGCGCAGTTGCCCGAGCCGCCATGCCGGGTCCTCGAGATCGGGTGTGGTGCCGGCGAGCTCGCCCATGCCATCGCCCAACGCGGCTACTCCATCATGGCAATCGATCCAGAGGCGCCGGTCGGCCCGATCTTCCGAAGAACCTCACTGGAGGACTTCGAAGAACCGGAACCATTCGATGTCGTCGTGGCGAGTAGATCCCTGCACCATGTTCACGACCTCGATGCGGGGCTAAGGAAGATCCACACCCTGCTCTGTGAAGGCGGTCTCCTGATCCTGAACGAGTTCGCATGGGAACTCATGGACGACAGAACGGCGCGCTGGTATCTATCCCACG
>JACCXF010000357.1 GCA_013697295.1 Actinomycetota bacterium | reverse complement strand
CGTTCAGGCGGTGGACGAGAGCCGCGGGCGAGAAGAGCTTGATTCTAGCTGCCGCCAGTTCGAGAGCTAGGGGCAAACCGTCTAGGAGGATGCAGGCGTCGGCGACCGCTCCGGCGTTCTCGTCCGTCAAGACGAAGCCAGGCCGAGCCTGTCGGGCACGCTCGATGAAAAGTTCGGCGGCCTCCGACTCTTCGACCGCGCTTCTCGAGCGGTCGTGGGGAAGCACCAGCGGCGCCAGCGAGAGTTCGCGCTCTCCTTCTATCGACAGCACGATCCTGCTCGTTACGAGCACTGAAAGATGTGGAGCCCGGTGCAACAAGTCCGAAACCACGACGGCTCCATCGAGTGCCTGCTCGAAGTTATCGAGCAAGAGGAGCATGCGCCTGTCGTGCAACGCGTTCACGATGGCGTCGACCAAGGGCTCTTCGCCTTCGCCTTGAACGCCCACGACCTGACCGATGGCAGAGCTCACGAGGGCTGCATCATTGGCGGCGGAGAGGTCGACGAAATAGACGCCGTCACTGAAATGATCCAGTAGATCCAGCGCTGCAGCTGCCGCAAGGCGCGTCTTGCCCGTACCGCCGGGACCGGTGACGGTCACCGCGCGCGCCCCATCGACCCGCAACATCCTCTCGAGATCTTGTTTTTCTTGGGAGCGACCGACCAGGCCCCCGACGTGGCGCGGCACGTTCGTGGGGGGCTTGAGCGATCGGAGGGCGGGGAATTCCGACGGGATCCCGTCCTCGATCACTTGGTAGAGGTGCTCGGGCTGTTCTAGGTCCTTCAGTCGGTGACGCCCCAGATCAGCGAACCGGATCGCTACGACCGGAGGTTTTCCGATCGCTTGAAGGGATGCTTCGGAGAGTACGATCTGTCCCCCGTGGGCGGAGCTGCATATCCGAGCGGCTCGATGAACGTCGATGCCGACGTAGTGGCCCTCGATCAGAAGCGGATCCCCAGTGTGGATGCCCATCCTCACGAGCACCGGCTCGCCATGGGCCCACGGATGCTCGAGCAACGCCAGCTGGGACTCCACTGCGGCGTTCACGGCTCCCCATGCGTCCGAGAAAGCGACGAAGAAGGCATCGCCTTGCGTATCCACCTCGCGGCCTGCGTTCCGAGCGAAGGCCGCGCGCAGGAGGGTTCGGTGAGCGCCCAGTACGGCCCCGTAAGAATCGCCCAATCTCCGCAGGAGCTTGGTTGAGCCCTGGATATCGGTGAAGAGGAAGGTGACCGTTCCCTCGGGGAGCGACTGTCCGGCAACTCCGGAGGAGCTCTCGTTCATCTCCCGCCAACCCTAATGGGTGGCGACATGCGCACGCCTCACGAGTCGGCTACCTTCACCTGCGTAACCCGGAGACGAGCCGATGAAAGAGCCCGCTAGGAGGGATCATGAGACCAGGAAAGAGACGCTGACGTGGCGCACATACTCGTTCACGTCACCCACGGACCCGAGCATCCGACCCGCGCCGCTCTCGGCTTCCTCATCGCGAAGATAGCCCTAGACGAAGGACACGAGGTCTCGATGTTCCTCGCAGGAGATGCGGTGCAACTCGTTCGCGATGCGGTCCTCGACAATCTCGCCGGTCTGGGGACCGGAAAACTGAGAGAAAGCTTCGACGCCATCGCGTCGGGTGGCGGCCGTCTCTATCTATCGCGTATGTCCGGGAATGCCCGGGGCGTGACGGATTCCGACCTCGACAACAAGCCGGTCGAATTCGTGATGCCCAGGAAGCTCCTCGAGCTGTCGCTCGAAGCCGACCGGATGTTCACGTACTGACATTCCCTTCTGGTCCGATCCCTTCGGGCACGAAAGGCACATATCGGAAAGGCCCTTGTTCCTCGCAGGCTAGATCCTTGCTCCCGGGGGACGACAGGCTGGTCGTGAAGAACGGCGCGCTCTTCATGTGCTCGGGTCGCGACGGGGACGTGAAGCGGGACCCTGAGACGGGTGGGGGTGTTTATGCCTTCGACACCCGCTTCCTTTCCGAGCTGCGTCTCACGGTCGGGGGTGCGAGCCCGATCCCTCTGTCGGCCTCCACTCAACAAGCATTCGAGGCCGTTATCGACGCGTCGATCCCCACCACCTCGGCGCAGGGCGAGCGCGCGATACCCCAGATGGATCTGAGCCTGCGCCGCAGGCGGCTCGTCTCGGACCGGGTCTACGAACGGATCGAGATAACGAACATCGGTTCCGAAGCAACGACCACGGTCTTGAGGGTCGCTCTGTCCGCCGATTTCGCCGACATCTTCGAGGTTCGAGGCACGCAAGGCCGTTCATTGCGAGACAGAAAGCCGGCCCTGGAGCGCTTCGAGGATGGTGTGTCGTTCGGATGCACCGGACTTGACGACGTTTTGCGTCAGACCATTGTCACGTTCGATCCGCCTCCGGCCGACCTGGGGATCGAGGGGTCGCGGGCGATCGCGTCGTGGCCGATCCATCTCGACCCCCGGCGGTGCATGATCGTGGACCTGGCGCTCGAGTGTTCCTTGGGGAGCAACCGACCGCCCCCCGTTCCCTTCGATGAAGCCGAAAGCACAAGCCGGGCAGACGCGGCCGGCTGGATGGAGGCGTCCACTTCGATCGAAACGGGCAATCACACGTTCGACAGGCTGATCGCCGCAACGATGCGCGACCTCTATGCGCTTCAGACGCCCATGAACGGGGGGCACATCACCGCCGCAGGCATCCCGTGGTACGTCGCTCCTTTCGGGCGGGATGCGCTGTGGACGAGCTACGAATCCTTGATTGCTCGCCCGAGTCTCGCTCGAGACACCCTTCTCCTTCTGGCCGAATACCAGGCGCATCAGGATGACGCTCGCCGCGATGCCGAGCCCGGAAAGATCCTCCACGAATTGCGCACAGGCGAGCTTGCGGGTGCCGGTCTCGTGCCGCACACGCCGTATTTCGGAACGATCGACGCCACGCCCTTGTTTCTCATCCTCGCCGCCGCCTACTACGGGTGGACCGGTGATGTGGAGACGATGGCCCGCCTCAAGCCGCATCTCGAGGCCGCGCTGGTGTGGATCGACGATCACGGAGATGTGGACGGCGATGGCTTCGTCGAGTACGAACGCCGATCCCCCGGTGGTTTGCGTAACCAGGGCTGGAAGGACTCACACGACGCGATCGTCAACGCGGATGGTTCTCCGGCGCTCGGCTCCATAGCCCTATGCGAGGTCCAGGGGTATGTATTCATGGGGAAGCTTGGGATCGCCGAGGTCTTCGACCGGCTAGGAGAACACGACCGGGCTCGTACGCTGAGGAAAGAGGCAGAGCTTCTGAGGGATGCGTTCAACGACGCCTTTTGGCTGGAGGACGAGGGGACCTACGCACTGGCATTGGACGGAGACAAGGATCTTGTTGGCAGCGTGACCTCGAATGCCGGTCATTGTTTATTCGCTGGGATCGCCAACGATGACAAGGCGCAATCGGTTGCAGATCGCTTGATGGCCCCAGACATGTTCTCTGGATGGGGGATCCGCACGCTCTCCTCCGCATCCGTCGCGTACGACCCCGCGAGCTATCACAACGGCTCGGTGTGGCCACACGACAACGCCATCATCGCGGCCGGGCTCAAGCGATATGGGCGGACCGAGGACGTGGAACGGATCGCTTCAGCCCTGTTCGAGGCCTCGATGCAGTCTCCAGAGTCGAGATTACCCGAGCTCTTCTGCGGGTTTCCTCGTCACCAAGAGGATCCGTATGTTGTTTACCCGGTGGCGTGCATCCCGCAGGCGTGGTCCTCGGCGGCGCCACTGATGTTGTTGCAGACCATGCTGGGTGTCTCAGCGGATGCCCCACGGGGAAGTCTTGACGCCGTCCGGCCTTCACTTCCCGCGTGGTTGGAACGCGTGACCCTCTCGAACCTGAGGATCGGCGCCGACCGGATGTCTCTGGCCTTCGAACGCCACGGGGATGCAACTGCGTTGTCCGCTCTGGAAGGGACGCAGAACATCCACATCTCGGCGCGGGACGGATGAGGGCGGGGCCTCGGCCCCCGTGCGGGCGCGGCGTCCCCAGTCGTCGCGGTCTTCCGATCCGACCTCACCCGACTACGGTTGTGGTGTGCTAACCGTAAGTGGTCTGAACAAGGCATTTGGGTCGCGCGACATCTTCATCGATGCGCAGCTCCAGGTCTACGCCCGCGATCGCGTGGCGATCGTGGGTCCGAATGGGTCCGGCAAGACCACATTGTTGGACATGGTCGCAGGCGACCAGCAGCCGGATGATGGCGAGATCCGACTTATCAAGGACGCGGTGGTCGGTTATCTACGGCAAGAGACCGATGTTCTGCGTGGGAAGCCGCTGCTCGCGGAAGTGGCGTCAACCGGAAATCCAGTGGCCCAGATGGGCCATCGTCTCGCGGTGCTGCAGGCGGAGATGGCAGAGCTCGAACCCGGTCCCGAGCGCGACAAAGTGGTCTCGGAATACGGCCGGCTCGAGGACCGCTTCGCGTCGCTCGGTGGTTACTCGCTGGAGGCGGAGGCGAAGGCGATCCTGGCTGGGCTGGGCTTCACCGAGGGGGATCTCGGCAGGATGACAGAGACCTTCTCCGGCGGGTGGTTGATGCGCATCGCCCTCGCCAAGCTCCTGGTCGCCAATCCCGACATCCTCATGCTGGACGAGCCCACCAATCACCTCGATCTCGAGTCGGTGGTGTGGCTCGAGCGATTCCTCGCCTCCTACGAGGGCGCCGTGTTGCTGATCTCGCACGATCGCGATCTCATCAACGCTTTCGCTACCAAGGTCGTAGAGGTTCGCGATCGGCAGCTGGCCTCGTATCCGGGGAACTACCAGAGTTTCGTATCGAAGCGAGAGCTCGAGCTGACACAGGCCGAGGCGCTGGCTCGTAACCAAGCTCGGAAGATCGCGCAGACCGAGGCGTTCATAAATCGGTTCCGATACAAGGCCACCCTGGCGAGCAGGGTTCAGAGCCGGATCAAGAGCCTCGAGAAGATGGAGAAGGTGAACGCGCCGGCCCGGTCGCGCCGAACGATGAAATTGTCCTTCCCTCAGCCCCCTCGCGCGGGTCGGGTGGTCGTCGAGCTGAGGGCAGTTCGTTTCGGCTACGCCGCTCGACCCGTCTACGAGGGTCTGGATGTTGCACTCGAGCGCGACGACAAAGTGGCGCTGGCAGGTCCGAACGGGGCAGGGAAGTCAACCTTGCTCAAGCTTCTCGCGGGGGTGCTGAAGCCGCAGGCTGGGGACCGCAGGTTGGGTCATAACGTGACCCTCGGGTATTTCGCTCAGCACCAGATCGAGGCGCTTACTCCGACGAACACCGTGCTGCGGGAGCTGAGGTCAGCGATACCGCCGCAGGCTGACGTCGATGCGCGGAAGTTGTTGGGGCGCTTTCTGTTTTCGGGGGACGACGCGGAGAAGCGGGTGGCGGTCTTGTCGGGCGGAGAACGAACCCGACTCGCGCTGGCGAAGTTGCTCGTGTCGCCTGTCAACGTGTTGTTCCTGGACGAACCGACCAATCACCTCGATATGTGGAGCCGAGACGTTCTCGAGGATGCGCTTCAGGAATACGGCGGGTCGATCGTGCTGATCACTCACGATCGACATCTCATCCGCAACGTCGCCAATCGCGTGATCGAGGTCGTGAACGGGCGTGTCACCAGCTTCGAAGGGGACTACGACTACTACCTATCCAAACGCGAGGAAACGGAGCAGAAGCCTGTGACGCCCAGCCCCCGCAAAGAGCCGAAGCTTCAAGGGTCCGGACCCAAGACCAAGGAGCAGAAGCGGCTCGAGGCTCAGCGGCGTGCCGAAACCAAGGCGGTCCAGGACAAGGTTAGGAAGATCGAGAAGGAGATGGACCGGCTCAACGTCGAACTCAAGAAACTCGAAGAGACGCTGGCCCGGCCCGACACCTACATGGCCGGGGCGGATGTGGGCGAGATCTCTCGCAAGTACCAAGAAGGCCGCAGGCGCCAACAGACGCTGGAGTCGGACTGGACGAACGCGATGCAGGCTCTCGAAGCGAGCCGCAGCACCATCGGCGTGGGCTGACGCCTTCGGAAGGCTCGCGTTCACCCGAGGGTGGGTTCGTTCAGCGCTGCATCGAGGGCGCTGACGATGAGATCTGCATCGTCGTGTGTGAGCACGAGCGGCGGGCGGATCTTCAATACGTTAGCAGCCGGTCCGGTGCTCCCGATCAGGACCCCCCGTTCACGCATCGTCTCCATGACGCTTGCGGCCAGGCGTGAGGCCGGCTCTTGCGTCGTCGGTTCCTCGACGAGTTCGACCCCGACGAGAAGCCCCGTGCCGCGCACATCACCGATCGAAGGGTGTCGTTCTTGCAGCTGTGCGAGTCCCTCGCGCAGGTGCAGCCCGACTTCGTGCGCCCGCAACCTCAGATGTTCCTCCTCGATGACGTCGAGCACGGACAGCGCTGCCCGACATGCCACGGGATTTCCGCCGAACGTGCTGAACATGTCGCTCTGTTGAGCGAAACGCTCGGCGATCTCTCGTCGCGTCACCACGGCGGCTATGGGGTGGCCGTTCCCCATCGGCTTTCCCAGCGTCACGAGGTCGGGAGTGATGCCGGAGCTTTCGAAGCTCCAGAGGTGGGAGCCGCTCCGGCCGAAGCCGCACTGAACCTCGTCCGCCACGAGCAAGGCTCCTGCCTGATGAAGCGCGCGGATGATCTTCTGGAGATAGGTGGGCGGAGGTGTGTGTATCCCGTCGCTCGTGAAGAGGGGATCGACGAAGAACGCTGCAGGTTTCATCCCACGATCCGTCAGCGCATCGAGGGCCATGCCGATCGCCCCGGCTGGTTCGCCGCCGCCGCTTCTGTAACCGTCCGGGGGAGGCACGGTTTCGACGTGGGCTGGCTGTTGGCCGGCCGCCCATTCCTCGGGAGAGAAGGCGATGGTTGTGGTGGTCACCCCGTGATAGGCGTGAGCGGTCACCACAGCCCCGGTCCCTCCCGTATAGGTGGTGGCGAGACGCCACGCGATGTCGTTGGCTTCGCTTCCCGAGTTGAAGAACATCACGGTGTCGAGCCCCCCCGGCATGGTTGCGACGAGGCGTTCCGCTAGCTCGACAACGGACTCGTGCAGATAGCGCGTGTTGGTGTTGAGGGTCCGGCTCTGTTGCGCGATTGCAGCGCTGACTCGTGGATGACAATGGCCGACGACGGGAACGTTGTTATAGGCATCCAGGTAGGCCGCGCCCTGCTCGTCGTACATACGCGTTCCTTGTGCTCGCACCAGATAGAGCGGCCGGTCGTAGGTCAGGGCCGAGAGGGCCGGCCCGAGCACTCGTCGCCGACGTTCTATCAGCTCGCCGACAGGAGGCCGCGTGCTGGACCTTGCGCTCGTCTCCGAGAGACACGCTGAGCGGATCCGCTCCCCGGCCTGGGGCCAGGTGAGCGTGTCCAAGTAGTCAAGGAGAGCCCAGGTGCGTTCTTCGTTTCCCGTTATGTAGTCCGCATTCTCCGGGTACTGATCGACTCGCCAACGAGCGATGAGTCCGAGGGCGACGAGCCGAGCGCCGATGAGGTCTCCCAATACCTCGGCCTCCGCCTCCTCGATGGACATGAGTGAGGTGTAACCCTCGATCGCTGTTCGACAAGCGTCCAGCGGATCGGGCGCGTCCCACATTAAAGACACCAGGGCGATGGCCAGATCGCAGATCAACGCGGTGTGCGTGAGATCCCCGAAGTCGACGATCCCGCTAACCTGATGCGACTCATCCAGGAGGATGTTGTCCAGAGAGAGGTCGTTGTGGATCATCTGTGCGCGCAGGCTGGGCAAGTTCGGCCCAACGCGCTGCTCGAACCGCCCCAGAACCCGTTCGGCCATCTCTCGTCGCGGTCCATCGGACACGTGCTCCAGTAGGTTCCTCAGCCGCGGCGTGTGTTTGAGGTCCCATAGGATCTCGTATCCGCCGGCCGGGTGGAAGAACCCACGCAATGCGATCCCGATGCGCGCGACCGCTGCTCCGACGGCCCAAAGTTCCGAGGTCTGGAGCTCGGGGGCGATCACCGCGCGTCCGGGCAGGAAGCTGAAGAGCCGCACGATGTGGGTGCGTCCGTCTGGTCCTTCGGCCTCGGCGTGGTAGCTGCGGTCGAGCGACCGCTGAGGCCGCATCACCGGGAGGTCGGGATCCACCGCTGCGATGTGGAGCATCGCCAGGCTCTGCATCTCCAAGGCCCCCCGCTGATCGGCGGGGTTCGAGATCTTCAGCAGGAAGTTTTCGCCGTCATCCGCCGCGAGACGGAGATTCTGGTCGCGCTCGCTTCCGAGAGGCGTCGCCGACCCCGCGATGCCGAAGACGCGCTCGGCAACGGCACGAGCCTCCTCCAAGGAGAACGCAGGAGGAGGGGTATCCAGGGGATCCCTGCGCGATGCCGGGGCTGCCTCTTCCATCGCGCCGAAGCCTAGAGCCTGATCAGCCCGGGTGGTCGAGATGAGGGCCTAGATGAACTAGGGGATGCGTTGCCGCTCGAGCGGTGCTTTCGAGATCCGCTCTTGAATGATCGCGCGAAGGTAGAGGTACGAAGAAGGGCCCAGCAGTAGAGCGCCATTCTTCTTGTCCCCACCCTTTCCTCCTCCTCCGAGGTCGAAATCGACGCCCAGCAGTACGAGGGGCCAGAGCACGATCGCCAGAAGGATATTGACGAGGTCGAACACGCCGTCCACGCCTCCGAAATAGTCCTTGGCTGCCGCAACCAGAACGCCGACGACCAGATAGATCAAGGTGATGATGCCCATACCGCGCAATGAGGCCTCCTTCCGGGTTCGATCAGTTCCCTTGCGTTCTACCTCATCCTCACACGCGCTGCAGGGTGAAAAGCGGTATTCATCACGCTTCGCCTCCCTTTCGGGCCAGGGCGATGATCTCGTCCAGAGACAAGCGGGCTCCTTCGGCCCACGCCGCCTCTATCTCGTCGTCGTTCAGTTGCGCTCGTGCTAGGTCTCTCGGATCGGACACTTCCAGCAATGCCGGGGGGGCGCCACCCCCGTACTCGCGCCCGGCCCTGTCTGCTCCGGCCGCCAACCGGACCCCCAGCCGCGCATGGCCGAGAGCGATGAGGCTGTCGGCCAACAGTTCGATGAGACTAGTCATCGACGAGACGTCCCCGGTGACACCGGGCAGGTCGAGAGAAGCGATCATCATGCGGAGAGCTTCCTCGTGATTCCCGGCCAGTCTCTCCACCTGGTACAGGATGAAGTCGACGAGACTCTGCCCAAACCAATTCTCGAGTCTGTCGAATGTCTCCCTTGCCTCTAGTGCCAGGCGGTGAGCCGCATCCAGCTCCCGTCGCTGAAGATGCGCCATGCCGATCGCCCACTTCGAGTAAGCGACGCCACTCTCGTCTTCAACCTGCTCGTAGATCGCGAGGCTCCGCTGGTGCGTTTCGAGAGCCTCATCGGGCCGACGCTCTATCAACGATAGGAACCCGAGGTTGTACAGGGACTCGGCCAACCCCGTTACCTTGCCCGTAACGCTATATGTATCGTGGGCCTCCTGGTAATAGCCTCGGGTTGCATCGAAGTCGTTCTGCCAGTACGCAAGTCCCCCGATCGCGTTCAATGCCGGCGCTCGCAGATGGGGGATGTCTCGTGACTCTTCCATGTCAAGCAGCTCCGTTAGCTGACGCCTACCTTCCGCGAGATGGGACCGCACTTGCCAGAAACGCCACGCGCACGTAGCAAGTTCGAGCCCGGCCTCCGCGTTCCGAGTTTCCTTCGCCCATCGCAGGGCGGCGCGGAGATTGTCGTGCTCTGCCTCCAGGCGGTCAGGCCACTTCATGCCCACGACGAACATGTTTTCGTCTGCCTTCCGGACAAGAGCGAGGAAGTACATCGCATGCCGCCGCCTCAGGTCCTCGCGCTCTCCCACTTCGCCGAGGCACTCGAGCGCGAATTCCCTGATGGTCTGCAACATGAAAAATCTCGATTCGCCTGTGATGTCGTCCTCGCGCATCACCACGAGGCTGTTATCCACCAGCGCTTCCATCCCTTGCAGCAGATCCCCGGTCTCCCCGGTCTGGTTCGCGCATACGGCCTCAGCCGCCTCGAAGGTCCACCCGCCCGAGAAGATACCGAGGGTTCGCAGCAGCGCCTTGGGATGCTCTTCGAGCAGTCCGTAGCTCCACGCGATCGCGTTGCGTAGCGTCTGTTGTCGTTCCGGTCGATCGCGTGACCTTCCGGACAGCAGAGACAGAGCATCCTCCAGGCGGCCGGCGATGTCGGCGGGGGTGAGGAACCGTGACTTGGCCGCCGCGAGCTCGATCGCGAGTGGGAGCCCGTCCAGTCGAGAGCAGATCTCCGCCACGGCTCTCGCATTGCCCGGAGTGATGGAGAACCCGGGTCGTACCTCGCGGGCGCGTTGTTCGAAAAGCGTGATGCCTTCGTAGGTAAGGAGTTGATCGGCCTTCTCGTTTCGTGCAGGAATGGGCACGCTCATCGGCGGAACCGGGGACTCTCTCTCGCCGCTCACGTGAAGCGGTGCACGGCTCGTGACCAAGATCCGCAACCTGTCACCGTTCACCAGTAGAGAAGCGACCACCGGTGCTGCGTCGATCACATGCTCGAAGTTGTCCAAGAGAAGCAGGTTGTTCTTGTCCCTGAAGAAGTCGTGCAGTGACTCGGTGTCGGGCGCGTTCCGATCTCGCGGATCCGTAGGGTCTTCGCGATCGTCGCGGCGACGAGCTCGTAGTCACCAATCGGCGCGAGCGGCACGAAGAAGGTCCCCGCCGAGAACTCCTCGGACACATGCCTGGCGACCTCGACGGCCAATCGAGTCTTGCCCGTCCCACCGGGCCCGGTGAGGGTGACCAGCCGATCCGAGCGAAGGAGCTCGACGATCTCCCGTTGCTCCTTGTCGCGGCGGACGATGGACCCCGCAAGGCGCGGGAGCTCGAGCGGATGATCGAGGGTCGAGGGCGGTGGGAAATCGCCCGGCAGATCGTCGATGTTCAGCTGGAATAGGTGCTCTGGTTGCTCCAGGTCCTTCAGTCGGAAATCGCCGAGCTCTACCAACCGAACCTCTGGATCGATCGCCGATGAAGAACGCACGTGTTCGGCAGTCAGACGAGATAACAGGATCTGGCCTCCGTGGGCGGCACCGGCGATCCGGGCCGCACGGTGCACGTCGATACCGACATACCGATCGCCCAGGCGCCGTGCCTCTCCAGTGTGGATGCCCATGCGGACCGCTACTTGGGTTCCCGGCCCCCAGTCGTGGTCATGCAGCTTTCGCTGCGCCCGGACCGCCGCGTTGATGGCGTCCGATACCTGGGAGAACACGATGAAGAAAGCATCGCCCTCGGTGCCGACCTCGATGGCATTCTGCCCGACGAGCACCTCGCGGAGGATCGCGTGATGTCGGGCGAGCACCTCGCCGTAGCGTTCACCGAGCGCTTGCAGGAGCCTGGTCGAACCTTCTATGTCGGTGAAGAGGAACGTGAGGGTTCCGCCCGGCAACGTCGTGCTCGCCTCGTTTGAGAGACCGCTTGCCTTAGGCATTCGCCTGTGAGCCGGTCGTAGCCCCGGGTAACGCGGGGCTCAGCGGCTCCTCCGTGGGTTCGTTGTGCATGAAGGCCTGATTGCTGATGCCGGCTGCGTTAACGGTGGCACCCGCGAAACACAACAGCGCCGAGACGAGCATGGCCAGACGGAACGCATCTGTAGATGCTTCGAGCACTGCGGAGGCCAGCTCCGGACTTGAATCCGCAGGGGGTTGGTTGAGGGGACTGATCTCGCTGGTCTTAGACCCGGCGTCGGGAGCGAGCCCGCCGAGCGCCGAGGCGAATGTTGCGCTGATGGCGATGAACAAGAGCGCCCCCACCAATTGAGGGCCCACGCGCGAGATGGCGTTGTTCACTGCCGATGCCACTCCGGAGTTGTCGACCGGGACCGAACGCATGAGAGCGGTGGTCAGAGGGGCCACCATGATCATCAACCCGATCCCGAACACGATCTGTGCGGGAAGCACGTCGATGAGGTAGTCGGTTGGGGGCACATAGCTCCCCGCGTCCGAGAGGGTCACCGCCCAGCCCTCACTTGTGCTGGGTATCCGGATGAGCCACAGGAGACCGAGCCCCATCACGGCCGGACCAGCAGCCATGTACAGCCGGGGTCCATGCCGCGCGGCAAGCGCGCCGAACTTCGTCGAGAAGGCGGCCAGGGCGAGGCTCCCGGGGATGGTGGCGAGTCCGAACCCGAGCTCGTTGTACTCGAGCGTGCCGATCGCAAAGAGCGCGAGGAACTGCCCCATCACGTAGAGAGCGCCGTACACCACCAGAGTCGAGATGTTCGTGATGGTGAAGTTCCGCGACCGGAACAGTTGTGGGGGTATCAGGGGGTTCCTTGCCCGCATCATGATGATGGGTAAGGCGGCCGCGGTGACCCCACCGAGCGCGAGCGCTATGAAAGGGAACGGGCCGCTCCACGACTCAGCCTGCCCGCGTATCGCGCCCAGGGTGAGACCACCAACCGCTACCGCAACCGCCAGCGCCCCGAACCAGTGAAAGTGCCCCGAAGCGTGCTCGTCGCGCGATTCGGGAAGGTGTCGCAGGCTCGCCCATATCCCGACCAGGACGAGTGGGACATTGATGAGAAAGGCGGCTCGCCACGTCACGCTGGCGACCAGTGCTCCACCGACGGCCGGGCCGAGGATCGTGGTGAGTGCGGACGCACCGGCCCACACTCCGAACGCGCGCCCCTGCTCCTCGCCTTCGAACGATGCAGTGAGGATCGCCAGGGACCCGGGAACGAGTATCGCCCCAGCGGCCCCTTGCAGCACCCGGGCTACGACCAGCAGCTCGAGGTTGGGCGCGAGCCCACACATGACCGAGGTCACTCCGAAGCCGATCATCCCGATCAAGAAGAGTCGCCTACGGCCGTAGAAGTCGGCGAGCGCGCCGGCGAGGATCAGAAGAGCGCTCAGCGAGAGTAGATAGCCGTAGTAGACGTAGCTCTGGCCCTCGAGCACGCCGAGCCTGGTGCTCGGTAGGTCTTTCCCGATCTGTGGGAGCGCCACATTGACGACGGTGGAGTCGAGGAAGACGATCCCGGATCCGACGACCGCCGCGGTCAGGATCCATGTTTTCCGGCTCAAACGTGTGCCTCCGATGAACTTCTCGCCCGCCTGTGCATACTAGCCAGCGACACAGGCCGCAAACAGGTGCTTCCCGAGACCTCGACCTTAGATGCGGGAGAATGGGGAAAGGCTCAGGGAAACAGAACAGCTTAGGAGAAGGAGGTCGAGATGCCGGATTGGCTCATCGTCGTGTTGGTAGTGGCCGCCGTCCTGATCATCGGGGCGCTTGCTTTCGGCGCGATGCGAAAGAATCGCGAGAAGCAGGTCGTTCAGCGGCGCGAAGAGGCCGAGGAGCATCGCCAGGGAGCCGTTGGAGCCGCCAGGGAAGCGGGCGAGGCAGACCTTGCCGCTCGCCGGGCGGCCGAGGAGGCCGAGCGGGCTCGCGAACAGTCGCAGGAACTGGAGCGAAAGGCCGCCGAGACCGACCCGGATACTCCGAAACGGTAGAAGCTCAGTCCGCGTGGAAGGCGGCGAGTCGGTCGGCTTCATCTTCGAGTTGTCCTCGCGCAGAGGGCGATAGCCGGCCGAACGGAGACACCTTCACTCGTTCCTTCTCGTAGCGCCACGTTCCCGCGACTCGTCCATCGATCAGGAACGTAGGTACGGAATGCGGAGTCTTCGTGTCGAAGACCCGCGGGCGATATGCCTCCGGAAGTAATTGCGTGCGCCGGGCGTGCACAAGGAGGCTGGCATCCCATGTGGGGAGGAACCGCACGGGGGCAGGAGTATCCGCGTCCGGAAGAGGTGCGCGCGGAAGATCGATGAGCTCCCCTCCCTTGGCATCTTTGAACCGGCGCAACTTCATATCTGCGATGACCGGGCGAAGCGCTGTGACCTGGAGGCCGGCCCAGTTGGCGATGTCGGTGACCGGCGCAGGCCCGAAGCCGCTCAGGTAGCGGCGCGCCAGGTGTTCGATCCCCGCACGCTCGTCGTCCTGATAGGCGCCGATCCAGTCCTCGGCGAGAGAGTAGAGGTCGGCTCTCCGTTTGGCCCAGGTTCCGGAGGGCGGCACCCTAACCAGGTCGACCCACAGTCCGGCGCCCGACCAGGCGATGCGGGGAAAACCGTCGCTCTCGAGCAGCGCGGCGAGCTCAGCCTGCTTTCGGGGACCATCGGCGAGGTGTTTGCGGACGCTTCGCGCCACGGCCGGCATATCGAGGTCGCCGGCGTGTCGGCGGTGATAGGCGAGCCATGCTTTTCGGCGGCTCTTCCTCGTGGCGGCGGAGAAGAGCTTGTAATCGGGCACGGTGGCCATATGGATCGTGATGCGCATCATCGTCGCCTGGACGATCCGACGCTTCTCGAGCGCCTGAGTCAGCGTCTCCTTTCGAAAGTCCCTCAAGCGCGCCCACAGCCCGATATACGCAGAAGGTGCGTACTGAGTCTGAAGCCCCCCGATCCGCTCGAGTGCCTTGTTAAGGGACAGGTCCGACCGTTCGAGAAGGAGCTGTCGAGCGAGCAGGGCTCGATTCAAATCGCGTTCCGTGAGCGTTCGTTCGGCCATCCTGCCGTCGTTCATGATGGGTCATTCTATGGACGCGATGCGTGGGGAGATGGGCCGCGTGTAGAGATTTCGTGTGGATACACGTGGATGCCGCGGGTCCTAGCTTTACGAGCGACGTTTGAAATTCCACCTACTTGGGCATTTTTTCTGTAACTTAAGGGGGTACGGGCGGTCCAATGGACTGGTAGTTCAGTCCCGACTGAGGAGGTTTGATGGGCATCATCGCCTTTCTGATCCTAGGGTTAATCGCAGTGGCAATAGCCAAGGCGCTCCTACCCGGAGACGATCCGGGCGGCATCATCATTACGATGCTTATCGGTGTCGTCGGAGCCGTTCTTGGGGGTTTCCTCGCAGGAGTGC
>JACCXF010000343.1 GCA_013697295.1 Actinomycetota bacterium | reverse complement strand
TGGGGATCCTCCGGCTGGCTCAGATCCCCGGCGTCGGTTTCTAGCCCACAGTTAGAAGAAGGTTCCGCCTCGAACCTTCAGATTCTTCAACAGCATCTGCTGCACGGTGTCTCTGATGGTGTCGGCTAGCTCGAACACCAGCATCTTGTCGTCCGCTGCATCCTCCGGGTAGTCGTCCATCGGGATGGGCTCTCCGAACTCGATGATCCAGCGGGCGGGAAGCGGGATCGCCCCCAGAGGTCCCAGCAACGGCCATGTGGGTGTGATGGGGAAGTACGGGAGACCCAGCGCTTTCGCTAGAAAGCCGGAGTTGGCGATCATCGGGTAGGACTCCTCAGCGCCGACGATGGCGACAGGGATTATCGGAACCCGCGCCCGCAGTGCAACCTCGATGAACCCCCCGCGGCCGAACCGCTGCAGTCGGTAGCGCTCGCTCCACCCCTTGCCAACCCCCTTGAACCCCTCGGGGAAGACCCCCACCAGCTCGCCGCGCCGCAACAACTCGTAGGCGTCCTCATCACAAGCGACCGCGTTCCCCGCCTTCCGGGCGAGTGGCCCAAGTATCGGCAAACCGAAGACGAGGTTGGCCCCGATGTTTCGCACCGTGCGTCTTTCGGGGTGCTCTGTCGCCACCGCGTGCTGCATCATCACGGCGTCCAGAGCGACGGTGCCGGAGTGGTTGCCCACGAGCAGCGCCGGCCCGTCGGCGGGGATCCGATTCACCCACAAGGTTCTAACCCGGAAATAGTGCTCGTAAAGAGGTTGCATCAACGGCACGAGTACCTCACGCGCCAGCTCCGGGTCGTACCCGAAGTCGTCGATCGGGTACTGGCCGCTCAAGCGCCGTCGCGCGAAGTCGCCCAGCCAGTCGATGAAGCCTTCGATCGGATTCGAGGCCCCGGCGGGTGGCGAAGGTGCGGGCACGACCTCCGCTGAGGAGGTCTCGCCGCCGTGGACCCTGCAGTAGTCGTTGCCGTCAACCGCGTTGTTCCTGCATGGACGCCCCGTCGAGGTGGTGGCTCGGCACCGGGCCCGCCCCGCCTGTTTACGAGCGGCGGTCGAGGACGACGCCGCCCGCGCGCGAGTGTCGATCTGGATGACTTCCGCGTCGCCCATCAGACGGTCTCCACGTCGCTGCCGCTCTTGGAACCAAGAGCATCGATGAGGTCTCGCTCCCAGCGCGGCCTCACGGCGGGGTCGCCATGGGGTTCGGAATCCCTGTGATGCTTGAAGTCCAGCAGTGACTCCTGAGAGGTGAACCGGGGAGCAAAGCCGAAAGCCTCCTGAGCGCGGCGTATATCGACCACCCGGCCGAACAGGATCAACCTGATCTGGTCAACCGGAAAGTCGACGAGGTTGAAGCGCTGGAGGAGACGCGCCGTAGGTCCGGCAGCGGGAAGCAGTAAAGGTAACTGCGGGCGGCCCAGCAATCTGATCGCCTGCGACAGGTACACGATGCCCGGAGCGGCGATGTTGTAGATACCGCGACTGTCACCGGTCATGGCGGCGGACAGGGCATCAACGGCATCCTCTTCATGCAACAGTTGGAGTCGGGGGTCGAACCCCAGCGCCGTTGGGATCACCGGCAACGACAGATAGTCGGTCAGGCTGGACCGCACGGTTGGGCCAACCACATTCTGAGTCCGAAGGACGACGAGGTCCACGTCCCGACGCCGGCGCCCGAAGTCGCGGGCGAAGGTCTCGGCCTCAGCGCAGTCCTTCGCGTACCCCGACAGGTCGACGTGTCGGGCCGCGTGATCCTCGGGCACTATCGATGGCTCCCCCGGACCGGATCCGTAGACTGCAGACGACGACTTCATAACGACCTTGCGGATGTTCTTGGCCCGGTGAACCGCAGCGAGCAACTGCATCGTCCCTATGACGTTGTTCTCTTTCATCTGGGAACGGCCGCCCAACCGACTCGGGCTCGAGGCGATGTTCGTGTGCACGACCGTATCGACATTCGTCGAATCCAGAACCCGCGCTATGAGCGGGCTCCGGATATCGGCTCGGACGAAGTCAAGCTTCTCGATCCCGACCGGTGGTTCTTCGATATCGACACCCACCACCAGCTCGACGTCATCGTCGCGCTCGAGCTTCTTGGCCAGCCGCAATCCGAGGAAGCGCGAAACACCGGTTATGAGCACACGCCGCTTAGCGGCCACAGCTCCCCCCTAGTTGTTCTTAGGGTCCGACGATGGCGGTAGATCCCGCCCCCGCCCTCAACTTTGCCCCTGCGTCGCCTTTGTTAATCGCCAGCGACATGTAGTCATACGAGTCCTCGACCAGCACGAACTCGCCCACGTCCACATCGGCGAACGTGTCTCCGAACGGGACGTTCAAGCGATGTCCCTCGAGCCTCACTTCCAAGACTCGGCCCCGTTGCAGCCCGGTCTTCTCGAGCACGTCTCTGCTCATGTTGAGCTGCAGGTTGCCGAACCTGTCCACCTGCAGGACCTCTGCATGCAGATGGTCGTCGTGGAGCCAGGCCGCAGGGATCTCCAGTGGAATGAGATCGGCCGGCTCCACCTCCGGCCCCAGCTCCGAGGGGTCGACCCCGTTGGCTACGTGGGCCGCGGCGGGAGCGAAAACATCCCGGCCCTGGAAGGTGTGTGACACGGGGGACAACGTGTACTTCTCACTCGTTATCTCGAATGCGCGCCGAACGCCTCCGCATTCCACTGACGCTGGCATCAACAAGCCGTTATCGGGACCCACAAAGATGGAACCCGCGACCGTCTCGAGAACGATCGCCTTGCGCCCCGAACCGACGCTTGGATCGACGACGGCGAGGTGCACCGCAGGCGGCATGAACCTGCAGGATTGAAGTAACACGATCGCCCCATGACGGATGTCCTGCCTCAGGATGTTGTGGTGGATCTGCACGACCTTGAGGTGGGGAGCGATCTTGAGCATGACTCCGTGGCATACGCCCACGAACTCATCCTGAAGTCCGTAGTCCGACAAGAACGTGACGATCCCGCGCTTCTCCATCTAGGGAACCTTCCCCACGAGCGAGGCCGTTACTTTCCTTGTTGGCGCCGCTGCCAGCGCGTCTTCTTGAGCATCTTGCGATGTTTCTTCTTGCGCATCTTCTTGCGGCGCTTCTTGACGAGAGACGGCATCCTTCACTCCTTAACTCAACTGCTCTTAAAGACGCACCTATTCAGACCGGAACAGGTAGCGCATATCGACCGGTCCCTTGGAGCGGCCATCCGTATCGATCTTGATCGATCCCAAACGGAGGCCTCTCACTCCCTCCGTGACGGGAGACACCATCCGGAGGAAATCCTCGGACGCATCGTATTCCAGCACGCCGATGCCCACGCACGAACCCTTCCCGTCCTCCATGCCCACTACCAAAGCATCCAGAAGTCTCATATCGAACTCCGGGGGCAGCGTGGGCATGAAAACGGTGGGCTTGACCCTCCAGCGCGACGTTCCAGTGGCGAAGTACGACTGAAACTGCTGTTCACGGAAGCTCATACGCTCCTCGGCGCTGCGAACATCGATCTCCTGCGCGACGTCCAGCTCGAGCACCTCTGCAGGCGTGAAGCGGTGGGAGATGCCTACTATCGGCTCTAGCTCCCCGCCCCGTTCGAATGCGACCACGAAGTCTGGGCGAACGGTTTGCATCTTGTGGTACTTGAGCGACTGTCCGTTGATGCCCGAGGTATAGCCGGTGGTGTCAACGACGATCATCGGACATCCTGCCTCGCGCGCCTTCGCAACGAGCCGAGCGGTTCCGGCCACGAGTGGAAGAAGGTGCCCCCGAGGCGTGATGTTGCCTACGAAGCCAAGTTCGTCGGCAACCAGCAGCGACTCTCGAGTCAACTCCTGAATGTCTGCGCAGAGCCGTAGTCCGACGGTCGTGGGAGGGCCCACCGTGGATTGTCCGACCTCCGCATCCACGATCGCTGCCGAGATGCCGGCCGCCGCCGCCCGGCGAACGAGTTCGATACCGAAGGTCGTCTTTCCTGTATCGATCCCCCCCAGCAGCAGAACGACTCCAGGATTCTCCAGCAATCGATCGTACGCTCTTTCGAGATCCAAAGTTCACACCGACCCTCGGTCGAGTTTCAAGAAAAAGACCGCCCCTCGGGACGGTCGAGCTGCACTACGCCGCCGGCGATTCAGCCGGCGTCCATGTACCTCGAGTCAAGATACTTGCGGACGTCCTCTTCGCGGAGCCTGAAGCCCCGACCGATGCGGACGGCCGGCATCTGACCCGCTTTGATGAGGCGGTAAACGGTCATGTTGGACACCCGAAGCTGGCGCGCGACCTCGGCCACCGTGAGGAAACGACCTATGGTCGGGGGGTTGTCTGCGGAGGTGCCGCCTGAAGAATTCCCGGGATCCGTCATCGCGACCAGACTATACCAGCAGTCACCCCAGGCCCCCCTAGACCCTTCCCTCAACACCTCTCACACGGTCAGACGCCCGTCCCGAAGGATCGTCCTGCCATCGATGTCCACGTTCGGCTCGAGGACGATCCCGTCTTGATGGGATGACACTCGAACCGTTCCACCGAAAGTGTGGTTGTCACCGAAAGCGACGTGGATCGTGCCGAGGATCTTTTCATCCTCGAGGACGTTGCCCGTCAGCCGAGCAGCGTCGTTCGTTCCGATCCCGAGCTCGGCGACGGCGAATGCCTCTCGACCGTGGGGTTCGAGGATGGCTTGGAACTCATCAGCTGATGGGCCCGACATGCCGGTTATGTATCCGCCCTCGATGTCAACCGTGAGAGGCTGATCAAGCCTTCCGATCGGCCAGATGGTCCCGTCGAAAACGATGCGACCGCTCGTCGTGCCTTCGACGGGAGCGACGAAGCCTTCACCAGCCGGGAGGTTGCCGAATCCTCCCGCGGCAGTGATGTCGCCGTCATCCGAAAGGGCCGTTCGCCCCTCGATACCGAGCGTGATGTCGGTCCCCTGCGTGCTCGTGATGTCTACCTGGTTACCCGCAGTCAGCGCGGCAGCGACGGCTCCGGAGAGCCGACGCACTTGGGCGTAGTCCGCCGCCATCGTGCGGACCAACATGTCCTCGGTTATCTGAGGCATGGTCGCAGCTCTCGCGCCCTGGGCACACGCGGCACGACGGGCTTCGGTATGGGACAAAGACTTCGTGGTGGGAGCGATCAGGACGTCGCACACGAGCATGGCTGCTGCGACCGAAGGCGGCGGCTCCTCCCCGTTCGTGTCGCGCTCCGACATCTCCATTAGTACGGACTCGGCTCCCATAACCCTAGCGGCCTCGCTCAACGCGCGACCGATAGCGAGGCGTTCCGGGTCGGTCACGACGAGGACCTCTTCGTCGGGTCGGACGGCCAGGCAATCCTCGAGGACCGTTCGAAGCGCCTCGTCCATATCGCTCATCCTTCAGGACCTTCGAGACGTCGGATGATTCGATCGAAGAGACGCCACGAGGGCTCGTAGAGACGGGGCGGACGATTGTCGTCCATGGGGATAACGATCACATCGCGCTTCTCCGCCCACGCCACGGCGAGCGCGGGATCATTGATATCCATCACCGCGACGGTCGGGATGCCTCTCTCGATCGCGGCTCCCGCGAACCCGTGGTCGCCGAGGACGATGTCGGGCCAGGGTTCGGCCTCGAGCATGACCTCCATGGGTCTGGACGAATGTGTATGGAACAACGACGCTCCATCCGAGATGCAACCGACATCGCCGACGTAGCGGATCTCGGCGCGCGATTTGAGGGCCGGCAGTTTCTCCTCTTCTCGGAGCCTGATGACTTTGCCCCCAGCGTCCCGGTAAGCCTCCACGACCCTGATGTGATGATCGAGCATCCCGGTGGGGTGACCTGTGGCAGCCAAGAGAGTTGCCCCTCGTCGTGCCTCGTCTCGTAGCCGCTCCGCCCCTGCGACTATCGCCTCGACGGTCCGCACCGGGTCGACGGTGTCTTCTCCGGCCAGGTCCTCGACGTCGGGAGAGCAGCCGGTGAGCTGCGCGAGGAAGCCCAGGACCTCGAGTGCCGTGTATTTCTCGATGCCGCTGAGGCCGAACCTGGCCTCGATGTCATCGTCGACCATGCCGCGTATCTTCGACACCGCGTTGTTGCGAGAATGGGACCGATGACGGCCGGTTATCCCGGCGGCGACCAACGCATCTTTCGTCTCGATCAGGAAGTCCTTGTACATGCGAGCATCCTAAGGGTTGGTCTGCAGGCGACCACTCGATGTGAACCGGAAGGAGTTGCGTTGAGCACTGAACTATTCTCTCTATCGGGCAAGATCGCTCTCGTAACCGGAGCGTCACGGGGCATCGGCCGCGCGATCGCGCTTGCGATGGCAGCGGCCGGCGCCGACGTTGCGGTGGCAGCGCGCAGCGAGGGTGACCTCGAGAGTCTGGCCACGGAGATACAGACACATGGCCGTCGCTGCCTCGTCGTTCCGACGGACGTCACGGATCGCGCCGCGATCCAATCGATGGTCGACAGGACCGTTGTCGAGCTCGGAGGGCTGCAGATCCTGGTGAACAACGCGGGGGGAACGAAGTTCGTGTCTCCGCTCGTAGCGCTGCGCCCGGAGGGATGGGACAAGGTCATGGCTCTGAATCTGGACTCGGTGTTCCACGCGACCCAGATAGGGGCCCAAGCGATGATCGACGGGGATGGAGGCTCCATCATCCAGATCTCATCCGTCGCAGGCGTGCAGGGGGCCGAGGGCCTGTCCTTCTATTCCGCCGCGAAGGGAGGCGCCCGGCTGATGACCCAGGCGGTCGCCAAGGAATTAGCTCAATCCCGCGTGCGCGTGAACTCCATCGCCCCGGGCTGGGTGGCGACCGATCTCAACTCGAACCTTCGAGAGGACGAGCCGACCGACAAGTACATCCGATCGACGATCCCGATGGGTCGATGGGGGACGTCCGAAGAGATCACCGGTGCTGCGATCTTCCTCGCGTCGGATGCTTCCTCGTTCGTCACGGGAGCGACCCTAGTAGTGGACGGCGGTCAGACCGCGTGACTCAACGCGTGCAGGAGCCCGTTCCGACGGCCCCGGTGCGCCCGGCGCCCCGGCTGACGTCGTCGGCGACCTCTTCGCCCACCAGCGCGTAACCAGTATTGCCGTCGGTTGTCGAGGCGGCGAAGATGACGCCGCCCACCCGTCCGTCGGGAAGCACGAAAGGCCCGCCCGAGTCGCCCTGCTCCACGCCGGCGCGGAGCTCGTAGACCGAGCGGGTGACCTCGGCTCGTCCATAGATGTCGCGCCCTCGCGCCTGGAAGCTGCCTTGCACTGCGGCCGGCAGCACCTCGAGGCGGCCACCCTTGGATCCCGGATAACCGAGGGTGGCACCCGGAGTTCCGCGCTCAAGCGTGACGCGCTCTAGCTCCAGGACCGGGGCCATCAATCCCTCCACGTGCAGGATGGCCACGTCAGTGTTCTTGTCGAAGCTGACGACGGTGGCCGCGTGCGCTCCGCTGGCAAGCTCTTCGACCGTCACGTTCTGACCCCCGGCTACTACATGCGCGTTGGTCACGACGGTGGACTCCGCGGCTATCCACCCACTGCCCAGCTGGGTCCCACCGCAGGCCGGAACGACGATACGTACGGTTGAGGCCTGAGCGGCTCTCCTCGCTCGTTCCGCGACGCGGCCCGATGGCAGCTCGACCGGCGGGCCGATCTGCGGGGGAAGGCCGGCGAAGACCTGCGGGAAATCGGCCGTCGCGAGGTACTGGCGCAGAGATCCCAAGACATCCGGTGGCTCCGACACATCGATCATCGCGCGCAACAACATGGAACGCTGGAGCTCGCGCGCCAGCGGCCGGATCGAACTCTGGGCCAACAGAGAGCCGACGAGCCAGTAGGTCAACAGCGTCAGGACGATCCCGAAGGCCGCTCCGAGCCCCGCATCGAGACCCCCGAGCCGGGCGCGCTTGGCGAGCGATCCGGATCGATGCCCGACCACATAGCCCAGCGCCTGTCCCAGTGACAGGCACAGGAACACGATCAACAAGGACAGCATGACCGAGCCGATCCCGGCTTGATCCGTGAACGCATCCGCTATGCGGGGGCCCAGCGCTACGCCGGCCACCAGTCCGATGAAGCCGCCCCCGAGCTCGAAGACCTGTCCCAGCAACCCTCGTCGCCATCCTCGATAAGCGAGTGACGCTGCCAAGATCAAGACGATGACGTCGGCGAGGTTCACCTACCCCAGGCCAGTTTGAAGCGCCCGGAAGGTCAGCCCGAAGTTCACCAGGGCCACGATCCCGAACACGACGTAGGGGATCTCCTTGAATCGCTCCGACGCGTACCGATGAGCGGCTACGAGCAGGGCCGCAGGGAACAGTCCGCCGTAGACGTAGTGGAGCCACACCGGTCCGCTAGGCGGTGTCGGGCGCCCGCCCATGAGGAACAGGACGATCCCGACCACGATCTGGATGCCCAGGACGATCTGAAGAGCGGCCAGCAGGGTCCAGTACCAGTCGTGGGGTGGCTTGTTGCGCACGAACGCGAAAAGGGTCCACAGCGCCAGCAACAAGAAGCCTGCGGGAACCGAATACGCGACGTACTCGTGGATTGCGTTCACGGAGGCAATCTACGGGGCGGAGCCGGCTAACGCACGCAATCTCGGGACGCACGCCCCGAGGACCTCGCGCACCGACGCCTCGACCTCGTTGCGATAGGGCTTGGAGACTTCGTCCGCCGGCTTGTCGTCCATCCATTCGTGGGGGATGCGCTCGGGCACGTCACACATCTCGGCGAAATGCATCGTCCAGACCTTGGGAACCACGGTTTCGAACTGGTATCCGCCTCCTCCCGTGGCCACCAAGAGACCCGAGGCGAAATCATGAGCGCACCGGTGCAGGATCTCGATCATCGGTGGGAAGGCCGGCATCGTCAGGCCCAGATTCGCAAGCGGGTCGTTGAAATGCGTGTCGGCGCCGAGTTGCACGACCAGCACGTCGGGGCGGAACGCTTCGGCGAGCCCCAACGCGGTCTCCTCCAGCGCCCAGAGATAATCCTCGTTCCCGGTAAGCGGAAGCAGTGGGATGTTGGCGGAGGTCCCGATGGCATCGCCGCGGCCGATCTCGTTCTCGAACCCGGTACCCGGGTAGAGGTAACGACCCGACTGGTGGAGGGACAAAGTAAGGACGCGCGGTTCCTCGTAGAAGATCCACTGAACACCGTCGCCATGGTGCACGTCGACGTCGATGTACATCACCCGCCAGTCGGGATGGAGGCTGAGGATCCGTCCGATCGCTACGGCCGGATCGTTGTAGATACAGAAACCCGAGGCCTCGCTCCGTCGCGCGTGATGGAGTCCCCCGGCGGGGTTGAAAGCATGCTGTGCCTCCCCTGTTGCCACCAGTTCGGCGGCCCTCACGGACGCGCCGCAGACGGCAGCAGCCGCGACATGCATGTCGTCGAAGATCGGGTTGTCTGGGGTGCCGAGTCCGAACTGCCGTCCGAGACCTGTCGGGGCCATCCCCGTGTCGATGTCTTTCACTGCATTGACGAAGACCAGATCGTGCACGGCGAGAATCTCGCCATCGGTAGCGGAACGCGACGGCACCTCCACGACCCGCGCATCATCCAAGAACCCCATCGTGCGGATGTTGTCGTAGGTAATGAGAACGCGCTCCGGACGCAGCGGATGCGATGCGCCAAAGTCATAGGCCTTTGCGATGTCGTCGACGACGATGAGGGCGGTGGACTCGCTCAATCGAGTTCCTCATCGATCTCGTCGAGTAGCAAACCCATGACGATCGCGTCCCACAGTTCGCCATTGCGCCTTCTCCAGTGCCGCCTGAGATAGCCCTCTTGCTCGAAGCCGCACCTCTTGTAGAGGCGGATGGCCGCCTCGTTATGAGGCCATGTTTGAAGCGTGATCTTGTAGCCCCCCGACCGGCGCGCCCAGTCGATCGCCGCATCCATAAGCGCGGACCCGACCCCGCGCCCGCGCCATTCAGTCCTGACTGCCATCCCAAGGTCCAGCAACCCCGAACCGGTGAGCCCCACGCTTCCAACGATCCCGTCGCCGACCTCCGCGACCAACATCCGGCCGTTGCCCGCGATGAAACTCTCTGTGAAACGCGCTTGGACCTTGGCCCGATCGATCGGTGGCTCCGTCCCTATCCAGCGGCGCTCGGAAGCGACTTCCTCGTGGATGTCGAGGACGATCGGGAGGTCCGCCTCGCTGAGCGGGCGAACGATGATCTGGCTCATCTCAGGCTTCCGGCTCGCCTCCGGCGAGCTCCCGGGATCGTTCCATCGCAGCCTGGATCGCGTTGAGGAACGCGGCGCGCACACCCGATTGTTCCAGCACCTGGATGGCTCTTGTGGTGGTCCCCCCCGGGGACGTCACCATCTCGCGCAGCTCTACCGGATGCATGCGTTCGTCCCGCAGCAATTTTGCGGACCCGAACATCGTCTGTATCACCAGATCCGTTGAGATCTCGCGTGACAAACCCAAAAGGATGCCCGCTTCGATCATCGCTTCGGCCAGGAGTGCGAAATACGCCGGTCCCGATCCCGAGATCGCAGTGACCGCGTCCAAGGAGCTCTCCGGAACCGTGACCACGCGACCGACGTTCTCGAGGACCTCGCGCGCTAGGCCTAGATGAGTCTCGCTCGCATGGCGTCCGGCCGCGATTCCAGCCATGCCTTCGTGAACGGTGGAAGCTGTATTGGGCATCGCTCGGACGACCGGAGCGGAGGTGGACAACCGCTCCTCGATGAAATCGGTCGGGATAGCCGCCACCACCGACAGCACCGTCTGGTCCTCGCCCACATGTGCTGAGATGTCGGCGAGCAACGCTTCGATGTCCTGCGGCTTGACGGCCAGCACGATGACGTCCGCCCCGGCAACCGCCCCCGCGTTGTCGGTGGTCGTCTCGATCCCATGGGCGACCGCAAGATCCTCGAGGCGTTCTGGACGTCGCCCTGTCACCACGATCTCGTCCGGTTTGCGCCATCCGGACGCGAGAAGCCCGGCGATGAGAGCCTCGCCCATCTTCCCGCCTCCCAGCACAGCCAGCTTCGCCATATCGATGCCTATGATGTCAGGTCTGCAAGGGGTCGAAGAAAGGGACCGGCACAGTGCTAAGTCGCTCGATGCTGTGGATCGCGGAGAAACCGGCGATGGAGAAACTGGTCACGCGTAGCAGATTGACTCGCTCGGTCGTCGACCGGTTCGTGGCCGGCTATGCGCTGGACGACGCGATCGACGCCATCGTGGACCTCAACGGGAAAAAGGTTGGAGGGATCCTGGATCTCCTGGGCGAGGGGGTCTCAGATCCCGAGGGAGCCGCTGCGGCCGCGGACGACTACCTCGTCGCCATCAAGCGGATCCAGGAGAGCGGCGTGGATACGACCGTTTCAGTCAAGCTCACCCAGTTGGGTCTCGCGTTCGACAAGGGAGCTTGCATCGACCATCTCCGGAGGCTCGCTGCCGAAGCAACGGCGGCCGGAACCACGGTAGAGATCGACATGGAGCAGTCCGACTACGTCTCAGACACCCTGGACGTCTACCGATTGCTCCACGCAGACCACCCCGAGCTCAGGATCGCGATGCAAGCCTACCTACGCCGCACTCCGATCGACCTCGAGATGATGGCCGGCATCAAGCCGAAGGTGAGGCTCGTCAAGGGCGCCTATGCCGAACCCGAGAACGTGGCGTTCCGCAAGCGCGCGGAGATCGACGCCCAATTCGCGTTCCTCACCGACTGGCTGTTCCGTCGCGGGACGATGCCCGCCATCGCCAGTCACGATGGCGAACTCCTCGATCACGCAACGACGACCGCGGCTCAAAACAACGTCGGCAAGGATGATTTCGAGATCCAGATGCTCTACGGGGTCAGAAGTGAACTCCAGGAAAGCCTGGCCGCGCAGGGCTACAAGGTTCGCTGCTATGTCCCTTATGGGTCCGCCTGGTATCCGTACCTCACGCGCCGGATCGCCGAGCGGCCCGCTAACTTGCGTTTCTTCTTGCGGGCGTTGATACGCCGCTGAGACCTCGCGAGACGTTGGTCGGGTCGCGAGGCCATAAAGGAAGGCCCCAGAAACCGAGATGCAGCCGCCCCTCGTACACTTCCCCACGCACGAACAGCAACCGAATCTAAGGCTTCTGGGGCCTGTTGTTCCGAGAGACCGCATGTGCGAAGCACGAATGCTTCGTATTTCAGCCTCTCGGAACGTGCGAGAACATAGCGACGCGCACCGGATGTCGTCAACGCGCCAACGTCGCAGGTGGGGAAACATAAGTCCTGCTCACGGCGTCCTCATTTTTCTTCGCGAGCTAGGCACCTTTTTTCGCGTCGTGGCGCGCAGTGGTCTCTAGCAGGTGCAGAGATGCGGAGCGCGTTCGGTCATCAAGCAGTTGAAGAGCTCGATGAACTCGGCTGCCGAACGCTCCCAAGAAAAGGCTTGGGCGGAGCGAACCGCCGACACGCGGAAGTCTTGGATCAGTTGCTCGTCGCCAAGCAGGGTCTTGAGCCGCGACGCGAACACCGCAGGATCGCGCGTATCTACAAGGAAACCGGACTCCCCGTCCCGTACTACGTACGAAAGGCCGCCCACCGGTGTGCCAACGACCGGGGTGCCGCAGGCCTGAGCTTCGAGGGCCGCCAGTCCGAACGACTCCGAGTGGGAGCAAACGACAAGGGCGTCCGAGGCGTTGTAGAAGGCCGGCAGGCGGCCGTGACGCTGAGGGCCCATGAAGCGCACGTTGCTCTCGAGGTCGAGCTCGGTCACGAGCTCGTTGAGCCGGCGCACCTCGCCGTCGCCGCCGGACCCACTGGCACCGCCCACGATCATGAAGACGACGTCTCTCTCGACGGCTCCGACCAGCTGCTCGACCGCGCGAACCGCCAGCTCGATCCCCTTCAAGCGCTGGATGCGCCCCACATACAACACGACCACCTCGTCCCGAAGCCCCAGCTGAGCGCGCGCCGCCGCGCGCTCAGCTGGAGCGAAAAGGGAATGGTCAACTCCAGGGTGGATCGTCTTGAGCCGATCATGCGAGGCCCCGTAAAGGCACGCCAGATGATCCCACTCGTCGTCGGTGGATGCGACTAGAACGTCGGCCGACCGGATGACCTCCTTCTCGCCGTCGATCCGTTCCTGGGGTTCGGGGACGTCTCCGGAGGCCAGATGGGAATTCTTCACGCGTGCGAGCGTGTGATGGGAATGGACGAAAGGAACGTTCCACCGTTCGACCAGAGCCTTAGCCGCGAGCCCCGACTGCCAGTAGTGCGAATGGATGGCGTCGTAGTGGATGCCTTCGCCCTCCGTGAGATCGGCTATACCGGCGGAGAACTCCCCTATATATGCGGGCAGCTCGGACTTCGACAGGGAAGCCGGGCCGGCGTCGATCGTGATCGCTCGCACGAGGGGGGACAGCTCGGTGATCCGCGACTGGTCCCCCGTAGCGCGCGTGAAGATGTCGGTGCGAACCCCATGCCGTGCCATCGCCTCGGCCAGCTCGCGCACGTAGATCGTCATCCCTCCGGAGTCGCCCGAACCGGGCTCCACGAGGGGCGACGAATGATAGGAGACAACTCCCAAGCGACCCATCAGGCAGCCATCCTAGGTCTCGTCACGGCCTGTGCTTCGACTTGAAGATCCTCACGTTGTTCAACGGCAAATCCTGTGCTCCCAACTGATACTTATAGCGCTCCGGACCCCGGAGGAAGTCGAAACGCTCGAATCCACGCTCGATGGCCTCGTTCACCAGTTCGCCGACGAGCATCAGACCCGGCGAGGAACTGCGCGCCTCCGGCTCGTAGGCGGAGTTGTAGAGATAGAAGCGCTTCTCCAATTCGAACCCAAAGGTAGAGGCGGCGGGGCGGCCGCCGATCTCGAGGAAATCGAGGCGCAGCCATCCGAGCGGCATGAAGGCGCGCGCAACGCGGTCGAAGAAGGTCGCGATCTCTGGGCTCATGAAATGTCCCTTCATCCCTTCGGCACCGCGATGCATGCCGACGAACGATCGAAGGTCGGCCTCGAGCGTCTGCTCGGTTGCCGTCCGGAACGAAGCATCGGGGTGGTCGCGATCGAGCTTCCGTCGTTTGCGCTTCAGTTCGTGCCGCTCCTTTGAACCGAGAGACGCAAGATAACCGTCCCAATCGGCCACGAGGGGTAGTACCGCGGACGTCTCCTCCTGGTCCAGCACGAACTCAAACCCGTGACGATCCGCGCGATCCACGAGGAACTCAGCGAAGCCAGAGGGCACCGGCATGTTGTGTGCGTCGAACTCGTCCCATCCGAGATCGGTCGTTCGCAGCCACCGCACGAGGGCGTCGGCCACCTCCTCCCGATCATCCTTGGAGCAGATAGGTCCGAGATAGTCCGTAAGGTCCACTCCGCCGATGAACCGCAGCACCGAGCGACCTACGATCGAAGCGCGATAGAGGGGCACGATCGCAACAAAGACGTCGTCGCGAGACATGGTCAAGAGGAAGAGCTCCTTGCCGTGGCCGAATTCGTCCCACCACACCTTGTGCCATTCGGGGGTCGAGAAAACGTGACCATTAGGGTCGCGGCCCAGCAGCTCCCACCACTGAGGGAGATCGAAACAGCTTTCGTCACAGCGGACGTCGACTTCGAGCGTCATTGACCGGACCACAGTAGTCCTGAACCACCTTCACCTTCGGCTATTCCTGGGGGAGGTCGGACGCGAAAGAGCCCGCCACGCGGCGGGGCCCTTCACATCCGTCCGTTACTAACCTCAAGAGGCCTTAAGAGGCCTTACGGGCCTTCGTTGCAGCCGAGCGCGTCGCTTTCGCGTTCGCCCGAACGGCCTTGGACACGCTCGTCGCAGCGGCTTTCACCTGCGTGCGTGCGACCTTCGTCTGGGCCTTCGCCTGCTTCGACGGACCGGAGTTCTTGATCTTCGTCGACAGGGTGCGCCCGCGCTTCACGAAGTCGCTGTAGGCCTTCTGCGAACGCTGCCGGTCGATGACCTGACGAGCGTCCACGACCTTCTCAACCGCGAACTCGCCGGCACCGACAACGGCGTAGAGCATTTCCTGTGCTTTTGGCATTCCTTTCACCTCCTCTTTCCGTCTTGCAGAGATGCATCACATAGGTGACGGGAAGTCCGGAGGCTCGCTGGGCCCCGTCGACGTAAACGCCGCCGAGGTCCAACGCCGGGTGGGGGGTGAAGAGGGTCGCTCCGCCCTTCCCGTCAGGTCTGTCAGTTCATCTCGTTGTCGTCTTTGGTTCCGGTCCCTCTTCTTCGGCCGCGAGGGTCGCCGCAACCTCGGCGACGACAGCCGCCTGGGCGAGCGGCTCGTCCGTCTCGACGTAGGACCGGTAGTGATCTATCAACGCTTGCTTCTGTCTGTCCGTCAGCTTCGAGGTCTTCAGGATCTCGTCCACCAGATCGTGGTCGCGATCCTCCTCGAGGATGCCCGCCCTCACGTACAGGGTCTCCGCAGAGATCGCCAGCGCCTTCGCGATCGACTGCAGGATCTCGGCGGATGGCTTCCTCAGGCCACGCTCGATCTGCGACAGGTACGGGTTCGAGATGCCGGCGGACTCCGAGAGTTTCCTGAGCGACAGGTGCGCCGCCCGCCTCTGCTCGCGGATGAATGAGCCAAGATCCCCGAGCTTCATCCGTCCTCCGACCAAGCTTCTCCTCGACCGTCGTTGTCGCACCCTTCATGCGGCCCTTGCTAACAGATATAGCACCCTTGCATAACAGTTGCAAGCACTTTTCCCACCCGTCCCTCAAGGGCCGCGAAACGCGAAAGAAAGATACTTCAGTCAGGCGGGGGTATCCCCGACGACAAGGGGGTAGAGTGACTTGAAACTACGCTGCGTAGCTGGTTAAATACGTATAGGAGCAGGAAAAGGGATGGAACGGGCTAAAATCCACTCGTATGGGAGAGGCATTTGAAGGCTAGGAAACCCCTCACTACGATCGTAGGAGCATGTCTGGCTGCCGTCGCGGCTGGCTGTCTCGTCCTGTTCTCCTTGCTCGCTCAGAACTTCACCCTCGGGGTTTCCGACGGAGGGGCCGGCATGAAGGTCGCGACACCGGAGGAGACCTCGCCGGTGATCTCGCTGCCCGGGCGATCCGGATCCGGAAGTGACACACGGACCGGGGGTGACGGACGCGGAACGGACAACCCCGTCACCGGACCGCTGGCGCTTCTCGTCGAGCCGCTGGCACCCGGTGATTCGCTGGCGGAGCTCGTTGGGCCCGGCAGTGAACCGGGCTCGACCACTTCATCTGCCGGCTCGGGTAACTCGGGTGGCGGTGGCGGCGATCGCGTAGCCGCGGCTCCCGACCGTCTCGGCAGAGGACCCCGCACCACACTCGACACGAACGCACGCGCGGTGAGAACTGCGATCGTCGCCCTGCGAGCGCAAGATCGGGGAACCGGTCGACCTGCGCCCGGCGGTGGCGGTAACGGAGAACCGGGCAAGAGCGACGGTGCCGGCAAGGACAAGGCCAAGGGCAAGAGCAAGGCCGGCAAAGCCAACGGCAGGAACCCGGGGAAGGGTCGCGCCCGCAGCAGTGACGCCGGCAACGGTAGGAGCAAATCTCACGGACCCAAGAGCAAAGGCTCCGAGAGCAAAACCCGGAAGACGAACCGATCGAAGGGGGGCGGGCATCGGACGTCGAGCGCCGCGCCCACGGCTAAGAAGGCCCGCGCGCCGAGTCACTCGAGCGGTCCTCCCGCTCACTCGAAGTCGAAGTCGAAGGCTCCGAAACCGGCTCCAGCCGCTCCGAAGAAGACGCCTCCCGGCCACGCCAAGGGCGGACCCCCGGGTAAGGCCAAGGGGAAGAAGAGCTGAGGGAGCTCAGGCCCCTCTAGCTGAGAGCTGCAGCGGGATCCGCTTCACCCGAGGTGTAACGCCGGACGATCTCGGCCTGGATGTTGTCCATGACCACGTGCACGCGCCGCCGGCGGTCCGAGACGGTCCGCTCGTGGGCCGCCAGGGATTCGATGATCCCCTTTATCTCTTCGCTCTGAAGGTGCGGGAGTCGCGCAAGCGTTTGCTCGCCGACGATCTCCTCGACGCGTCGCCGAGGTACGTCTGCGTTGCGCGGGATCGAGAAGTCGGGGGCCCGGCTCGGCAGCGACCCTCCGACTCCCCCGCCCTCGGTCGCCAGGATCTCGGGAAGTCTCGCCATGAGGTCGCCATCCGAACCGCCGCTCCTGCGCTCGAGCTCCGCGTTCAGGATGTCGATCCGTGCCTGACAGAGGCGGCGCTCAAAGGAGAGCTCGTTCTCGCCCTCACGAGTTTCATCCCGCATCACTCGTAGGTCCTCGATCGACCGGGAACCCAGGCCATCCACGTAACGGGGCTCGGCGATGCGTTCGACCAATCGACGATTCTGATCGTTCATGCCCCGAGCGTACCGCGATGAGCCTCGAGACCCAATATCTCCCTTGCCTGCGCCACCGTAGCCACGGGGCGGCCGGCATCGCGAGCCATTCCGGCGATCCGTTCCACCAGCTGCCGGTTGGAGGTCGCTACCTCGCGTGCCTCGTAGTAAAGGACATCCTCGAAACCGGTCCGGACGTGCCCACCGAGTCGGATGGCGTCCTGGCCAACCTGCACGTAGCTCCTGCCGATGCCGGTCGCGCTCCAGGAGGCCCCCTCCGGGAGATGTGCCGCGAGGAAGGGAACTGCGTCTGGCCACGCGGGCATGGCACCCGGCACTCCGAGGACGAGGTCGAAGTGCCGGTGATGATCGTCTCCGTGATCCCGCAGCAACCGCTCGGCGTTCCCGATCATCCCGGGCTCGAATATCTCGAACTCAGGAACGATCCCGAGAGAACGCATGCGCACATAGAAGCGCTCGACGAGGGGAGCGGGGTTGTGGAACACCTCGTCCCCGAAGTTCACGGAGCCGGTGGTCAACGACGCCATGTCCGGTTGGAGTTCCAGCGGCGCGATGCGGGCATCTTCCGTATCCGTCACCGCCCCCCCGCTCGTGAACTGCACGATCAGTTCCGTTCGAGCTCGTATCGCCCCGAGGGCAGCGCGGAAGGCACCGACATCCATGGTGGGAGTCCCGTCGGCTGCGCGCACGTGCAGGTGATAGATCGACGCACCCGCATCCGCGCATTGCGCAGCGTCGGCCGCGATCTCATCGGCGGTAAGGGGGAGATTAGGTTGCTTGTCGCGCGTCAGCTCTGCGCCGATCCCGGCGATCGTGATGATGAGGGGATCCACCGAAGCGTCTAGCAGATGGATGCAACGAGCGGGTACGGATTGACCGGAGCTCCGCCGCCGGGGTGGTACTCGAAATGCACGTGCGGCGTTCCCACAGCGTTACCCGTGTCGCCCACCGTCGCGATCTGCTGACCCGCAGACACATGCCCACCGGTCACGAGGTTCTGCTGGTTGTGCATGTACCAGTACTGGTTGCCGTCGTCACCGGACAGGAAGATCATGTTGCCGCCGCTGCCGTCGTAGGCCGCGTAGGTGACCGTGCCGGAAGTGATGGCAACCACGGGGGTCCCGTAAGCAGCCATCATGTCCACCCCAACATGGGTGTGGCCGGCGCGTGGATCACCCCAGCTGTCGACGAACGAGACTGGCCCAGCTACGGGGCAGGTCATCCCACCGGTGAACCGCACCGGGGCCTGGGGAGCGCTCGGAGCCGACGGAGCCGACGGAGCCGCCGGGGCGCTGTTCGCGGCCTTCGCCGCCTCTGCTTGCGCTGCTAGCTTCGCCTGCAACTCCTCGTACTCGGCCGCGACCGCATCGAACTCGCCCTGCAGCCGTTGCGCTTCGGCCTCCATCCGCTCTTCGGTGTCGGCGAGACGCGCTTTCTCGTCGGAGAGCTGCGCCGACAGCGCGGCCAGCTCCTTCTCGGCCCGGTAGAGGCGGACGAACACGCCCGAGTCATCGAGCGAGACGCGCGACATGAGCTCGGCGCGCGATGTGAGGTCCGAGAAGTCGTCGGCCGAAAACAGAACCTCGACCATCCCGGAGCTCCCCGTTCGATACATGGCATTGGCTCGTTCGACGACGCGCTTCTCGAGCTCTTCGTTCGAGTCCTCGAGCTGAGCCATGCGATCTTCGATGTCGGCGATGTCGTGGAGGACCTCGTCCTGTTCCTCGCGCAGCTCTTCAACCTTGACGGTGGCCGCGTCTAAGCGAGCCTGGATGGCTTCCATCCGAGACTTGAGATCGGACTGCTCCTCTCCGCTCGCCCCCGCGGCGACAAGCGGCACGGCGGTTAAGGCGAAGAGAGCGGCTATGGCCCCGATCCGGGCCAGCTTGGTCCGGCGAGGATGCCGGGCTCCGGTAGGCACGGTTCTCGACGCTAGCACAACATCCCATTTGCCCTGGTCATGGGCCCTGTAGGATCGAGATATGAGGGGCGTGGAGGACTATCTCGAGGAGATAAAGCGGCTCGAAGAGGACGGCGAGCGGATCACGGCCACGGTCCTGGCCCGGATCCTGGACGTTTCCCTGCCGTCGGCCTCCGAGATGCTCAAACGCCTCGCCTCCGAGGGCTACCTCACCAAGGAAAAGGGCGGCTCGATCCTCCTCACCCCCGAAGGGCGGAGGCTCGCCCACACGATGCTGCGGCGACACCGGCTGGTCGAATGCCTCCTCACGGAGAAGCTCGGGATGGCCTGGTACGAGGTCCATGGCGAGGCTCACAAGCTCGAGCACGCGATCTCGGCCCGGGTCGAGGAGGCCATGGCTAAGGCGCTCGACTATCCCGACTACTGCCCTCACGGGCATCCGATCTGTCCCGTGGATCTTCGGCGCACCCGTCGTCTCAGCGAGCTCGAACCCGGCGAGAGCGGCGTCGTGGCGCAGATCTCGGAGATCAAAGAGGACGTTCTTCCCTACCTCGATCAGATGGGCATCCGGCCGGGCGTGCGCGTCGGCGTCAAAGACATCGCGCCCATGGAGGGCCCGATAACGGTTGAGGCTGAAGGAGCCCCGACGCCGCTTGGGCGCGAGCTGGCGGCCCTCGTGCGCGTGACCGAAGACGCCGAGCTCTAGCATCCATCCTGGTGATCGACGGAGGTGAGTCCTCCGCCGGATCATCGAGCAGGAGCAGTAACGCTTCTTAGTCGCCGAGGATCTCGCGAGCGATGATCATCTTCTGGATCTCGGATGTGCCGCCGCCGATCGAGATCAACTTCGCGTCGCGCATCGCGCGCTCGACCGGATACTCCTTTATGTAGCCGTATCCCCCGAATATCTGGGTTGCCTCGATCGCGTTCTTCATCGCCGCCTCTGCCACGAAGTACTTGGCGATGCTGGCCTCCGCCTGATGGGGAA
>JACCXF010000332.1 GCA_013697295.1 Actinomycetota bacterium | reverse complement strand
TTCCCCCAAGGGTAAGAAGGTATGGGCGCTCCTTGCGTTCCTGATCCGTTCGGACACGCCGGTATCCCGCGAGCGTCTCGCATCACTTCTGTTCGCCGACGCCGACGATCCTTTGGGGGCACTGCGATGGAATCTCGCTGAGCTCAGACGGCTCCTCGGGGTCAAGGACATACTGCGCGGGGAGCCCATCGCGCTTTCGCTTCCGCCGGGAACGGAAGTAGACGTCGAAGGGATCACCAAAGGAACGTGGCGCCAGGCCATGTCGATCGGAACGATCGGGGGCACCCTCCTCGAGGGCCTCAGCTTCCCTAAGCTGCCGTCGTTCGAAACGTGGTTTCTAACGGAGCGGAGACATCTCGCCAACGCAAGCGCCAGCGTGATGCGAGAGGCGGCACTGGGACGGATCGCCGCCGGAGCCCCTGAGGACGCCATCAAGCTCGCTCGCAAGCTCGTTGAGATCGATCCGCTCGACGAGTCTTACCAGGCGCTGCTGATCAGAAGCCTCGCCGCATCCGGTGATCGAAGGGGGGCTCGCTCGCAGCTCGAGGCGACCCGCGCTCTGCTGATGAAGGAGCTGGGTGTAGAGCCCGGCCCCGATGTCGCCAACGCGGTCAGCGTGCCGGTGGCGTCGTCCGCATCCTCGCTGGGCGGCAGCTCCGCTGCTCGAGCGCAGCTGGATGCCGGCCGCGCCGCAGTGGCCGCAGGGGCCGTCGACGCGGGACTCGAGTCCCTCCGACAAGCAGCGACGGAAGCACAGGTTGTTGGGGACTCCGCTCTGGAGGCTCAAGCGCTGTTCGCACTCGGGTCGTCTCTCATCCACACGCCGCGCGGGAGAGATATGGAAGGGTCCGTCGTACTGCACCAGGCGATCGACGTCGCGTCGAAAGCCGGTCTCGCCAACCTTGTGGCCGGAGCTAGACGTGAGCTCGGCTACGTCGAGCTGCTCGCCGGCCGGTACGACCGTGCACGCGGATGGCTCGACCAGGCTCTGGAAGCTGTTGACGACGACATCGCTGAAGAGGCCGCGATCCGGACGGTTCTGGGCGCTTGCTGGTCCGATACGGCGCACTACCCCGACGCGTTCGTAGAGCTCGAGAAGGCGATCGCGCTCGCCGACGAAGCCGCGGTCGCGAAACAGATCTCCTTCGCATCCGCCTTCCTGGGACGGGCACAGTTGCTCACGGGTGCGGTGAGCGAGGCGCGCGAGACAATGCTCCGTTCCAAGGAGCTGGCGGAGCAGGAAGGCTGGACGTCGTTCGTAGCGTGGCCCGAAGCCCTGCTCGGCGACTGCATGCTCGCCGATGGCGATGTCGACGAAGCGGCCGATCTCTATCAACACGCTTTCACGCTCGGCTGCCACTTCGCAGATCCCTGTTGGGAGGGCATGGCGGCTCGCGGCATCGGTCTTGTGAAGTCGCTGCGTGGGGATCCGGAGGAAGCCATCGACTGGCTGGACGACGCCCGCACCCGATGCGTCAGGATCGCCGACGCGTACATCTGGGTCGAGGCATATTGCCAGGACGCTCTGTGTGAGGTTGCGATCGCCCAAGGTTTCGAGGGGGCGAGTCGGTTCGTGGACGAGCTCGAACAGCGGGCAGCGTCCACCGGAATGCGCGAGTACGTGGCGAAGGCCTATGTCCACCGGTATCGGCTTGGCGAGGAGAAGGCCTTGGATGCGGCCCGCGTGCTGGCGAGTGGCGTTGCTAACCCGGCTCTTCACGAGATGCTAAGGGCGGCCGGTGCGGTCGAGGCGGCACTGTAGTCATGGGCTACCGAAACCGTATGGACTCGAGCTAGGCCTCCACAGGAAGACCCGCGGCCTCCCAGTCGGGGAGACCCGCATCCAAGACGCGCGTTCGGAACCCCTTCTTATCCAGGTAGCGTGCGGCTTCGGGCGCAAAGGCGCAGAAGGAGCCGCGGCAATAGGCCACGATCTCCTTGTTCTTGGGGAGCTCCTTGAGCCGCCTCTTCAGCTCGGCGACCGGGATCGACACTGCGCCGGGAAGGTGACCCGCTGCGTACTCCTCGGCGGGCCGTACATCGAGAACCAACACGTCGTTCTTGCGCCGAAGTCGCTTGGAGAGCTCTTCTTTGGTCCACAGCTCTATGCCGTTGAGCTCGCCGATGTAGGCGCGCCCGAGACGATCGACCTCCGCGACCCTGTCGCTGGCAACACCTTGCAACGAGCGCCACAACGAGACAACGTCGGGAGAGGCGAGACGATAGAAGATCGAGGTTCCCTCCCGCCGGGAAGAGACGAGACCGGCTCGACGCAGGATCTGTAGGTGCTGGCTCGCGTTCGCGACCGACATCTTGTTCTCGTTCGCGATGCTCTCGACGCTACGCTCACCGTTGGCCAGCAAGTCGATGACCTCCGCACGTCTCCCACTCGCCAGGGCCTTTGCCACCCGGGCGAACTCGTCGAACAGCGCTTCTTTGGCGGCTCTCTCTGCCATGATCCTCATCCTAGAGTATTCAAGTCTTCACTTGAAGAACCGAGATTGGCCCACGCGTCGAGACCCGACAGCGCCGTTGCGCCCGCCACGGCCACGAGGGCCGTCCCCGGACTGAAGAGATCGGCCAGGACCCCGGCCGTGAGGGCGCCGACGACGTAGCCTCCGTCGCGCCATGTGCGATAGACGCCGACCGCGGAGGCGCGCCATGACGGTGCCGCCAGATCTCCGACCGCCGCCAGGAGCGCGGGATAGGTGAGCGCGGTTCCACACCCGAGCAAGATCGCGGCGCCGACCATCTGTGAGAACCCGTCGGCGGCCCAGAACCACAACAACGCCACGGCCTGGGTCCACATCCCGATAGCGACCGGCAGCCGCCGCCCGACCCGGTCGCTCCACGCACCGGTGGCTAACTGCGCGATGCCCCAGACCGCGGGATAGACGGCGGCGATCGTTCCGATCTGAAAGGTGCTCAGGCCCTGAGCGAGCATCAGGACGGGAAGCAGCCCCCAGGCGAGGGCGTCGTTGGCATTGTTGACGAGACCGGTGCGGGACACCGAGGCGAGACCCCGATGCCTGAAGCTCGCCAGCGCCGCGACTTCGGAGAAGCTCTTTCCGACGCTCGATCCTTTCTCGAGCTCCATGTGGCCTGCTGTTTCCTTCACGAATAGCACCGAAAGGCCGAGCCCAAGGCCCGCGATCGCCAGACCGAGGAACAACGGTTCCGGGCGCAACCCGTAGCGCGAAGCAAGCCATCCTGTAGCGATTGCGGAGATCGCCACAGCGAGGTATCCGGCGAACTCGTTCAGGCCCATTGCCAGGCCCCGCTGCCGCGGACCCGCGAGGTCGATCTTCATCACGACGGTCGAAGACCACGCCAGTCCCTGGTTGATCCCAAGCAGGACGTTGGCTGCGATGACCCAACCCCAGCCGGGGGCAAGCATCAACGCGAGTGGGACGGGAACTCCAAAGGCCCATCCGACGAGGAGCACCTTCCTCCGTCCGATGCGATCGGCGAAGTAGCCGGCGGCGAGGTTGGCCGCTGCCTTGGCGATCCCGAAGCTGACGATGAAGAGCATCAGCGCAGTGGACGAGCCGACCGCGAAGACTCGTTCCCCCAGGAGCGGCACGAGTGAGCGTTCTTGGCCCACAAGCGCTCCGACCAGCCCGTTCACCCCAACCAGAAGGGCGAACTGAGCGAGGTTGGCCCCGATCCCTAACGAGATGGGCCGGACAGGGGCCGCTGTTTCTTCCATGCTTCTATAGTATTCAAGAAAGTTCTTGACAACAAGGGTTGAACCTGGGAAGAATGGAAGCTATGTACTTCCGTCAGGTGTTACACCACGATCGATCCTGCGCCTCCTACATAGTCGGGTGCCCGAGTCTCGGTCTATCCGCGGTGGTCGACCCGCAAGGTGATCCGCAGCGCTATATCGACGAGGTCGAGGGCAACGCGATGGTGATCAGTCACGTCATCGACACCCATGTCCACGCCGATCACGAGTCTGCAGCGCGCGAACTAGCGGGGGCAGCCAACGCTTCTTTGTACCTGGGCAGTGGCGCCGAGGTCAGTTTCGACTTCGCGCCGTTGAACGACGGTGATGTCCTCGATGTGGGGAACCGGAATGCGCGCGTGATCCACACCTCCGGGCACACGCCCGAGCACGTCAGTCTCTTCTTCGACGATTGGTTCGTTCTCACGGGCGATACTCTCTTCGTCGGTGATGTCGGAAGGGTCGATCTTTCCTTGATCGACGTAGAGGAAGCGGAGCTTCGCTCACGCGCCAAGGGGCTGTACGAGTCTCTGCAGACCCTCTTGTCTCTTCGAGACGACGTCGAGATCTACCCCGGCCACTACGCCGGATCCACCTGCGGACGCGGTATGGATGGCAAGACGATCTCGACGATCGGCCGCGAGCGTCGCACGAACCAAGCCCTTCAGTTGGATCCCGAGCAGTTCCTCGACTACCAGCTCGCAAACACGCCACCGCTTCCCCAAGACTTTCACGAGATAAAGCGAGCTAATGTTGGATCGAAGAATCTCAATCCCCCCTTGTGCGACGGTTCCGCACCTCGATAATGTGACTGCACATTGATGGAGATCGATGTCCAAACTGAGATAGAGATCGAACATCCGCGACTCGAGGTCGCTGCCTTCGCGGCCAACCCCGACAACGCGACGATCTGGTATCGCAACATCAAGCGGGTTGACTGGAAGTCGGCGAAGCCACTCCAGGTCGGTAGCAGGATCGCGTTCGAGGCTCAGTTCTGGGCCGCACGATCGCATACACCTACGAGGTGAAAGACATGATCGCCGGCGAACGCTTCGTGATGGCGACCTCAGAAGGTCCGTTCCCCATGGAGACGACCTACTCCTGGGCCGACTCGCCCCGCAACGGCACGAAGATGTCCCTTCGCAACCGCGGTATCCCATCGGGCTTCTCGAAGGTAGCCGCGCCGGTGATGAAGAGCGCTATGCGCCGCGCCAACCAACAGGATCTGATCCGATTGAAGGAGCTCCTCGAAGCGCTCTGAGGTACTCCAGTGCCCGGGTTCGGGCTCTCGTCATCCCGCATCACAGGCTCAGGCGGATTCCGGGAGCTTGACAGGCCCCGCCGGTCTGGTGTTTAGTCAAGCGTATTAGTCATACGTCTAAGACGATAGGATGAGCGATACCGCTGCCAAGATCGAAGCGAGGGCCGCTCTTCTGGATGCGGCGGAGCGCCTGCTGATCTCGACCGGCTACGCGGAGATCAGCACCCGCCGCCTGGCGGAGGAGGCTGGCGTCAACCACGGCCTCGTCCACTATTACTTCGGCTCGATGGACGAGCTCTTTGCTCAGGTCCTCGAACGGTTCACGGAGCGGTTGATAGCTCGTCAACGGGCGATGTACGCGCGGGACGTTCCGTTCCTCGAGAAGTGGCGGACCGCAATGTCATACCTCGACGAGGACCTGGAATCGGGGTACCAGAAGGTGTGGCTCGAGCTACAGGCGCTCGCGTGGAACAAGCCGGCGTTGCGCGATCGCGTGGTGCACGTCGATGAGGAGTGGCGTGCCGTTGTTACCGAAGCGATCCAGGGGGCTGTTGAGGCGTACGACATCGACACGGACACCTTTCCTGTCGAGGCGATAGTTTCGCTCGTCGCGACCTTCAACCTCGGGATGATCTTGGAACGCCACTCCGGTGTCTCCACGGGTCACCGGGAACTGTTGGCGGCTATCGACTCCTGGTTGCAGACGCTGGACGTTGGGGTGAGGTCGTGAGAGCTCGATATCCCGACGCCGACGGCTACATCGATCGGGCCGGCATCAAGATCTTCTACGAGGTCTACGGCGACGGGGGTCCGACCATCCTGCTCCTTCCGACGTGGTCGATCATCCCCTCGCGTCACTGGAAGGCTCAGATCCCCTTCCTCGCCCGGCACCACCGCGTCGTGACCTTCGATCCGCGCGGGAACGGCCGGTCAGACCGTCCCAAGGACCCTCTCGACTATGACGAAAGCGAGTTCGCGGCGGACGCGATCGCGGTGATGGACGAAACGGGTACGGAGAAGGCGATGCTTGTGTCCCTCTCCAAGGGGGCACTACGCGCTCTCGTGCTGGCGGCCGAACATCCCGATCGTGTCGAGGGTGCCCTGTTCATAGCGCCCGCCCTGCCTCTCGCCCCGCCCTCGCCGAAGCGCGCCGGAGGGAAGGAGGGATTCTGGACGGAGCTCGACTCCTATGAAGGGTGGGCCAAGTACAACGCCCACTACTGGGTCACGAACTACCGCGACTTCCTCGAGTTCTTCTTCTCCCAGATGTTCACCGGGCCACACTCGACGAAGCAGATCGAGGATTGCGTCGGGTGGGGGCTCGAGACGACAGGCGAGGACCTGGTCATCGGGGAGAGAGCTCCCAGATTCACCAGGGACCGATGCGTCGATCTCTGTGCTCGCGTCCGGTGTCCCGTCCTCGTCATCCATGGCTCGGACGACGCGATCATCCCGCACCAACGCGGTGAAGCGCTCGCCCAGGCCACGAGGGGAACCCTGGTAACTCTGGAGGGGGCCGGTCACGGTCCTCATGCCCGCGATCCGGTGAAGATGAACCTCCTTATCAAGGAGTTCGTGGATGGGCCCGATCGGCGCTCCGGCACCTGGGTGCGGGGCAAGAGCAGGAGGTCGCGCGCCCTGTTCGTGTGCTCCCCGATCGGACTGGGTCATGCGCAACGCGATGTGGCGATCTCCAAGGAGCTCAAAAAGCTGGTTCCCGATCTGGATGTCCAATGGCTTGCACAGGATCCAGTGACCCGCGTTCTCGAGCAGGAGGGCGAGACGATCCATCCCGCAAGCAGGTACCTTGCGAACGAGTCGAGGCACATCGAGAGCGAATCCGCCGAGCACGATCTGCATTGCTTCCAGGCGTGGCGGAACATGGACGAGATCCTGGTCGCGAACTTCATGCTCTTTCACGATGTCGTCACCGACGAGTCTTACGACCTGTGGATCGGAGACGAAGCGTGGGAGGTGGATTACTACCTTCACGAGAACCCAGAGCGGAAGCGCGCGGCTTACGCGTGGCTCACGGACTTCGTCGGTTGGTTGCCGATGCCGGACGGAGGCGACCATGAGGTGTCTCTGACCAGCGACTACAACGCCGAGATGATCGAGCACATCGCCCGGTATCCGCGGATCCGGGACCGAGCGATCTTCGTCGGGGAGCCCGAGGACGTCGTGCCGGCCGAGTTCGGCCCCGGGTTGCCCTCGATCCGCGAGTGGACCGAGGAGCACTACAACTTCTCCGGATACATCACGGGTTTCGGGCCCGAATCGTTCGCCGACACGGAGGCGATCCGACACGAGCTCGGGTATCTCCCCGATGAAAAGGTATGCATCGTGACGGTGGGTGGCTCGGGTGTTGGAGAGCATCTGCTTCGCAGGGTGATCCGGGCTTACCCCGCGGCGAAGGCACAGGTTCCGGAGCTTCGGATGATCGTGGTCGCCGGACCGCGGATCGATCCCGCCACATTGCCGCAGACCAAGGGCCTGGAGATCCGACCCTACGTTCACAACCTCTACCGCCACCTCGCGGTCTGCGATCTCGCCGTCGTGCAGGGAGGCCTCACCACTTCGATGGAGCTGACGGCGAACAAGCGACCGTTCCTCTACTTCCCTCTCCGGCACCACTTCGAGCAGAACTTCCACGTCCGGCATCGCCTCGATCGGTATGGGTCCGGCCGGCGGATGGACTTCGACACCGCAACCCCCGATGTCATCGCCGAGGCGATAGCCGGCGAGATCGGCAACGACCCGACTCCTCTCGCGGTGGATACGGACGGGGCGGCCCGCGCAGCGCGACTTCTTGCCGAGTTGCTGTGACGGACCGCTATTTGGTCGCCAGGATGTAGGTCTCCTTCGTTCCGGGCTGGAGCAACCGCTCACAATGGAATCCAGACTCCCTAAGAAGCCGAAGACACCTTTGCTCAAGTCGCTGTGAATGCGCTTCTATGATGATCGTCGAATCGAGCGTCGCCAGACTTTCGAGAGCGCCTTCCAGTACCTCGGATTCGGCGCCTTCCACATCGAACTTGATAAGTCGTGGAGACCCATAACGATCGACTGCATCTCCTAGCGTCATTGCGCTGACGGTGACAGGTCCGGACTCCGACCCGAGCTTGCCCCTGCTTAGCCTTGAACCAGGCATGAAAGGCCTGGTTCCAGAGGAACCGGCGATCGCCATGGTGACGGCATCGATAGAGGCCGCAATGTGGCCTTGATTCCTTGCAACGTTGCGTCGAAGGTGCTCACCAACGAGCGGGTCCGGTTCAAAGGCGACGACGTGGCCACTCGTGCCCACGCATCGAGCCATCAGCAGGGTGAAGTATCCGACGTTCGCGCCTATGTCGAAGGCGAGGTCACCTTCGGACAGATGGCGGCGGATCAGATCAACGACGAGCGGCTCATGCCGCCCGATCGCCATATCAAGCGCATGCGGGTACATGTGCATGACGAGGCCCTCGAGCGGGCCGGCTCGCACGCGCCCGGCTATGAGTGCGTCCGGGGGAACGAAGGTGTCTATCACCCGAAGCATCGCATCCCCGACGAGCGGGGTCCTTCTCAAGAGATGAAAGGCATACGGGGAGAGACGACCGAGGATCGCCATGGCGAAGCGCTGGCTTTGTGAAGGCTTACCCGTTTTCAGTCGGCGCGCTCCCTATGTAGTGTTTAGTCACAGTTTGAGGGATCGGTAACTTGACTGGTGTCGTCCTCGAGGGTTCCAGAGTGACGTCTCCCGCTCTCCTTCTGCGCGTCGGAAGAATGGCGAGTCCACCGTTCACGAGCAGAACTCCGAAGCTTGTATCCGCTCGTTGACCGTGACGGTCACCCCAGTTGGGGTCGATCTCACTCGTTCAAGGGATTGCTGGCTAGGGGCATTGAGCGTTAAGAGTAGACAGGAGCAAGTTTCGTTCGAGCTTGGGACCGTATGAGCCTCGTTGGCGATGAACTTCGTTGTCTCTTTACTTGTCATGCTCCCGCGGTTGGGGCCGCTCGCGGAGAGATGAAAACGGCAATAAGCATTCAACGCCCACCTCCCGAACGGCATCCCGATCACTCACGCCGCCTTCCTAACCAGCGATGGCAGCATTCGATAACGGTATCGCTCGGAGGTGCATCTACCCGCTGGATCGGACGCCGGGAACGGATGGCGCAATCCTCACTTACCGCTGACGGTTACGGGGGAACCGCGCGGCCATAGTCGGTTACTCACAGCCGGGAGGGAAAACGATGTGTGGAGATGGGAACCACGACGAAGGTGGCCAGCAACTTTATCCTCCGCTGCCTGAAGAGCTCAAAGAAGTCGCAGGAGAGATCGAAGAGAGGTTGATCGAAGGGACGCTCCCCGAGGAGATCTATGCACAGATCCTGGAGTCCCAGTGCGGCGCAGCCGATGACTCTCAGGCAGTTGAGCAGTACAACGGCACCTTGGGGGTTACCGCGGCCTTCGTGAATGCCAATCAAGCACAGGTCGGACAGTTGCAATGGAACGCCAATCTGGCTTCTATCTATAACGACGCGGGCAACGTCGCGGGAGTGCGTTGGTGCTCGGGGACGTTACTCGCCGGTAACTTGTTTCTCTCGGCAGGACATTGCTTCGACAGCGTCCCTCGATCCCCCGGCAATTGGCAGCTTCCCCTCGTCAACGGAACCACGAACGTGATCCCGCCTCAAGAGATCGCCACCAGAATGCATGTCAACTTCAATTTCCAAGTAGACGCGAATGGCAACCCGCGCCCTGAGCAACAGTTCGCGATCTTGCAGCTAACGGAGCACCGATTGGGAGGGTTCGATTTCGCGATCATCCGGTTGGCTGGAGATCCACAGGGAACCTTCGGCACCAGTTCTATCGCCGCTGCAGATCCGGCGGTCCAGGACATGGCATGCATCATCGGGCATCCCGCCGGGGTGAGGAAGCGGGTAGAGGCAGGACCCGTTACCGGCCTGGATGGGAGTCAGATCCGTTACAACGATATCGACACGTTGGGGGGGAACTCTGGTTCCGGGGTCCTGCGTTCTCCGGATGGCTCGATCATCGGGGTTCACACGAATGGCGGATGCACCACGGGCGGGACCGGCTTCAACTTCGGTGTGCGCGTAAGCACGCTGCTTGCCAATTCGCCAACGCTCCGAGGTTTGACACGCCCCAGGGTTTCGGGTCCGGTCGTGTCGTGGGGGTCCGGCCGGCTCGACGCGTTCGTCACCGGCACGGACTCCGCGCTGTTCCACAAGTGGTGGAACGGCTCCGCGTGGGGACCGTCGCTGACCGGCTACGAACGCCAGGGCGGCGTGTGCACGAGCCGCCCCGAAGTAGCGGCATGGGGAGCGAACCGTCTCGACGCGTTCGTGATCGGCACCGACTCGGCGCTGTATCACAAATGGTGGAACGGATCCGCGTGGGGACCGTCGCTGACCGGCTACGAACGCCAGGGTGGCGTGTGCACCAGCCCACCGAAGGCCGTGGCTTGGGGACCGAACCGCCTCGATGTGTTCGTCACCGGTACGGACTCCGCGCTGTACCACAAGTGGTGGAACGGCTCCGCCTGGGGACCGTCGCTTACCGGCTACGAACGCCAGGGCGGTGTTTGCGTCGGCCCCCCTAAAGCCGTGGCCTGGGGACCCAACCGCCTCGACGTGTTCGTGATCGGCACCGACCGCGCGCTGTATCACAAGTGGTGGAACGGCTCGGCCTGGGGACCGTCGCTCACCGGCTACGAACGCCAGGGCGGGATCTGCACCAGCCCGCCCGAGGTGGTCGCTTGGGGACCCAACCGACTCGATGTGTTCGTGATCGGCACCGACCGCGCGCTGTATCACAAGTGGTGGAACGGTTCGGCGTGGGGACCTTCCCTGACCGGCTACGAGAACCAGGGTGGCGTATGCACGAGCTCCCCCGAAGCCGTGGCTTGGGGACCGAACCGCCTCGATGTGTTCGTCACCGGTACGGACT
>JACCXF010000324.1 GCA_013697295.1 Actinomycetota bacterium | reverse complement strand
GTCCTGAGCCAGCGCGATACTCACCATTGTGACCGCGAGCGCCGCGACGCACACGAGCAGGATCACCAGCCGCTTTGCCATATCTCCCCCTCCTCTCGGCCGAACGCTCATTCGAGCGATCGGCTCTAAGTCCAGCGACGGTCGCGCCAGAGCCAAGCAAGCTTATTCTCCGCGGCTCCGGCGACCGGGACGTGCTCCTGGAGAATCTGGCCAAGGGGAGCTATGCCACCCCCGGGTTTATGTATCCGGGCGCCCCGCCGACCCCTCTGACCTGGCGTTTTGCACCCGCTGCGCCCGGTGACGCAGCGCATTCCATGCCTCCGGGATGCCCGCCTGCTCAGCAACCTGCTTGCAGAACGTCTGGAGCTGTGCTCCGTACTTCTCGACAGCGACAACCGCGATGGCCGCGGCCTCGGCGTAGGTGCGGGCCGACCGAGAAACACAGCGGATAACTCGGGGCCCTTCGCTCCCCCGCGACCAGCATTTCCGCAGGTCAGCATAGCGTTTCGCGCGAACTAGTCCGTAGTCAGACGCTCTGTCCAGATTGAGCTACTGGCGCGGACGCAACCTCTTCATGGTAGAGGATGCGCCCAGACAGAAGCAGGAACAAGGCTGGAGCGGGACTCTCAGGGCCTCGGCGTCTTGCGAGCGATCTCCCAGGACCACTTCTCCGACGGTCCCGCGTTGCCCGCCGCATCAGTTGCCTGGACGGAAAAGGTGTGTGGCCCTCGCGCGAGGCGGGGGTAGCCCACGCCCGAGGCACACGGGGTCGCGGGGGCGCGATCCATCGAGCAGGTGAAGGTGACCCCCGACTCGCTCGCCAGGAACTGGAACGTCGCCGAGGTCGACAACGTGGGATCCTCCGGCGTGGCGGTGAACGTCACTGCCGGTGGCGTCCTGTCGATGCTCCATGTCCACGTGGTCGGCTGTCCAACGCCACCCTCGGGCAGCACGGGGTAAACGGAGAACGTGTGCTGGCCCTGTGGAAGGATCAGGGTTGGAGGCGCCCTCTGGCGCGAGGTGCCCGGCGAGGAAGTCCACCATGTCCGCCCAGACCAGCGGTTGCACCGCCTTCGTGTGACCCCTTCCCGGGGTCTCCCGTGCGACGTGCTCGACCCCGAAGGAGCTGAGCTGACGGCCCATCTCTCGGATGTGATCCACGTGAACCAACGGGTCCTCCGAGCTGATCGCCATATACATCGGAGAGCTGGCCGAGGTCACGTGGAAGAACGGAGAAGCGTCCCTCCAGGTCGGCAGACACGCCGTCACGCCGCATCCGATGAGGTTCGTGACGGCGCTCTCGGATGACGGGTTGCCCGGATTGAGGATTTCGAGCATCGATGGGCCGGAGAGGCTGGCGATTGCGTCCGGTCGGCCGTCCCCCACGAGGCCGGTCGTCCCCAGGTACTGCGCCAGGTGGCCGCCAGAAGACTTCCGAAGACGCCCACGCCATCCACGTATGGAAGGGACCTGACGTAACGCACCGCCGCTTGGAGATCCTCGATCTGTGCGGGCCAGGGGTCATCGCCGGTTCCTCCCGGGGCGTTGCGGAAGTCGACCGCGTATGCCGCGAACCCCGCCGCAGCGAAGTCCTGCGCCTCGGGCGCGATGACCGTGCGGTCCCCTCCCTTCCACCCGCCTCCGTGGAGGACTGGCACGGCCGGCAATGGGCCTTCGGAGCCAGGCAGATACTCATCGAGGAGCAGTTCTGTGCCATCCGGAGCGGTCCCGTAGCGAACGGCGCGCGAGACCTGCGCCGGCCCGTCCCCCCCTGGACCGTAGGTCACCCCGCTCTCGCACGGCCGGGCCTGCTCACCGTCCAGGGAACAGACGTAGCTCGTTCCATCCTCGTTCGTGGAAAAGGCGAATTGTCCAGCAGGCTCGCGAGGCGGCGGTCCTCCGCCGTGCCGACCTCGGCCTTGCGGACTGGGACAGGCACCAGCGGCGCCGGCGCTTTCGCCATCGACGCAAGAGCGACGCGAACCCAGGCGCGGGAGTTTGCCAACGTCAGGATCAGGCTGAATGCGGCCGTGGTACCGCAGGGAGAGCGGATCCGCGCCTTCTGCCCACTCGCAGCGGTGTGGCACGGGGGAGTGGCTAGCCCTCCAAGTCGATGATGATGTCCGTGACGTCCGTGTCGATGTACTCGGCCTGGCCGGTTGCGTGGCGGTAGCTACCCGTCCCGCCGGTGACCGCGAAGAGGACACGGCTTGGGCCTTGGGGGTCGATGCCGTGCGTCATGATGTCGCCGTCCTCGAGCTTCAGCACGTAGGTGCAGTTGAAGGTCCCGCCAGCGAGCACCTGGCTCGAGATTACGCAGTCGAGATGGGCGGTGCCCACCCGCGTGGTCTGGCTCGGGTCGAAGAGCGGCCCTCTCGCCACCAGCCGGTCCCCGAAGCCGAGGCCATCGCCCGCGAAATCGAGGAACTCGTCCTCGGACCTCGGGCCGACGACCACGTGGATCACCTGGCTCTCCGCCGTTCCACCCCTTCCCTGAGCCAGCGCGATCCCCACCGTCGTCGCGGCGAGCGCCGCGACGGAAAGCAGCAGCACGAGCAAGCGCTTTCCCATGAACCCCTCCTTCCGTGACGGCGAAGGGCTCGCCGTCGACGATAGGGTCCCGCCCACGACGCGAGATCCCTGCGGTAGAGAGCAAGCCTAGCGAAGTGCTTCGAACACCGCGAGGCAACGCTCAGCAGGTGATTCGTTCACGCGTTCGTGGCACCATGAGGACGTAAGGCACACGTACAGCCACGTGATCCCGGCCATGCAGCAGGAGACAGCCGCGAAGGTCGCGGCGCTGTTCCTCGGCTGAGCGCCACCACAACACCTGGGCTTCCCCGCGGCGGCGCGTTTACATTTGGTTTACAACCGGGGGGTCAGGCACCTCGCTCGCGGAACCGCCACCTGCGCAAAGCCGCAGGTAGATCCTGCGGAGAGGGGGGGATTCGAACCCCCGAGGGCTTGCGCCCAACCGGTTTAGCAAACCGGCGCCATAGACCGGACTAGGCGACCTCTCCGGACCCGCGAGTCTATCGAACCCCGATCCTCCGAAAAGGGTTGGAATCACCACCCCAGGGGAACAAACAATCGGCATGATCGGCGGCCGGAAGGAGGCAACGATGGGTGCAGGAACCGGCGACAAGGCTGAGGGCAAGTGGGACGAGGTGAAGGGCAAGGTCAAGGAGGGAGTCGGCGACGCCACGGACGACGAGTCCATGGAGGCCGAAGGCAAGAAGGATCAGGTCAAGGGCGAAGGCAAGCAGGCCTGGGGCGATCTGAAGAACACCGGCGAGAGCATCAAGGAGCGCGTCAAGGACGCAACCGACTGAGCTCCGTCACCCCTCGTTCCAAGGCTCCACTCGGAGGACCCTTCCAGCCGGGCGGGTCCTCCGCTCACGTCTCGGATAGCTCGATCCGCATACGCTTGAACGTCCGGCCCTTGTTCTCGGTCTTGACCACGCGGACCGGCCCGACCTCCCACGTGTTCGTCACGTGCGTGCCGCCGTCCGCCTGACGATCTAGCCCCTCGATCTCGATCACCCGGATCGGATCGACCCCCTCGGGGATGAGGTTCACCTTCGTCCGAATGAGATCCGGATCCGATGCGGCCGCCGCCCTTCGGAGGAACCTCACGCGTACGGGACGGCCCTCGCGAAGGGCATCGTTCAGCCGCAACTCGACCTCGCGACCGAAGTCCCCCGACACGGAGCCCAGTTCGAAGTCCATACGAGCCGCACCCGGCTCCATGTTGCCGCCGGTGACCTTCGCGCCATGGTCCAGCCACACGATCCCCGAAAGCGCGTGAAGGGCCGTATGCGTTCTCATCAAGCGATACCTGCGGTCCCAGTCGATCTCGGCGGACACGACTGAGCCCCTCGCTGGAGGGTCCCCCTGAAGGACGTGCACCACGCGCCCCACCGACCGCAGGGTGTCGGTCACGATCGCCTCTCCCCCGGGCCATCGAAGGAAGCCCGTGTCGCCGGGCTGCCCTCCGCCTCTCGGGTAGAAGACTGTGCGATCGAGGACTACGCCCTCGTGCGAAGCATCGACGACGGTGGCCTCGATGCTCGACCGGTAGGCATCGGTGGTGGCGATCTCCTCAGTCGCGCCGATCCGCTCGGTCATGTCGCTCCTTGGTTCGTAGGGCCCAGAGTACCGGCCGGGTGGCAATCCCAAGCATCCGGCCTGCCCGTATAGGGTTATGTGAGTAGTTGCCTGCCGGCTCCGGCGGCGAGTAGGATTTGCCAGCTTCTGCGCTTACGAAAGGGCAGCGGGGTTCATGGCCCAGGTCCAGTCCGAAGTTCTCACCGAGCAGGCGATACCAACCGATCCATCGGAAGTAGGCGCGGTTGTCGTCGGCAAGTCTCCATGGCAGCTCTTCTGGGGCCGGTTCAGGCAGGACAAGCTGGCGTTCGTGGGTCTCGGCTTCATCGTCTTCCTGGTGCTGCTTTCGCTCGGGGCCCCGCTCATCGCGAAATACGTCACGGGCCGGGGACCCAACGACCTCAGCCTCGCGCGAGAGATGACGAACGATTTTGGGCTGCCTCTGGGCCCGAACGGCACATACTGGTTCGGCGCGGACCGTTCCGGGAGGGACCTGTTCATTCGCGTGATCTATGGAGCCCGCACCTCGCTGATCGTCGGGCTGGTCGCGACGGCCATCGCCGTGGCCATCGGCGTGACCCTCGGCATCATCGCGGGCTACTTCCGGGGCTGGGTGGACACGTTCATCTCCCGAACCATCGATATCGTGCTCTCGATGCCGCTCCTGCTTTTCGCGATCGGCATCGTCTCGACGTGCTCGGCAACGAGGGTGGGCTGCTTCGGCGGCCTCGTGAAGCCGGGCCTCCCGGTCGTGATCTTCGTGATCGCGCTGTTCAGCTGGCCGAACATCGCCCGTATCGTTCGCGGCAACACCCTCTCGATCCGGGAGCGGGAGTTCATCGAGGCGAGCCGATCGCTCGGCGCGGGGAACCGGCGCATCATGTTCCGCGAGGTCCTGCCGAACCTCGTGGCACCGATCATCGTGTACTCCACGCTGATCATCCCCACCAACATCATCTTCGAGGCCGCCCTGTCCTTCCTTGGTCTTGGGGTCCCGCAGACGACCCCGTCGTGGGGCCGAATGCTCTCGGATGCCGCTCAGGTGTTCGAGGTGGCATGGTGGATGATGGTGTTCCCGGGGGTGTTCCTGTTCCTGACCACGCTTGCGTTCAACCTGGTGGGGGACGGGCTTCGGGACGCACTGGATCCCAGGACCGGGCGCTGAACACGACGGAATCCGACCCGCGAACGCAAGGAGGAGGAGAGACGGGACGAACCGCGAAGGCAATGCTGATGGGCCCCACAGGGGGCAATCCGAGAGGGGGGAAACCTTGAGAGGAATGCGTTTGAGAGCAGCCGCCGCGCTGCTCATGGTGCTGTCACTCGTGGCCGCGGCGTGCGGCGGGGACGACGACGGCGGAGATGGGACGAGCGTCTCACCGTCCCCAACGGACGACACAACCGTTCCGACGGGCGGGACCTACCGCGTCGAGACCGACGGCATCGCGTACACGAGCGGCGGCGACCCGTCGGGTGAGTACCTGGGAATCTCGTTCGGGCTGCTTTCGAACCTGCTGGATCGGACGCTGCTGACCTATCCGCACACGGACGGGGCTGAGGGCAACAGCCTCGTCCCCGACCTGGCGACTGACATGCCCGAGATCTCCGAGGACGGGCTTACCTACACCTTCACGCTGAAGGACGGCATCATGTTCGGCCCACCGGTCAGCCGTGAGATCACCTCGGCAGACGTCGAGTACGCCTTCAAGCGGATCTTCACCGAATCGGTGGTGGCTCAGTACTCCTTCTACTACGAGGGCGTCATCGAAGGGGCTGAGGTGGGAGAGGCTCCCGACGACATCTCGGGGATCGAGACGCCGGACGACAAGACGATCATCTTCCACCTTTCGAAGGTGACCCCGGACTTCCCGTTCCTGGTCTCGATGCCGGCGACCGGACCGATGCCCGAAGAGGTCGCGGGCTGCTGGACGCAGGCCGGCGAGTACGGCCGGTACCTCGTGTCGTCGGGCCCGTACATGTACGAGGGTTCCGACCAGCTCGACGCTTCGAGCTGCGACACGATGGAGCCGATCTCGGGGTTCGACCCCGAGGACCACGCGTATTTCGTGCGCAACCCCGACTACGACCCGGCGACCGATGACCCGTCCGTGCGTGCGAACCACGTGGACGAGATCCGGATCGACCTCAACACGAACGTCGCCGACATCTACGACAAGATCGAGGCCGGCGAGATCGACGGGGCCGTGTCCTCCGGAAACCCGCCGCCGGACGTGCTGCAGCGCTACTCCACCGACCCTGAGCTGCAGGACCTGCTGAAGTCGGGGGGTGACGACCGCACCTGGTACATCACCATGAACCTGGCGGCCCCGCCGTTCGACGACATCCACGTTCGCAAGGCGGCCAACCTGGTCATGGACAAGGCCGGCATCCTTCGGGCC
>JACCXF010000317.1 GCA_013697295.1 Actinomycetota bacterium | reverse complement strand
CGGTGCTCTTTCTTGCGCGCTCGCTTTTCCGGTCTATGGGCCAATGTTCCTCCACCGTTGCCGGCGCCGCCTCGGTAGTTCCTCTCTCGCGGGCCCCGAATCGATCAGGCGAGCGAGATGATAGGCGACGGCCGCCCGGAAGGACTCCGCTCCGACCGGCGAAGGGATCAGCGAATCGGCTATCCCGAGCTCGACCAGTTGTCCGGCCGTCGGCTTGAGGAGGTGTGCCGCGTCCGGCCCCCGTGCCGCATCGCGCCAGAGGATCGCAGCGGCGGCTTCGGGAGCGATGACCGAGAAGATGGAGCCTTCGCAGGCGAGCAGGACATCACCGACGGCGAGGGCCAGGGCCCCGCCGCTTCCACCCTCTCCCGTCACCACGGCCAGGATGGGGACCTCGGCGCCGAGGACGACGTCCAGGCACCGGGCGATGCTCCAGGCGACGCCATGAGCCTCGGACTCCTCGGACGGATCGGCTCCGGGGGTATCTATCAGCGTCACCACGGGGAGGCCCATTCGCTCCGCCACGCCGATGCAGCGGGCGACCTTGCGGAAGGCCCCCGGTCCGGACGCTCGCGCTCGGTCCGTAGCGATCAACAGAGCCTTTCGTCCCCCGAGGCGGCCGATAGCGCACACGGCCCCGGGGTCATCATGGCCCTCGCGATCGCCCTTGAGGTCGACGGTCTCGTCGCTGAGCGCCGCGATCAGGGCCCGCCCGGTGGGCCGCTCGGGGGCGCGGGCGCGCTGGACAACGTCCCACGCACCTCCTTCTCCGGCTGCTGGGGATGGACCGGGTGCGGTCACGTCCTGCGGCGTATCGGGGGCCAGAACCCCCAAGGTTCGGGCGATCAACTTCGAAGCGTCGGCCGGCGCCACCAGCGAATCGACCATCCCGTTGCCGAAAGCGGCTTCGGCGGTGTGCGAGGACGGACTCAAGGAGCGGCCGGTGAAGTGCTCCGCCACACGGGGCCCCGCGAAGCCGAGAGTCGCGCCCACCTCGGCGAAGGTGATGTCGGCGAGTCCGCCCAGGCTCGCAAGCACCCCGCCGGTCGTCGGATCACCGAACAGCACCACGAATGGCGAGTTGGCACGGGCGAGGCGATCGCGCGCCGCCACCATCTTGGCCATCTGCACGAGAGAGACCATCCCCTCCTGCATGCGTGCACCGCCGGTTGCGCTTCTGAGCACGAACGGCACTGCGCGCTCCGATGCGCGCTCCATCGCGCGCGCTAGCCGTTCGCCGGCCACCCATCCCAAGCTCCCCCCCATGAAGTCGAACCGGAATTCCGCCAGTTCGACCTCGTGTCCGCCGATGCGGGCGGGTCCCGTGGCGACCGACTCATCCGGCGTTGCGGGGTCGCCGGCGCGGGGTCCGTATCCGGGCCAACCGAGTGGGTCGCGTGTCTTCAGCCCGTCCGCCGCGGGCTTGAACGTTCCCCGATCCGCGAGGATCGATCGACCGTCGACTCCTATTTCTCTCAACGGGGCCCCCTGGTCCGCCTGTTAATCTCGCCGAACGGTAGCAACTACGCCTACCGCGGTGGAGCCGATGCCTGGCGGCCGGCGATCCAGAGAGATACAGACGCTCTAGCAGGGAGAGTACGACCTGTGGCATCCGGACGCCCTCGGATACTCGTGGCCAAACCCGGCCTGGACGGACACGATCGCGGGATTAAGGTCGTCGCGCGGGCTCTACGTGACGCCGGTATGGAGGTCATCTACACCGGGTTGCACCAAACCCCGGAACAGATCGCCTCGGCAGCCATCCAGGAAGACGTCGATGCCGTGGGGCTGTCATGTCTCTCCGGCGCACACATGACGCTGTTCCCTCGTGTCGTGAGTCTTCTCCAGGACCAGGGCGGTGGCGAGATCATTGTCTTCGGTGGGGGGATCATCCCGGAGTCCGACATCCCCAAACTGCGCGAGGCAGGTATCCGGGAGATCTTCACCCCGGGCACCACGACGACGGAGATCATCGAGTGGGTGCGCGAGCACACCGGTGAGAACAAGCAGGGCGTGAGCGGCTAACCAGTTTCGGGCTCAGACACACAGGAGGTTGGGTGGACCTATTCGAGTATCAGGGCAAGGAGCAACTCAGGAAGTTCGAGGTGCCCGTGCCGGAGGGCCGGGTGGCCACCACCGCGGATGAGGCGGCGGAAGCCGCTCGAGGCCTCGGCGGGAGGGTCGTCGTGAAGGCTCAGGTTCAGGTGGGGGGCCGCGGCAAGGCGGGTGGCATCAAGCTGGCGTCGTCACCGGACGAGGCGAAGGACGTCGCCGGGCAGATCCTAGGTATGGACATCAAGGGCCACACGGTCAAGCGCGTTCTGGTAGAGCGCGCCGGAGACATCGTCTCCGAGTATTACGTCGCCTTCTTGCTCGATCGTTCCGAGCGCAACTACCTCGGGATGATGAGCGCAAAAGGCGGCGTCGACATCGAGGAAGTAGCCGAAACGGATCCCGACGCCATCGCGCGCGTCCACATCGACCCCCTCTTGGGGATCTCGGACTTCCACGCCCGCAAGCTGGTGTTCGGCGCGGGGATCGAGCCGCGCGCCCGCAAGGGAGCCATCGCGATGATCCCCAAGCTCTACAACGCGTTCGTGGGGCTCGACGCGTCTCTGGTCGAGGTCAACCCCCTCATTCTCACGGGTGACGATCGCGTCGTGGCGCTGGATGCAAAAGTGACACTTGACGAGTCGGCCGAGTACCGGCACCCGACGTTCGCGGAGCTCAAGTCCGCACACGAAGTGCCGGAGCAGGAACGCCTCGCGAAAGAGAAGGGTCTCAACTTCATCAAGCTTGACGGTGACGTCGGCATCATCGGAAACGGAGCAGGACTCGTCATGTCGACGCTCGATGTCGTCAAGGCGGCTGGAGGCGAACCCGCCAACTTCCTCGACGTCGGAGGCGGCGCGGGAGCGGAGTTGTTGTCCAACGCTCTCGAGGTCATCACGTCGGACAAGGGTGTGAAGGCGGTCCTGGTGAATATCTTCGGAGGGATCACTCGTTGCGATCTGGTTGCCGAAGGGATCATCGATGCCTTCGACCGTCTCAACATGCAGGTTCCGGTCGTCGTTCGCCTCGACGGAACCAACGCCGAGCAGGGTCGAAAGATGCTTCAAGAGGCGCCGAACGAGCGCCTGATCCCCGCCGAGACGATGCTCGGGGCGGCCGAGAAAGCCGTCGAGCTCGCACACGGGGGTGGGGCCTGATGTCGATCCTGATCGGCACCGATACGAAGCTGGTCGTGCAAGGGCTGACCGGGCGCGAGGGGTCGTTCCACGGCAAGCGAAACCGCGACTACGGGACGGATCTAGTGGCGGGCGTCACCCCGGGAAAATCGGGAGAGGACGTCGACGGGGTGCCCATCTTCGACACGGTGGCGGAGGCGGTAGCCGAGACGGGGGCCAACACCTCGATGGTTTTCGTGCCCCCTCGCTTCGGGGCGGATGCGATCCTCGAATCGGCGGACGCGGGGATCGAGGTCATCATCGCCATCACCGAGAACATCCCCGCTATGGACATGGCTCGCACCGTTAACTACATCCGCACGCGCGGCAACGGGACGAGCCTGATCGGCCCGAACTGCCCCGGCGTGATCTCCCCCGGCAAGGCGAACGTGGGGATCATCCCCGGCGAGATCTGCGAACCCGGTCCCGTTGGGCTCGTTTCGCGTTCCGGAACGCTCACCTACCAGATCGTCCACGAGCTGACGCAGCGAGGTATCGGGCAATCCACCTGCGTCGGTATCGGGGGCGACCCGATCCCGGGCTCGAACTTCATCGACATCCTCGAGAAGTTCGAGGCCGATCCGGACACCGACATGGTGGCTCTCGTGGGGGAGATCGGCGGCGACGCGGAAGAACGAGCGGCTGAGTTCGTGAAGGAAAAGATGACCAAGCCGGTGGTCGCCTATATCGCGGGCGTGACCGCTCCTCCGGGCAAGCGCATGGGTCATGCGGGGGCGATCATCTCCGGTTCGAAGGGAACCGCCGAGGCGAAGATGGAGGCGCTTGGAGCAGCCGGCATCAGGGTCGGCCGCAACCCCACGGAGGTCGCCGAGATAGTGCAGGAGCTACGCGGCTAAGTGACACTGCGCGAGGCACAGGGGTCGCCGGGCCCCCCGTGGGAACGGCCCCTGCGCGGGCATCTGACGAAGGTCGTCATCGAATCCGAGTTGCTCGCGGATAACCCCCTGGGGGATCCCGCGCGGCGTCCGCTGGCCGTGTACCTGCCGCCCGACCTCCCGGAGGGCCAGCGGCTCCCGACGATCTACGTGATCCAAGGGCTCACCGGTCAACTGGACATGTGGTTCAACCGTGAGGCGTTCGAAGCCACGATGCTCGAACGGGTCGACGCGCTGTTCGGCTCGGGGGATTGCCCGCCTGCGCTCGTGGTGTTCGTGGACGCGTGGACCTCGTACGGGGGATCGCAGTTCATCAACTCGGTCGCGACGGGTCCGTACATGGACTACCTCTGCGACGAGGTCGTGCCCTTCGTGGATGAACGATGGCCGACCCTCGCGGAGCGCGAGCATCGAGGGCTGACCGGCAAATCGAGCGGCGGATATGGGGCCATGGTCGTTCCGATGTTGCGACCGGACGTCTTCGGCGCACTCGCATCCCATGCGGGCGATGCCCTCTTCGAGACCTGTTATCTCCCGGACTTCAGGGACTCGGCGCGAACTCTGCGGGATCATTTCGACGGCTCCTTCGACACGTTCTGGGAATCGGCGCGCTCGGCCGAGAAGTTCGACTGGGAGTTGCACGGGGGACCGATGAATACCTATGCGATGGCGGCTTGTTATTCGCCCGACGAGAGCAACCCGGGCAAGGCGATACTTCCTTTCGAGGTGAGTACCGGTCGGCTCATCGACGAGGTGTGGAATAAGTGGCTCGAGTGGGATCCGGTCAGGATGGCTCCTCGTCATGGCGATGCCTTGTCGTCGATGAAGCGCATCTATCTGGATGCGGGACAGTCGGACCAGTTCTACCTCGACCTCGGGGCGCAGGCGTTCGCAAACGAGCTCGATAAGCTGGGTGTCGAGTACACACTCGACCTGTTCGAGGGCACCCATATGGGGTTGCAGTACAGGTATCCAGGGGCGCTGCGCGAACTTGCTGTGGCTCTGTCCGAACCCGGATGAGCCATAGTCGCATCGTCGTCCTCATCTCCGGCTCCGGATCGAACATGCAGGCCCTCGTTGAAGCTTGCCGCGCGGAAGTGGTTCCCGGCGCGGTCGTAGCAGTCGGGGCGGATCGAGACTGCTCGGGCTTGCAGCGCGCGCGCGACCTCGGTATCGAGACGTTCCTGATGTCCCCCAAAGAGTGGCCCGATCGCGACGCGTGGAGCGAAGCCCTGCGCGACGAGGTGGCATGCCACCAGCCCGATCTCGTGGTGTCCGCCGGCTTCATGCGCATCCTGGCCCCCGTCTTCGTCGACGGCTTCAGTGGCCGGCTGATCAATCTTCACCCTTCATTGCTCCCCGACTTTCCTGGGGCTCACGCAGTGCGAGATGCCCTCGAAGCCGGCGTGAGAGTGACGGGCTCGACGGTCCACTACGTCGATCACCTCGTCGACCACGGCCCGATACTTCTGCAGGAGAAGGTCGAGGTACACGACGGCGATACCGAGGACACGCTGCACGCACGCATCAAGGAGGCAGAGCACCGCCTCCTGCCACAGGCCTGCAAGCTCGTGCTCGAGGCTTAGGATGCGCCCGTGGCGATAGGCAGAGCGTTGATCAGCGTCTCCGACAAGACGGGGATCATCGACTTCGCTCGGGCCCTCGACGACATGGGTGTCGAGTTGATCTCGTCCGGCGGAACGGCGAGCGCGCTCCGAGACGCAGGCATCCGGGTGTTGCCGGTGACGGAGGTGACGGGTTCGCCCGAGATCCTAGACGGGCGCGTGAAGACGTTGCACCCGAAGATCCACGGCGGCATCCTGGCGGATCGGCGCAAACCGGAGCATCTCGAGCAGCTGCGTGCGCAGGGGATCGATGCGATCGACCTCGTGGTCTGCAACCTCTATCCGTTCGAACAGACGATCGCGCGTCCGGATGTCGCCGAGGATGACGCGGTCGAGCAGATCGATATCGGGGGGCCCGCGATGGTCCGGGCCGCGGCGAAGAACTTTCAGTCGGTGGCCGTGGTCGTGGATCCCGCCCGCTACCCGGATGTGCTGGACGCGCTGGCGAGCTCCGGCGAGGTTCCTCTCGAGATGAGACGGACCCTGGCGCAGGAGGCTTTCTCCCACACGGCTTCTTATGACTCGGCGATCGCCGGGTATCTCGCGGAGGACTCGGAGTTCGCTCCGGCGCTGTCGTTGTCTTTCAACAAGGTCATGGATCTTCGGTATGGCGAGAACCCACATCAGACCGCTGCCTTCTACCGGAGCGCGGGAGCCAGCGCGGGCCTGGCGTCCGCCGAACAGCTCCACGGCAAGGAGCTCTCGTACAACAACCTGATGGATGCTGACGCCGCCTGGCGGCTGGTACTCGAATTGCCCTCGACGGGGGCCGCGATCATCAAGCATTCGAATCCCTGTGGCGTGGCGATAGCTGCTTCACTCGACGTTGCCTATCAGAGAGCGCTGGAGTGCGACCGCACGTCTGCTTTCGGAGGAATCGTCGCGTTGAACCAGCCGTGCGACGCGGCGACGGCGGAGGGGATCGCCGAGATCTTCACGGAGGTCGTGATCGCACCGGCCTTCGACGAGGCGGCGCTCGACACGCTCAAGGCTAAGAAGAATCTGCGTCTCCTCCGGGCGCCAACGGTGGTGCCTGGAGAGATCGATCTCCGCAAGGTGACCGGGGGTCTGCTGGTGCAGTCGATGGATCCTCCGGATACGGCAAGCGAGGCAAAGGTCGTTACGAGGGAGCAGCCCACCGAGCGGCAGCTGCGGGACCTGCGTTTCGCGTGGATCGTCGCCAAGCACGTGAAGTCGAACGCGATCGTCTTGGCCAGCGAGGGCGCCGCCGTTGGGATCGGCGCGGGTCAGATGAGTCGCGTGGAAGCGACGGAGTTAGCGGCTCGGCGCGCGGGCGATCGCGCCACAGGGACCGCGTGCGCATCGGATGCTTTCTTTCCCTTTCGCGACGGCCTGGATGCGGCGGTATCCGCGGGGGCCACTGCAGTGATCCAGCCTGGAGGTTCCGTGCGGGACGATGAGGTCATCGACGCGGCCGACGAGCATGGTGTGCCGATGCTGTTTACCGGACGCCGCCACTTCCGCCACTAGCGACCGTCGTCAGCGGGCGGCGGGCTCCGATCGTTCGTGCAGGCGTGGATCGGTCTCGATGCGACGTAGCCCCGGGGTCAAGAGGAAGGCGAGGATCAACCCCCCGCCGAGCACTCCGGCCCCCGCCAGGGTCGCCTCCTCGCCGATCGCGTGGGCTATCGGACCGGTCAGGGCGAAGGACAACGGGATCAAGGTCGTAGACACCATCCAGTCGAGGCTCGAGACGCGGCCGAGGAGATCGGACGGAACGAGCTTGTGCATCAGCGTGCCCCACACGATGATGCCGACCGTGAAGGTGGCGGTCATGAAGAAACTGACGAGCATCGCCTGCCAGGTGGCGTGGACGACTGCGAAGAAGGTGAACACGAAGGTCCCCGCTGCGAGGTTCATGAACATCACGGTGACGCTGCGACGCGGCAGACCTCTCTGGGCCATGGCGATAGAGGCGATTATCGCTCCCACCCCGCCCGCCGCCAGCACGATCCCGTAGTCGCCGGCCGTGCCGTTCAGGTTGTCCTTCACGATGATCGGGACCAGCACCTGAAGCGGTCCGAAGAAGCACAAGAGCCCTACTGCCTGCGCTATCAGGCTCACCCACAACCATGTCTGAGTCTTGACGAAGCGCAAACCCTCGGAAATCTCACGCACGACCCCGGGGGGTCCGGTAGCCTCGCGCCTGGATCGTCTGGTCCGGCGCATGAGTAGGACGCACACCGCCGAAAGACAGAAGGTCCCCGCATCGATCAAGAACGCCGGACCCGCCCCCACGGCCGTGACGATGAGGCCCCCCACGGCCGGTCCGACGAAACGGAGCATCAGTGGACGCACGAACTGGTCCAAGGAGTTGGCTTCGACGAGGCGGTTGTTCGGAACGATGTCTGGAACGATCGCTCCGAAAGCCGGCATGAACAGGGCGTCGCCGGTTCCATAGAAGGCGACCAGCACGAGGATGTGCCACAGCTCGACGCTGCCCGAGATAGTCAAGAGTCCGATGCCACCGATAGCTATGGCCCTCGTCACGTCCGCGAGCACGAGCACCTTCCGGCGTTCGAAACGGTCCGACATCACGCCGGCGAAGAGAAGGAAGAGCACTTGCGGAACCGTCCACGCCACGCCGACGAGAGACAGCGCGGTCGCGGCGTTCTCGAGACGAAGCACCTGCCATGCGATGGCGACGAAATAGATCCCGTCGCCGAGCAACGAGATCGCCATGCCCGTCCACAGCAGTGCGAAATCGCGATTGCGTAGCGGCTCGAAGATCGCGATCCCGGCGAAGCGTCGCGGGCCTCCACGCGGCTCGTTAGGGCCGCCGCTGGATCCAGCGTTAATGGTTGGCCGCGGAGTTTGCAAGGGGATGGGCGCGGGCGTAGACGGAGTCGGCGGTGGGGCCGCGGGGGCTCGGGGGGGAGCCGTCACTTCGTCCATCGTGCCCATCCTAGGTGGCTTCCATCTCCGATGACATGGGAAAAGTAGGATGCTCCACGATTGAGGGAGAAAACGACACGGGCGGGGGGTGCATGACCGCAACCATCATCGATGGCAAGGCCATAGCGGCGCAGGTAAGGAGCGAAGTCAGGGCGGATACCGCGGATCTCGTCCAGCGCGGCATCACCCCGGGCTTGGCGACCGTTCTGGTTGGTGACGACCCCGCCAGCCACGTGTACGTCCGGTCCAAACGGAAGGCGTGCGCCGAGGTCGGCATGGAGGCATGGGATCATGATCTCGATGCGAGCATCGCCGAACAAGCGCTCCTCGATCTCATCGATGACCTCAATGCCGATCCGTCGGTCCACGGGATACTCGTTCAGCTTCCACTCCCAGAACACATGGACGAACAGAAAATCCTCGACGCGGTCTCTCCCTTGAAGGACGCGGACGGATTCCATCCCTACAACATGGGCCGCCTGCTCGCGGGCGAACCGGTCGTGGCGCCGGCCACGCCGGCCGGCATCCAGCAACTGCTGGTGCGCTCTGGCATCCAGACGGCGGGTGCCGAGGTGGTCATCGTCGGTCGCTCGAATATCGTCGGGAAGCCGATGGCGGCATTGCTGGTCCAGAAGCGTCAGGGAGCCGACGCAACGGTGACGATCTGCCACTCGCGCACGAAGGATCTCCAGGCGCACACACTGCGAGCCGACATCCTGATCGCCGCCATCGGACGAGCGCACGCCATCACCGGGCCGATGATCAAGCCGGGGGCCGCGGTGATCGACGTCGGCATCAATCGCACCGACGAGGGTCTCGTCGGAGACGT
>JACCXF010000180.1 GCA_013697295.1 Actinomycetota bacterium | reverse complement strand
GGAAGGAGGTCCCGCGGCCCGCCCGGCGTCAGAGCAGGCGAGGGGGAGGAGCGTCAGGGCAACGACTAGCGCAGCAAGGGGCCGAGGCATGGCTCGACCCTAGGCGAAATGAAAATGATTGTCGAATCCGATTAGACCAGAGCCGCCGCCGTGGAGCGCCGGGGGTCGCAGCCGGCGTCGACATCGCCGTCGGCCGTCACGGATGCGGCCTGGACCGCTCCGAAGAACATGTGGAGGTCGTCGTAGGGCCGAGGCGTGTAGCCGAGCTCCTCCCCGGGGAGTCCCGGCTCGAAGCACATCAGGGGCCCGTCGGGCTTCTGCGCGAGATGCGCACGGGGAGCGGAGACCGCGTCGAGGAGGGACTTCCGATCGACCGCTATCCCGATGAAGGTCTGGGCGATCGCGCCCACGATCCTCTCGGCCCCCGGCGACCCCAGACCGACGACGATCGACGAGTCGGGCCCGACGGCAACCGTCGGAGCCTGGTTCGAGTGGCAGCGTGAACCGGGCGGAAGACGATGCACGCCAAGTGGATTCAACTCCTCCTCGCCGAGCGTGTTGTTGAACAACATCCCGTGGATCACGAGGCCGGCACCGTACCCGTTCGATTCCGTTATCGCGCAAACGTATCCGTCGGCATCCGCCGCCGAAGCGTGCGTGGTGTCCGGGGACCTGGTCTTTCGCCGAGCGCGTGAGAGCGCTTCTTCGTGGCTTCCGGCGATCTCGCCGGGCTCCTGATAGTGGTCCGCGTGGTAGCCGATGGCAGCGCGTTCCGCCTCGACTATCGACCGCAGACGATCGAGCGGCTCATCTAGCTTGGCGGTCTGAAGCAAGGACAGCATGTGAGTCAGGACAACACCGCCGACGGCAGGTGGAGGGTTCGATTCGATGCGCCACCCAAACACGTCCGTGACGATCGGAGCCCGTATCTCTGCTCGGTACCGGTCGAGGTCATCGACTGTCATGAACCCGTCGTCGGCGGCGATCGCGTCGGTGATCTCCGTGGCGAGCTCACCCCGGTAGAAAGTATCGGGGCCCTTCTGGGCCACTTGCTCGAGTGCATCCGCGAGATCACCCTGCATCAGCGTCTCGCCCTCGCGCAATGGTTCGTCGACACCGAACAAAGCTTGGGCTTCCGGGTACCTGCCCCAGATCCGAGTCCACGTCTCGGACAGGTAATAATCGGACGAACGCGGGAATGGGATCCCGTTCCTGGCTGCCCTGATAGACGGCTCGAACAGGGCCGCCCACTCGATCGCCCCATGCTGCTCCCACGCCTTGTGGGCGGCGGCGAGGATCCCGGGCACCGCGACGGACCCTCCACCGATGCCGGTGTACATCCCGTTCGAATACTCGAGGAAGACGCGTTTCATCCCTTGCCCCGGTTGACCGGGCGCCGTATAGGGCATGGAGTTGTTGCCGTCATACACCTTCACGGCGCCATCCGGAGCTCGCACCGTGATGAAGCCCGATCCCCCAATCGATGCGAAGAAGGGTTCGGCGACCCAACCCATGATGGCCGCGGCCAGACATGCGTCGACGGCGTTCCCACCGGCGGAGGCAACCTCGACGGCCGCGTCCGCACCCAGCTTGTTCCCGGCGGCTATCCCGAGGCGTGGTTTCTTCACTTGGGTGAGGGTAGCGCGAACAGTCTCCGCCTACGCCTCGATATTGCTCATCACGTGCTTGACGCGGGTGTAGTCCTCGAAGCCGTACATCGACAGATCCTTGCCGTGCCCAGAGTTCTTGAACCCGCCGTGGGGCATCTCCGCTACCAGCGGGATGTGGCAATTGATCCACACGCAGCCGAAATCCAGGCCCTTCGACATGCGCATAGCCCGCCCATGGTCCCTCGTCCACACGCTGGAGGCGAGGCCGTACTCGACGTCGTTAGCCCATCCCAGCGCCTTCTCTTCATCGTCGAATCGCTGAACGGTTATCACCGGTCCGAATATCTCGTTCTGAACCATCTCGTCATCCTGTTCGAGACCCGCAACGACGGTCGGTTCATGGAAGAACCCGTCACGCTCGACTTGGTTCCCTCCGAAGACGACCTCTGCGTGTCCCGGCTTGCGCTCGAGGAACTCGCGCACGCGATCCAGTTGGTTGGCGTTGTTGAGGGGTCCGAAGAAGACATCCTCTTCGTCAGGTGCGCCGGTGCTGAGCCCTTTGGCCTGGCCCACGAGCTGATCGACGAAACTGTCGTGAACCTTCGGACCGGCGAGCACCCTCGTTGCTGCGGTGCAGTCCTGACCGGCGTTGAAATAGCCGGCCACGGCGATCGCCTCAGCGGCCGCATCCAGATCGGCGTCGTCGAAAACGATGACGGGGGCCTTACCGCCGAGTTCGAGGTGTACGCGCTTGAGGTCACGACCGGCCGATTCCGCGACGGCCCGGCCCGCGCGGACACTGCCCGTGATCGAGGCCATGTCGGGGATCTTGTGAGACACGAGGCCCGCTCCGGTGTCTCGGTCGCCGCAGATCACGTTGAAGACCCCCGGGGGAAGGAACTCGGCCATCAGCTCCGCCATCTTCACCGTGGTTACCGGAGTCGTGTCGGACGGCTTCAGAACGACGGTGTTGCCCGCTGCGATCGCCGGCGCCCACTTCCACACCGCCATCATCATCGGGTAGTTCCAGGGGGTTACCTGGGCGCAGACGCCGATCGGTTCGCGCCGGACGAACGATGTGAAACCGGCCATGTACTCACCCGCGGAACGGCCCTCCAGCATCCGGGCCGCCCCGGCAAAGAACCGGATCTGATCGACCATCGGAGGGATCTCTTCCTCGAGCGTGAGCTGGATCGGCTTGCCCGTGTTCTGAGACTCGAGCTTTACCAACTCCTCCGCCCGATCCTCGATCGCATCGGCGATCTTGAGCAAAGAACGACTCCGCTCCGCCGGGATCGTGTCTCGCCACGTTTCGTCGAACGCCCGTCTTGCCGCACGGCATGCGACCTCGATGTCCTCCTGCCCCGACACGGGAGCCTCGGCGAAATCCTTACCGGTTGAGGGGTCGACGAGCGTGGACGTCTTCCCCCCGGATGCATCCGAGTACGAACCATCGATGAAGTTTTGGAGCTTCGTGAGAGCCATGTTCCCTCCTGACCCGATTACAGATATTCCAGACGGTAGCAGGCGGCCTCCCAGTACGGGCACCGACCTATCACCTCGGTTCCGGCAGGGCGCCGGAACGGGTCGGGCTCTCCGATATCGTTCGGCGATGCCTTCCACCCGCCCACCCCCTGCCGTCTGGAGGTTGGTTGCTGCCCTCACCGCAGCCGCTTGCATCCTTCTGGCCTGTGACGGCGACACGCCTTCACGTTCCGGGCCGGCTCGGAGTGAAGCCGCTCGGGCGGCCCGCCTGGGGAAACGAGATCGAACGTTCGCCTCCACCGATGTTCTCGAACGCGCCTGCAGACTGCCCATCGAACAACTCATCCGGATCCGGCGCGGGTACTACCGGCCGCGATCCGAGGACGTCTTGATCGTGCCCCAATATCCCAACTACGCGGGGTCGTTCGATGTGCCGAATCACTCCGGCCCGTGGCGCTACCTGCAGGAGGTGCCCCTCGTTCTATACGGACCGAAACAGATCGCGCGGTCCGGGCGGATCGAGACTCCGGCGACGCTTGCCGACGTCTACCCAACCATGGGCGAGTTGATGGAAGTGAACCTTCCCCCACGCGCTGGGAAACCTCTTTCCGAGGCCCTCCTGCCACACCGGTCGGTGCCGAAGCTGGTGGTCACGATCGTGTGGGACGGGGTGGGGCGGAACGTCCTTAGGCTGTGGCCTGACGAGTGGCCGAACCTCGCTCGCATCGAGCGCAGGGGCACATCGTACGTGAAGGCAACCGTCGGTTCTTCGCCCTCGATAACTCCGGCTACGCATTCCACTCTGGGGTCGGGCGCGTGGCCGAGCAGGCATCACGTGACGGGCATCCGGATGAGGCGTGGCGATGCGTTGGTAGAAGCGTTCGATGAAACCGAGCCGAGCGACCTCGAGCGGACCACCTTCGCGGACGAGATCGACCGGGCCTTGGATAACGCTCCCAAGGTCGGATTCATCGGTTGGAGCAACTGGCATCTGGGGATGCTGGGTCACGGACTCGCAGAACCTGGCGGGGATGCAGATTCCGCAGCCGTCATCCTGCTCGACTCACGGGTGGGCTCCAACGCTTCCTATTACTCCTTGCCCGGATACGTTGATGGTTTCCCCACCCTCCCAGATCGGGCGGACGCGCTCGACCGCAAGGACGGCGAGGCGGACGGTCGGTGGATGGGTCATGACATCCTGGCAGAGACGCGCAGCCCGGCGTGGGTCCAGTTCGAGAATGACATCGTCAAGGCGACGCTCGCCCGTGAGGGTTACGGCCGTGACGCGGTCCCGGACATGCTCTTCATCAACTACAAGATGTCCGACTATGCAGGTCACTGGTACCTGATCAACTCACCCGAGATGAGAGACATCCTGCGCGCCCAGGACCGCGCCCTGGGTGAGCTTCTGCATCTTCTGGACAACCGAGTGGGTGATTACGTAGTTGCGTTGACCGCCGACCACGGCCACACGCTTCCCCCGACCGAGACGGGAGGCTGGCCGGTCAGGCAGGGAGAGGTCCGGGCCGACGTCGATCGACACTTCGAGACGTCTGAGGGCCGAACGTTGGTGCTCGACACGACGGCGACAGGATTGTTCCTCGATCGAGGCTTGATGCGGGAGATGTCGGTGTCCGATCACGACGTCGCGCAGTTCCTGAACGGTCTGACCTTGAAGGACAACTGGACCGACGCGACTCTGCCTCGGGGTTATCGCGACAGAGGGGATGAGAACCTCCTCTCGGCGGCATTCCCGGGCGCCATGCTGCATGACGTCCTGGAGTGCCGTCGCGATCCGTCGTGAGACCGGAGCCTACGAGTGGACCCCCGGCTTCCCTAGAGACGAGTCCGAGCCGCGAGCGGGGGCCCGGGCTCTACGACCTCGAGACGCACGCGGGCGTCGACGACGATTGACCCCTCCGGAAGCACTTTCACCGGGTTGCAATCCATCTCAGCGATCTCCGGGTGATTCTCCACCATCGTGCTCACCCGTAGCAGCAGGTTCTCGAGCGCTCCGACATCGGCCGCCGCCGACCCCCTGTAACCCTCCAGCAAGGGGTAGGTGGCCAACGACCTGACCATCTCTTTGGCATCCTCGTCCGTGAGGGGGGTGATCCGGACCTCGACATCCTTGAGGAGCTCGACCGCTACCCCACCGGATCCGCATGCCACGACGGGCCCGAAGCTCGGATCGTGAACCACGCCCACCAGCATCTCGACGCCGCCTGGGACCATCTCCTGAATGACGAAACCGTCGACATCGTGACCCATGCGCCCGACCCGCTCCTCCATCTCGCGCGCAGCCGTGGTGACCGCTTCGCGGCCCGAGAGCTGAAGCCGGACGGCTCCGACTTCGGTCTTGTGAACGAGGTTTGGGGAAACAGCCTTTAGGGCGATCGGCCCCATGGATTCGGCGAACTCTCCGGCCTCCTCCGGCGTGCCGGCGAGCCTCCATCTGGCAAAGGGGAGCCCGTAGCAATCGAAGAGGCGCGCCACCTGCTCCGGCGCCAGCCAGCTTTGGTCCTCCGCGAAGGCTTGGGCGATCAGTCCAGCCGCCTCATCTGCGCGCACTTCGAAGTTCGGGACGGTGCCCTTCGGCGCGTCGCGCCAGATCCCATAGTCGACGACGCGGGCCAGCGCCCGAGCGGCATCCTCGGGAAATGAGTACGAGGGGATGCGAACCACGCCGCGCAGCGCATCCGGCACCCCGTGGGCCGCCATGAACACAGTGAGAAGGGGCACTTCCTTCGGAAGGTTGCTGACCGCTTCGCGGATGGCGCGCGCCACGTCCTCTGCTTCCGTGACAAGAGGTGGGATGAAGATGACGACGATGGCATCGATCCCATCGCTCGCAGCGAGTGCAAGGATCGCGCTTCGATAGTCGTCGGCCGAGGCGCTGGCGATCATGTCGACGGGATTCGCCGTTGACGCCTCGGCCGGCAAGAAGGAAGCCAGTTGCGTTCTTACCTCTTCGGACAGCTCAGCGACCTCGAGCCCATTCGCCTCGCACGCGTCGGCACAGAGGATGCCCGGCCCCCCCGCGTTCGTGATGATGCCGACCCGCCGACCCTTTGGCGGAGGCTGGTTCGCCAGCAGCGAGGCGACATCGAACAACTCCGACAGAACGTCAGTCCGGATCACACCGGTCTGTTTGAACAGGGCATCAACGGTCACGTCCGAAGCCGCGATCAACGCCCCGGTGTGTGAGCCAGTCGCCCGCGCTCCCGCCGCCGACCGACCACTCTTCACCGCGATGATCGGCTTTGTCTTGGCAACCTGCCTGGCGATGCGGGCGAACTTGCGAGGGTTGCCGAAGGATTCGAGGTACAACAAGATCAGATCGGTCTCGTCGTCGTCGGCCCAGTACTGGATCAGGTCGTTGCCCGAGATATCCGCCTTGTTTCCTACGGACACGAACGAGGACAACCCAAGACCGAGTTGACTTGCGTAGTCGATCACCGCCAGACCCAGAGCGCCGCTCTGCGACAGGAACCCGACGCGGCCGTTCGGAGGGAACAGAGGAGCGAACGTGGCGTTCAACATGACCGCCGGAGACGTGTTGATGATGCCCATGCAGTTCGGGCCGATGAGTCTCATCCCGCTGCTGCGGCACACCGAAAGCAGGCGCCGTTGTCGCCGAAGACCGTCGGTCCCAGTCTCCGAGAAGCCGGCCGAGATAACCACAAGGGAACGGACCCCCTTACGGGCACAATCCTCGGCCACATCCACAACGGCCCCGGCCGGGACCGCGATCACCGCCATGTCCACCGGTCCCGGAACGTCGTTGATGGAATGGTACGCGGCGACCGACTGCACTACCTCGGCCTTGGGGTTGACGGGGTAGACCGGTCCGTTGAAACCGGCCACCAGCAGATTGTGGAAGACCTCGCCGCCGATCGTTCCGCGCGAACGAGACGCACCGATGACGGCTACCGAGGTCGGAAAGAGGAACGCCTTGAGGGCCGCACCGGCGGCCGTCCGTTCACGTCCTTCGAAACGCTCGAGCGCCTCAGATGAGAGTGAGGCAGGGAACTCCACACAGATCGTGCCGGGCTTGGAGGAAAGGCGTACAGGAAAGCCACTCTCGCGGAAAACCTCGACCATCTTGTGATTCTCGGGGAGGACCTCAGCCTCGAATGTTCTGATTCCGTTGCTCTCGGCAACCTCCGCAAGGTGACCGAGGAGGATCGTTCCGAGTCCCTTCCCCTGCATCTCATCCGCCACAGCGAAAGCTATCTCTGCGCGGGCATCATCGGTACGCTGGTAAGCACCGTGACCGACGATCCGGTCTCCCGTCGTGGCGACGAGTCCATATCGATCCCGATAGTCGACTTCGACGATCCAGGCGGCAGCTCGTTCGACGTTCGCCGCACCGGAGAAGAATCTCAGCCACAATGACTCGACGGACAACCCGCCCAGGAAAGCCAGAACGGCATCACGATCCTCCGGCCGCACCGGGCGGACGCGGATCGTAGATCCGTCACGTAATGCTACATCCGCTTCACGATGGGACGGATAAGTGGAGGTCATGCGGGTCATCCTAGGCCCGGAGGTCCCGGCTGCGTTCGTAACCGAATTATTGGAAGCTATGAGAGATGGACGACAAAACCTTCTTCTATGCGATCGTCTGCGCCCCACTTTACCTCGGGGCCCTTCTTGGCCTGTGGCTGATCGTCGCCCCGGGCGCCGCCCTGAAATGGCGCGCCAAGATCCTCAAGGACAAACAACGAGGACGCGTCGGGACGCGGGTCGAACGATGGCTCAGGGCCGGGGGCCCCGAGCCGTGGGAGAACCAGAGCGCGATCACTCGCATGAAGCTCGTCGGCCTCGGCATCTTGCTGCAGTACGCCGCGGTTGCCTACGTTCTGGTGGCGATACTTCGCCCCCGCTTCTGACTCAGCCGGACCGGAGCGACTGCGAGGGAAGCTGCCGCGACCGGGCTTAGCGACGACATATCGGGTATGACTGGTGAATGACACTCCTTTTCAGGCTCCTCCGACTACGAGCCCTCTACAGCCTCGGCCGCCGCCTCTACTACGCCTGGCGCCGCCGCTAACGCGTGCCCGGGGTGGCGTGTGATTCCACCGGATAGTGGACACGGCTGAGCGAGCATGTCGCGGGCCATAGTGGACACCCCGAGCCTGGAGGTGTCCGTTGGATCTGGCCCGCTTCTTGGTCGATGCGGTGGTCATGGAGAGGCGCAGTTGCCGGGAGGTCGCTCGGGCGCACGGGGTCTCCAAGAGCTGGGTCGCAGCCCTCGTGTCCCGGTTCCGAGCGGGTGGCTACG
>JACCXF010000014.1 GCA_013697295.1 Actinomycetota bacterium | reverse complement strand
AGGAGGGGATGATCGGCCTTTACAAGTCGATCCGGGACTTCGACCTCGAGCAGGAAACGCCGTTCAGAGCCTTTGCGGAACTCTGCATCTCCCGGCAGATCCTTACCGCGATCAAGACGGCGAACCGGAACAAGCATCAGCCCCTCAACAGCTCCGTCTCCCTGGATGCCCCGATCTATGGAGATGAGGGTGAACGCTCCGTAGGCGAAACCGTGCCTGCGAAGGAGATCACCGATCCGGCCGAGCTGGTCATCTCCGCCGAGGAGATCGAAGCGTTGAGGGAGACGATGAGAGAGAACCTGACCCAGCTCGAGGGGGACGTGCTCACGCTGTACATGGCGGGCAAGTCCTATGAAGAGATCGCGGCAACCCTCGGCAACCATGTGAAGTCGATAGACAACGCCCTACAGCGGATCAAGCGGAAGCTGCAGCAACATCTGGATCAACGCGACGCTCTTGCCTCGTGAGCGACTAGAACTTCCCCGCGGGTAGCCTGAAGCCATGCCCGTGTTTCCTGAATCGATCGAACGACATGACGAGGTCCAGTTACACGAACCCGTTCTCATCGCGGCGTTCCGCGGATGGAACGACGCAGGGGATGCAGCCACTTTTGCGGCCACGCACCTCAGTCGAGTCTGGGGCGGAAGGAGGATCGCGTCGCTCGATCCCGAGGAGTTCTACGACTTTCAGGCCGTGCGCCCAAACGTCCACCTGATGGATGGCATCACCCGTGAGATCACGTGGCCGGCGAATGAGTTCTGGGCTGCACGAGCCGAGGATCGCGACGTTCTCTTGCTGATAGGGACCGAACCGAACCTTCGATGGAAGACCTTCTCGAGGATGATCGTGTCTGAAGCCAGACGGCATGGAGTCAACTTCGTGGTCACCCTTGGAGCGCTTCTCGCGGACGTACCCCATTCGCGTGATGTGCCGATCACCGGAACGGCGGCGGACCCCGCCCTCGTCGAGCGACTCGGCCTGACGCGGTCTCGCTACGAGGGTCCGACAGGGATCGTTGGCGTCCTGCACGACGCGTTCGGGCACGAGCAGATCGACTCGGCGAGTTTATGGGCTGCTGTTCCGCACTACCTTGCCGTAACGCCGAACCCAAAGGCTTCGCTCGCCCTGGTCCGCCAGGCTGCCGAGCTCGTGGGTATTGAGGCGCCGGTCGAGGATCTCGAGCGGGCCACCGCCACGTATGAGGAGCGAGTCACCGAGATCGTGGCGGGGGATGAGGACGTTCAGGCGTACGTAACCGCATTGGAAGAGCGGGTCGATGAGATCGACACCTCGGAGCTGCCGAGCGGGGACGCCCTGGCGGCGGAGCTCGAGAACTTCCTTAGACAGCGAAACCAGGGCGAAGGGGCCTGACCTAGGCGCCCGGCCATTCGCGCTTCTTCTCCTCGACCGCCGGCCAGTCCGAGTCGTCCTCTTCCTGAGGCACCAGGGCATCGCCGAGATCTCGCTTCCTGGAGATATCTCCTGCGGCGGACAGCAGATCCTCTAGTGAGGCGCGCGCCTTCCCTTCGAGGCGGATCCGGAGGGCGGCGAGCACATCGGCATGCTCGTCGGACAAGCCATCGTTGCGATCTATCTCTGCGAGTGAGTCGGCGGCCTGCTGGATCAGCTTCCGATCGGCTCGCGCTTGGGCTCGAAGACGCTGCCCCTCGGGATCATCGCTCACCCGCCTGTTATACCCGAGCCCTTCATAATCGAGCGATGTCCGAAGCCCTGATGGTGACGTCGTCATTCCTACCCGGGCGCGGCGGGATCGAGAGCTATCTCGCCGAGCTCTGTTCCTCGCTAGCGCCCAGGGTCGCGGTGCTCGCCCCGCCAGAACGCGACGGTCAGATGCTGCCGCGAGACCTTGCCTATCCCACGCATGCCCTCCCTGGACTCCCGGTCCCGGGCCCTCGCACGCTCCAGAAGATCGCGGACATCGCGAAGCGTGAGAACACGGGCCAAATCCTGTTCGGGACACCCTGGCCCCTCGTGCTGCTGGGACCGGCGCTTGCCCGACGGAACCTGCGATACGCGGCCATCGTGCACGGTGCCGAGCTGCTCGTTCCGGCCGCGATCCCGGGGCTGCGGACATACCTCGCCCGCTCCCTTGCCGGGGCGGACCTGTTGCTGCCCGTGAGTGACTTCACTGCGGAGCGACTTCACGGCTTGATCGCAAAGCGAAACCAGGTGCGGATCGAACGTCTGCGGGCTCGCGTCGACCTCGATCGATTCACACCCGAGACGGATGCATCCTGGGTTCGAAGACGGCTGGGGATCGACCCCGAAGCCAAGATGATCCTCTGCTTTGGGCGGTTGGTTCCGCGCAAAGGCGTGGACCGAGTCATCGAGTCGCTTCCCACGATCGCCGAGAGAGTTCCCGGAGCCACAGTCGTCGTCGCAGGAACGGGGCCGGAGGAGAAGCAGCTTCGGAAACTGTCGGAGCGCACCCTAGGAAAAGTGATCTTCGCGGGTCGCGTTCCCGACGATGAAGCCCCTGCCTACTACGCGGCGGCTGATGTCTTCGCTCTTCCCGTGGAGGACCGGTGGTTCGGGCTTGATGTCGAGGGGCTGGGCGTGGTGCTCCTGGAGGCGGCCGCCTGTGGGACGCCCTGTGTTACCGGCCGCTCGGGAGGCACGCCCGAAGCTGTGATCCACGGAGTTACCGGTCTTGTGACCGACGCCGGCCGTCGCGACGATATGGCTGCGGCGCTCATTCGGATCCTCGAGAACGATGACCTCGCCCGTGCCATGGGGCGCGCGGGCAGGGAGCATGTGGCTCGTAACTTCTCCGCCTCGATCGTGCCTCGACCTCTCATCGAGTGGCTCGCGTGAAGCCTTACGATGGGGGCTAACAGCCTCGAGCAAGGAGGATGTGATGGAGTTGCGCGTTTCCGCGCCGGGCAGTCACCTCGAGGACGCCGACGTCGATCGCATCGAGAAAGACCTTCAGAAGATCGATCGACGTCTGAGCCGGTTCGATGAGGTCCATGCGGAGGTACGGATCAATAAGAACGACTCCCATTCCATCGACTTCAACGTCACTCTGGAACTGCAGTACGGGAAACATCATCTAGTCGCACGCACCGAGAATGCGGACATGAACCAAGCCGTGCGTGAGGCCCGGGAGGACGTCTTGAGGCAGATCAACGATAAGTCCAGGGGCGGCCATAGCTCCTTTGCGAAGCGACGATGAGCACCAGAGATCCCTCCCATCAAGCACGCCGGGATCGGCGAGAGGACATCCTGAAGGCGAGTCTCCACCTGTTCGCCCAACGGGGCTTCCACGGAACGTCGATGAGGGACATCGCCCGGGCGGCCGACATAACGGAAGGCCTGATCTATCACTACTTCGCATCCAAGCGGGATCTATTCCGCGCCATCATCGACGAGTACTCGTTCCTGCCGCTATTGCGAACACTCCCCGATATCGCCGGACAACTCGACACCCGGGGACTTCTGCTTGTGCTAGCTCGCGGCTTCTTCGACGTTCTTCGTCAGAACACGGAGTTCACGCGTCTGCTCCTGCAGGAGGTTCAGGTCTTCCCTGAAGAGAAGGAAGTTTTCTTCGTCGATGCCGTGAGCGAATCCATCGGTGAGCTCGGACGCATCTTTGAGGAGCGGATGAGCGACCGGACCCGCTCGCAGGTCGATCCGCTCATCGCGGCCCGGCTGTTCTTCAATTCGCTGCTGGCGTTCTTCGTAGAGCAAGAGATCCTCGGCGGTAAGCACATCCTGCCCGCAGACGAGCAAACGTACGTCGAGCACCTGGTCGAGATGTTCGTGAAAAGACTAGGGCCCGGCCGAACGAAGTCGGCCGGGCCCCGCTTGATCGGTTGAAACAACGCTACCCGAGAAGTGACTCGATCTTCTCGATGATGGTGGTGCGCATCTTCGTCTCCGACTCGTAGCGACGAAGCGCCCTGAGCTCCTGGGGCGAAAGACCGTCGAGACGACCGATGACCTCGTCGACGGTTAGCGAGTCGTAAGTTGCGATCGGCAGAGCGACCAGACGAGAGTCGATAGCGTCGAGGATCGTCGAGCGCTCCTCGTGAGCTTTCTCGTACTTGTAAACGCGAGCCAGATCCGTCTGCGTGAGCCCCTTGAGGTGGGACACGATCTCGTCCGCATTCAGCGAGGCGTAGCTCTTTATCGGCAGCTCGCTGGCCTTGCGAGGAGCACCGACGCGAGGCATCTTCGGCGCCACCTGGGTGGCTGCGGTCGAACCCTTGCGCGCCGCCTTCTTCGCGGTCTTGCGCGTCTGGACAACGGCGTCACGTGCTTCGTCCTCGGCCGCTTCAGCGCGACGCTTGACGACGCGCTCGATCGGCTGCATCCGGTTCTGACCACGGTCTACGAGGTCCTCGTACAGTTTACGTACCGAGGCTCGGTTGAGGTCGACGATCTCGTCCCGCACGCGAGCGTAGGCGCCCAGCGGCAGATACACGCTCATCTCGACGGCCCTGGAAGCGACACGCTCCATGGTGTCGTTCATGTTCGGCATGTGGGTTCCTCCTGTCTAGATTTGCTAGCTACAGTTTAAACTTCGCTAGCTGGAGTATACCCTGGGCCCGACTACCTAAACGGGCGAAACGTCCGGAACCTGCGCCAGGACCCCGGTGATTATCGTTCTCAGCGACGCCGTCCACTCCACGTCCGGGAGCTCCGCCAGGGCCCCCTCCGCTCGGCGTCCGTGCTCGCATGCGATGTCCAGAGCGGCCGCCAGGGAACCACTGGCGTCCAACGTGGGGAGGACCGAGCCAAGCTCTCGGTCACCCGAGGCGAGTCGCCGGGCGAGCGAGGGATCGCGCTGGCATCCGATCAGCACCGGGATCGTGAACACCCCCTCGCGCAGATCCGTCCCCGGCTCCTTCCCCGTTATCCGCGGATCACCGGTGAGGTCGAGCAGGTCGTCGATCACCTGGAACGCGAGGCCCAGGCTCTCGCCATAGACCATCAACGCTGCGCGCCGGTCCGGACCGGCGTCGGAGGTTGCCGCACCCAGGTCGCAGGCGGCCACAAACAACGCCGCTGTCTTCAGTCGGATCGTGTTGAGGTACTGCTCGGGCGTTCGCTCCGGATCGTTCACAGAACCCGTCTCCACTATCTGTCCCTCGCACACCGCGGCGATCGCTCGCGCCAGGATCCCGGGAACCTCGCCGGAAGCGTCCGCTCCCAGCGCTGATCCGCAGGCAAAGAGATAATCGCCCGCTAGGACCGCCACCTCGGTACCCCACTTTGCATGGGTCGTCGGCACTCCCCGGCGGGTTTCGGTTTCGTCCAGGACGTCGTCGTGATACAGGGTCGCGATGTGAACGAGTTCGATCGCGGCCGCAGCAAGGTCAGTCGCACGTCGACCCGATTCTCCGGCGTGGGATGAGAGCAACACGAGCGCGGGTCGGAGACGCTTGCCTCCCGCTTTTAGCAGGTGTAACGAAGGCTCGGCGACGAGCGGTTGCCCCGACGCCCCCGCCGTTCTCAACAGGAGGTCTTCCACCCGCAGGATGTCGTCAACCAACCAGCTTGGACCCCCCTGCGCTCCCGCCGGGACGCCACTCGGGGCGTCGGTCACTCGCCAACCACCTGGATGAAACACCTGCGGTGTCGAGACGAATCCAGCTCGAGGAAGAGAACCCGCTGGCCCTCCCCGAGCGCTGGGACACCGTTGACGATCGGAATGGATTCAGAGGTCTTGCCGGCGAATATGTGGAAGATGTGGGCCGGCGCGTTCGCGGGCTCCTCCTCGACGAGGTTCTCGGTGCGGATGTCGAGGTCGTCGTGTGCGTAGTAATGATCTTTCGGAGCAAGGGTTTCCATCGTTCGCTCCAGGGCCTTGAGGGAGCCGTTACCGGATGACGTGATCACCACACTGCAGGTCGTGTGGGGGGAAAAAACCAGCACGTTTCCGTCGCGGACCCCGGATGATCGGACCAGTTTCAGCACATCATTCGTGATGTCGAGCGCGTCGAAACGCCCGCCCGTTTCGGTTTCGATGGCCTCGAAAAGGATCACGCAACCATTCTTCCCTACCTGCGCACGCAAGGGGTTGGACGAGCGTTCGGGGCTTCTAAACGACTGTTCAACCGGCGATTGCCTGGCGTTCGTGCGGGTAAGGACGAGTGAAGGACCCAACCCGAAGGAGTATGTATGAATCCACTGCTGAAGAAGGCGCTGGCAGCGCTAGCCATCAAGGAAGGTATCGAGAAGATCCAGGAGATGCGGCAGCCCAAGCGGCGCTCCATCGCCTCGCGACTGGGCCCGATCGCATTGATCGCCGGGGTCGGCGCAGGGACCTACATGCTCGCGAAGAGCGGGCAGCTCCAGCCACTGCTTAACAAGGCGAAGTCGTTGACCGGCGGGGGCAAGGAAGCCCCTCGGCATTCGCAGGACTCGGGCATCCCCCAGTCCTCCATGAACCTCAACGACAACGCATCGAACACAGCTCCGGTCGTTTAGTCGGCTAGGCATCACGACTCAGGCCCCGGCGGACCCGCCGGGGCCTGATAATGAGTGGGATGACAGGCCCGAGTTCCATCGCGCCCCCGCCACCGGAGCCACCGCAATCGTTTCTGAAGCAGAGCGGCTTCGGGATCCTGACTGAGGTAGAGCCGCCGCGCCGCCCCGACATCGAGCACGTGAGACGTCAGATAGAGGTGCTCAAGCCCGTCACCGACGCGTTCCTCATCCCCGACAACCATCTCGGGCGCGCCACCGTCTCCAGCGTTGCGGTCGCACACGAAGTCGCCTACCTCGGAGGCAGAGGGATCGCTTGCCTGAACGCTCGTGACCGGAATCTTCTCGGATTCCGCCGGGACCTGCTGACCGCAGCCTCGTATGGGGTGGATCATTTCCTCTTCGTCTATGGGGACGCCCCACAGGAAGGGCGGCGCACCGAAGACCTGACCGTGCGCGGGATGATCAACGAGGTTCGTTCGTTCGGCGAGGGACCGCTGTTCCAGGGCTACTCGGACTTCAGGATCGGAACCGTTGCCAAGGTAGGACGTCCTTTGGCCTGGCGAACGCAAGCAGACTTCGTGTTCGTCCAGGTGACCTACTCGTTCGAGAGGTTGCTCCAATGGAGAGAATCGCTGGACTATGCGGGCCGTATGTACGCAGGTGTCCTCGTCCTAGCTAGCGCCCGGATGGCGCGGCGCATCAACGCGTCGATCCCGGACATACAAGTCCCCGAGACGATCGTCGACAAACTGGACGACGCCGAAGTCGGAGTCGATCTCGCCTGCGAACAGATCGAACGCGTTAGGGCATCGGGGGCATTCGACGGGGTGCATCTGATCCCCGTTGGTCGCTACCGGGAGATGGCCGCGCGACTGAAGACGATCACCACCTCGTAGGAGAACGTGGGCAGGATCTCTTCCGCGTGGAAGCCGAAGAACCCTTCCTGAGCGTTTCACCCACGGAGCGGGCACGTGATCGACGCGGAAAACGCCGTCTCGAAGAGACGGCCAAATGTGTAGGGGAGCGCTGCTAGGAGGCTCGGCGGGCGCGGGCGCGGCGGCGCTTGAGCGACGCTCGCTCCTTATCCGTGAGGCCGCCCCAGATCCCGTACTTCTGATTGGTCTCCATGGCGAACTCCAGACAGGGCTCTAGTACGGGGCAGCGCTGACAAACGGCTTTGGCGCGCGCCTCGCGGGCCTGCTTCTCGAGCTCCGATTCACCCTGGTCTGGACCGAAGAACAGGACGTTGTCGAACTCGTTGCAAGCGGCGTCTTCCTGCCAGTCGAGCTTCTCGACGGGGTCGAGGGATTGGATCTGGAACCTCCTCCGATTGGTGCTGGTCTCGCGAGCGGGGCATTGACTACCTTCTTCTTTGCCACTCGCTCTCTTCGATAAACGGCCCTCAGGCGTAGTTATTCCTCGACACCGGCAGCTGCCTGGATTCGTCGAGGGGTGAGTCCCTCCGCCACATCGTGGTTCCCCACGGGGCCTCCCTTACCTTCTCTCACTTCCCGAAATAGGTCAATGGTTAGCCTGGGCCCGCCCCCGCCTTAGAGGAGCGCCAGCAGCGTCACGCCCTGGGTCCAATGAAAGACGCTCCTGCAGGCTCCGTCGAGTTCACAGAGGCGGGCTGTGAGGCGGCCCCCGCCTGGGCCGGTCGCCTGGACGTAGGCGAACCGGGAGGAGTCCGGGGACCAGATCACGTTGCCCACCGCCCTGCGGGACTCCGGAACCGCTCCAGGGGGCGGGCCCGTGGTCGAAAGGGTGAGCATGGTGGATACCGGGATCCCTCCAGGGGCCCCTTTGATCGCAACGGCCGCGACCGTGGAGGAGTCGGGGGCCCAGGTACCCGGGCCTAGGGCCGCCCCGTCCAGGTCCACATCGATCGCACGCCCGGTCGGAGCGCCGCTCTCGTCCAGAGCGAGGATCGTCGAGGAACGTCTTCCAGCACGGATGAGCCAACCTCCGTCGGGCGAAGCGCCCCATATCTCACTTGGGGGGATCGCCAGCGTGGCCACGCTGCCATCCGGACCGACGCTCGCTGTCCTCCGAAGGTCGCTCTGATCGGCCGCCAGCAGACGATCGCCCGCCCAACCCAAGAGGCCCCAGCGTCCAGGGGTTGTCATTCGTTGCGGGTTCCCCTCGGCATCGGCTACCACTACGCGAACCCGTCCGGAGCAAGCCTCACCATCACAGGAACGACGTTCGACCGGCTCGATGTAGGCCAAGCTGCCGCTCGCGGACCACAGAGGCGAGAAGCCGGGCCCGAGGGTTGCGCGGGCTCCACTGGCCAAGTCGACCGTCTGCAACTCCGGATACTCGAGAAAGTCCTCATCGTTGCCCGTGGGGGCGGCCGCGGTAACGACGGCTGCCATCGTTCCATCGACGGAGGGCACGGCATCGCCACCCGGCAACGTGGCCACGGGCTCCTGCACGCCTTCATCTAGGTCGAAGCTTCGGATGACCCGGCCCCGTAGGAACAGAAGGTGGGTCCCCTCGTCCGGCTCCTGTGCCGGATCGGCGGTCGGAACGTTCGTTGAGGGAGTCGGCTCGGTGAGCTTTGTAGAAGCCGACGGGGCCGGCGAGGAGGATGATGCGTCGGCTCGTCGCTGGCCATCTGCCGCGGGATCGCATGCGCCCAGGATCGCCACAAGACCCGCGATCAGGATCACGCGCGCGCTAAAGCGCGTCTCGAACCTCCGGTCAGTCCGCGCCGTTCAGATCCTCCGGCTCACCCGCAGATTCGAAGGCTTCGATCTCCGCGGCCGATGGAACGAGTGAGCCTGCTCCGGGCGTGGCGAGTTCGATAGCTCGGAGTACCGCTCCGCTGGTTCGCAGCGCGGAGGTGTTGCTCGTCTCACCCCAGCAGGGAGAGCCCTCATCGGAAAGGTGACGACCCTGCGAGTCCGTGCGCGGCCACCACCAGGATCGTGAGGACGAGAGAGCGGCATTGTTGATCCGCAGATCGAAGTGATTATGCGTCTGAGACGAGTAACAACCGATGCCGTGAACCTGGCTGCGCATCGCGATGTTCCGCTGGCGGTGGTTCGTGATCTCGGCCATACGGTTGTCCGCCGCCGTTCCGTACAGATGCTGCGATCTGCTGGCACCACCGATACAGTCGTTGTAAGGCAGGCTCCTGAAGCCCGAGTTGATACCCACTGGCCGGCCGCCGCCTTTGGCCCTCACCGCTTCGAGCCGCCACATCAGGCGCCTGACGTTCCTCTTGGCCCTCCGGGCGGCGACCATCCCGCCTCCGAATGTGCCGGCGTACGCGTTCGCCTGCGCGCCGCATCCCGAGTTGCGATTCTGATCGAATTCGCTCCAATCGAAGTGCCCGGTGGAGCCGTCGGGGTCCTGCAATCGATTCAATGCGAGGAAAACCGACTCGTTCGCAACGCCTGTTGCCGCCAGACCGTGGTGCTTCTGATAGTTCGCTACCGCGACTTTGGTCATGCGATCGTATTGGCCATCGAGATAGAACGCTTTGTGTTCCTCGTTCGGATACCAGCCGGAGATCCGAACCTGAAGCGCACGCACGGCCGGTCCCGAGTCCCCGGTCGAAAGGGAGCGCTTGAAGTTGTACGCGGATGCGGGCCCGGCCGAGGTCAGCGAGCCCAACAACGCGAGCGCGCAGATTGCCAAGACCTTCCTTCGAGTGACCTTCATGCCCATTTTGTCGGCTTCCCGGTAGCCCAGCCTTGAATCACAATTATCCCCAGGGGGAAAATAACAACCCCGATCACCTCGGGGGATCGGGGGTAGAGACGGGCCCCTTCCCTCAGACCCCCTTGTTCTCGACGTCCTTCTTGTTATTCTCGATGTCCTTCTTGCCCGTTACGCGGGGTTTGGGTCCTGTTCCGACATGT
>JACCXF010000236.1 GCA_013697295.1 Actinomycetota bacterium | reverse complement strand
AAGTCCTCGTAGGAGATCGAAACTCGCGACGTTCCAGTCGGGCCCAGCGTGTTGTCGAGCAGACCTGTGAGCCAGAGCTCGAAGCCGTCTCGGTTCTGCTTGCTCCCCAGCGTCTTCAGGTCCTTCTGGATGCCGAACACCTCGCCACGGTCGGTCACCCCGATCAGCAGCGTCCCCCCGTGCGCGTTCATGAACCCGGCGACCGACTTGATGACCATCAGCTCGATGACTTGATCGCGCTGCTTGGTCGCGACGTTGATGCGCGCCGTCTGCTTGAACTCAACCCGCCCGCTCTCGCCGCGAGCGATGAGCTCTGCCGTCGACATCTCCTCGGGCGCCGCGCCCGGCATACCGGGTTCCGCGGTCGCGGAAGCGTTCCCCGCCACCACCTCCTCAGCGGAGGGGTCAAACTCGTCGGGCTGTTCGGGCACTTCGACCCAGACCTCGTGTCCGGTGTCTCGTTCCACATAAGAGAACGCCGTCTTCGCGTAGTCGTGGCCTGCGAGCTTCTTGAGCTGCTCCTTGACGCGCCGCCGGCCCTCCATGGCGAACTCGAGGTACTCGCGCAGCTCCCCGTGACTCCACTCGCCGTGAGGATGGAGGATCTTCAGCAGCCCGGAGACGGTCTTGCGCACGGCCTTCTCATCTCGCGCGGACAGATGCGACCCGAGCGCGAAGTCGCGATCGAGGGCGCCCACCTGGCTCTGCTTGCGCAGCTGGCGCAGCGCCTCGGCGAAGTAGTCCGATACGAGTCCGAAGTGATCCGTGAACAGTCGCTTCTCGAGCTTCGGCGCCTCCCACCCGGGCAGGTAGTAATGCAGCCGATCGAGAAACGCCGGATCGATCATCGCCTTGGGCAAATCGGCGAACAGATGCGCGCTACGAACAAGTTCCTGGTGGGGCTTGCTCGTGTTCCCGATGAACACGATCGACGCCTCCGTCGGAACCTCTTCCTTGCCGCGCGCGAACGAGCCGGACTCCATGAAGTCCTTGAGCATGTTGATGACTGTCGAATCGGACATCTCGAGCCCCGCCACCTCGTCGAAGGCCACGACGTCCCACATGCCGAGCAATCCGACGCGGTCCGAGCTGAGGTTTACGAACAGCTGCGCGACCGTGACCTTGCCGCCCGAGATCAGGATCGCGTTCGGCGAAGACTCGCGGAAGATGAACGACTTCCCGGTTCCCCACGGCCCCAACTCGATGAGGTTGTAGTTCCGCTCAACCATCGGGAGGAGCCGGAGGAGCGCGATCAGCTTGCCCCTCACGTCGTAGTGCGCCGGTTCGAGTCCAATCGAGCGTGTGACGAGGTCAAGCCACTCGTCGCGACTGAATCTCTCTCGTCCAGCTACGTACTCGTCCATGTCGAACGCCGCAACCTGGATCGGCTTGAGGGCCTTGATGTAGAACGGCCGCTTCTGGGGCTGATCGTCATCGGCGTTGTAGACAAGATCCAACTGACACCACACGCCGCCGCCGAGCAGCCGCTCGTACTTGTAGACGAGCTCTTCTGAGATGTGGACGTACTTGTCGCCGAAGCTCGAGAGGTGCGCCCAGAACTTGTCCTCGCTGGCGACGAGCCGCACGTCGACCTTGTCGATGAGCCGGTGCTGACCTTTCCGCTTGAGCTTCGCCTTCGCCTGTTCCGACTCGTCGGGTCGGATGAAGTTCTCCTGCAGAGTCTGGTTGACGACTTGGAGAACAAGTTGGGCCACCTGCGCAGACGGCTGGTTGGCGGAGGGGGCCTGTGGCCGGATGAGATCGTCAGAGGAGGGGTCGACTCCTTCATGCAGATGTTCGATGGGCTAAGCGAGGACGATCTGAAGAGCGAAGCGCTGATCGCCCGGGTGAGACAGATAGGCGACGACCTGGCACGCCTGATCGAACAAGCGGAGCTGGGAGCCGTGGGGGACACATGGTTGGCTGAGATCAGCCAACGGCTTGAGAGAGTCAACCCCGACCGACATTAGGCACGTCGGACGCCGCGCTTGTCGTGCTCCCCGGCGGCCGACCCTTCATCCAGTCACCGGCTACTTCTGGTCGTCCCGCTGGGGGCGCGCGAGACGACCCCTATGGACGAGAAGCAGAAGCGTCAACGTCGCCCGCGCCCGCGACTGCTTCCGGCGCGGACCGGTCGCCGTCAAGACAGGCGAGCACTCGGACCCATGTGACAGGTGTAGATCCGTCCCGTCGTGTCCGACGCGTCCCGCACGTCCCAGCCTGTGGACTTCGTGGACGCATGAGCCACGGCAATCGGTACCAAGGCGGTACCACGGGTCACAGCGGGCCGCCGCAGTGCGACCGTTTCGCGCCGCATCTGATCCAATTGCCGGATGCGCCTTGTGTGTATTGCGGCCGCCTGCCTCCTCGCCGTCCTGCTTGCGGGTCCCGCTCGTGCGGCAGAGCCGACGGGCCGCCACTTGGTGGTGTTCGAGAACGCTCCGATCGCGAAGTCGTCAGCAGCCGTCTCCGCCGTCCTGGCTCGCACCGGGACGGTCCGGGCTGGGCCGGGGGTGCCCGAGCTGCGGATCGCGACGGTGCGCGGCACGCCCGCCGCGATCGCCCGTTTACGACACGATCGTGCGGTCGAGAGCGTGTCGGTGGAATGGGCACGCGACTTACGCCGCGTCCCGAACGATCCGGCCTTGTTCACACCGGAGACCGAGTTCACCACCGGTGTGCCTCCGGGTACTCCGATCCAGTGGGCGCTGGCACGCGAGGGTTTCCCCGCCGCCTGGGACGTGACTACTGGCGAAGGAGCCCTCGTGGCGGTGTTGGACTCCGGGGTAGACGCGGGCGGACCGGAGCTGGCCGGGAAGATTGCTTCCGCGGATGCCGTGGGGACCACCGATCCGCTCGTCGACCCGGACGGCCACGGCACCCACGTGTCGGGTCTGGCCTGCGCGGCCGCCAACAACGGGATCGGCGTGGCCGGTGCCGGCTGGGGGTGCCGTCTCGCGGTCGTAAAGCTAGGGACCACGCTGGAGGGGATCCGCGACGAGGACATCGTGGAGGGCATTCGGCGTGCAACCGAGCGCGGGGCCCACGCGATCAACATGAGCTTCGGAGGAGGCGCCACCAACGCAGCGTTGCGTGAGGCCGTCGACTTCGCGGTCTCGCGCGGAGTGGTGCTGGTGGCCGCCGCGTCCAATAACGACACCGCCAACCAGGGTTCTCCCGCCGTCGAGCTCCAGCCGGGCAACGCCCCTGACCTGGACGCTGGCCGGGGGCTGGTGGTGACCGCCGCAGAGTTCGACGACACCCGTGCCGCCACCGGCTTCGGGCCCCAGATCTCCCTGGCCGCATACGGATTCTTCGACGACGGTCCACTCGGCCCACCAGGCCTGATCTCCACCTATCCGGCCAACCCGACCCCGCGGGAGGGCACGACCCCCGCCGATGGCTGTGACTGCCGCCGTACGATCGCTGGAGACAATCGATACGCGTACCTTGCCGGCACCTCGATGGCGACTCCCCAGGTGACAGCCCTGGCGGCGCTCGTCTCCGAGCTCAACCCCTTCCTGACGCTGCAGGAGAAGCTCAGGCTCTTGAAGGAAACGGCTCGCTCCGCAGCCTGGGAGCCCGAGCTGGG
>JACCXF010000228.1 GCA_013697295.1 Actinomycetota bacterium | reverse complement strand
CCATCGGCAACGACTGGAATCTCTCCATCAAGCCGCTCTTAAGGTCGGTTGCAAGACCGATCGCCGCTGCCATCGAGCCGAAGACCATGGTCTGTACGAAGATGCCCGGCATAAGGAAGTCGACGTAGCTGCCGCCCGGCACCGAGATAGCTCCGCCGAAGACATAACGGAACATCAATACGAAGATCACCGGTTGGATCGTCGAGAAGACGAGTAGCTGAGGAATGCGGATGTAAGCGATCAGGTTGCGCTGAGCGATCGCGATCGCGTCCCGGATCACCCATGCGCGCGACTCTTGCGACAGGCTCGTCGTCGCCGCGTAGCTAGCCGTAGCCATCAAGCATCCAACTCCAAGAGTTCCTTTTTGGCTTCGTTCTCCGCGCGATGTCCGGTCAAAGCGAGGAAGACATCGTCAAGACTCGGCTCCCTCACCGTCAGGGAGTCGGGCTCGAGGTTGGCAGCGTCGAGGACCCGCAGCACCTCCATCAGGAGCCTGGAACCGTCATTCGACGTCAATCGCACCAGGGAGCCATCGCGCTCAATCCCCATGATCTGTCCTGCAAGCCGCGCGTGTGCGTCGATCGCCTTTTGTTCGACCGTGAAGCCCAACTCGGTGACCGTGCTCCCCAGCTTGGCTTTCAGAGCTTGCGGGGTGTCGATCGCGATAACGCGGCCCCCATCGACCACAGCGATGCGCTCGGCGAGCCGATCCGCCTCCTCCAGATACTGAGTCGTTAGCAGCACGGTGGTCTCCCCCGCCACAAGTTCGCGGATCATGTCCCACAGATCCGAGCGGCCTTGGATGTCCAGGCCGGTGGTCGGTTCGTCCAGGAACAACACGGGCGGCTTGTGCACGAGTGCTGCGGCAAGGTCGAGCCGGCGCCGCATCCCTCCCGAGTAGGTGCGGACGGTTCTGTCCCCCGCGTCCGCGAGGCCGAACAGCTCGAGCAACTCGTCGGCGCGGGGCCTCTCGGTCTTCGGAGCGAGGTGAGCGAGCTTGCCTACCAAACGAAGGTTCTCGCGTCCCGTCAGGTTTGGATCGACGGCGGCGAACTGGCCGGCGAGACCGATAAGAGAACGGACCTCGCGTGCGTCGCGGACGACATCACGGCCGAGAACCTCGGCGCGGCCCTGATCCGGATAAAGGATCGTCGACAGCACTCGTACCGTGGTCGTCTTGCCCGCCCCGTTGGGTCCGAGTAGCCCGAAGACAGTGCCTATCGGGACTTCCAGGTCCACCCGGTCCAATGCGACGACGTCGCCGAAGCGTTTCGCCAGGCCTTCTACCTCTATCGCGTTTGTCATGCAGGGCATCGTCTCAGAGATAGTTGGAGTTGTCAAATTATTTGGTATTCGGAAGATTGGGTATTGCTACTTTCCAGCGATTGCAAGTATCATGGCGCCATGCCTGCTCACCCCACGCGCTCCCAGGTCACCGCGGCCGAGGTCTGGAGACTCCTGCTTACCTGCGCGATGTCTCAGTTCGGGCGCACCGCCAGCCTCGCCCAAGAACTCGGCCTGACACCCGGACACGCGAAGGCATTGCTCGCTCTCGACCCCGACGAGCCTCAGGCGATGGGCACCCTGGCGCAAGACTTCGCCTGCGATGCCTCGACCATCACGTGGCTCGTCGATCGTTTGGAAGAGAGGGGTCTGGTCGAGCGTAAGGGCCTAAAGGACGACCGGCGTGTGAAGACCATCGCGTTAACTCCCGAAGGCGTGAAGGCGAAACACTCGCTCGAGGCCAGGATGTATGAACCTCCGGAATTCATCAGTGACTTAGATGGCGACGTGCTCGAGTCCCTTCACAAGGTGCTCGGCGGCCTTGTGGCAGCGGCGAAGACCGACGGGACGAGCTAGAGGGGGCCGCGTTTTGAGCGCCTCTCGGTGCCATTTATGGCACTCTGACGCCCCTAAAAACTGGGGGCCCGCTCTCGCTGCCCCCGCGTTACCGGGATCAGGTTTGAGGGCCCGTTCGGGCCCTGCCTATGGGTCGCGGAC
>JACCXF010000224.1 GCA_013697295.1 Actinomycetota bacterium | reverse complement strand
GGGCCGCCCCAGCGCAAGGAGGAGTCGTCAGGCCGCGCTGTCGCGCCGCACGTCCCGGCAGTCCGAGCACTTGAACATCTTCATGGGTCCCGTACCGGGCACGGTGACGGAGACGAACTCCCCGTCGGTCGCCGGCTTGACGCTGCGGCATCTGGCGCAGCGAGCGTGCATGCCCTCCGGGAAGTCGCCTTCGATGATGGCCGCTCGGGCTCTGTGAGCTTCAGGTTCCGTTAGTCGTCTCATAATGACAAGTATATCGAACAACCGTTCGCCATCCAAATCGGCGCGTCTCCGTATGATGGCGGCTCTTAAACGCTCTCGAGGAGGGGGATTGGAACCGACCTACCTGCTGGCCAGGGGCATCCTGAAGCCGTGGCTGGCGACCTGGTTCCGCTGGACGCTCGAGGGGGTGGAGAGGATCCCGAGGACGGGCGGAACGATCCTGGCCTTCAACCACATCGCCTTTCTCGATCCGTTCGCCGCGGCCTACCTCGTCGACGAGGTGGGCCGACGGGTGCGCTTCCTGGCGAAATCCGAGTTGTTCCAGGACAAGCGCATCGCCTGGATCGTCCGCGGGGCCGGGCAGATCGAGGTCCGGCGAGGCACCCGCGAGGCTCCTATGGCTCTCGATCACGCCTACCGGGCGCTCCAGGAGGGCGAGCTGGTGGCCGTATTCCCCGAAGGGACCATCACGGACGATCCCGACCTCAAGCCTATGGCGGCGAAGAGCGGAGCCGCTCGTCTCGCGCTCAAGACGGGGGCGCCCCTGATCCCGTGCGCGCTCTGGGGAACGCAGAACATCTGGCCCAAAGACTTCCGAAAGCATTGGTGGCCGCCGAGACAGGACATCGCGATCCAGGTCGGCGAGGCCATGAAGGTGCCGGTGGGCGACGAGTCTCGCGATGCGATCACCGATGTATCGAGGCGGCTGAGCGAGGAGCTGGCTCTGCTCGTGGCGGGGCTGCGCCCGGCCATCGCAGACCGCAGGCGGCCACGGCAGGTGAGGGCTGCGTGACGAAGCTTGCATTCATCGGGGCCGGGTCATGGGGGACCGCGGTGGCGTCACTCTTGACGGGCAAGGGCGAGTACGAAACCAAGCTGTGGGCTCGGCGATCCGAGCTCGCGGAGACCATCAACCTGTTTCACGAGAATCCCGAGTACCTCCCCAACGTGCAGCTCCCCGAGGAGTTGAGCGCGACGAGCGATCTCGACGAGGCCCTGGATGGCGCCGAGGTCATCGTGATGGCGGTTCCTTCACACGGCTTTCGCAGCGTCCTTCGCCAGGTCTCGCCCGTCGCAGGGGCCGACGCGATCTATGTCAGCCTCACCAAGGGGCTCGAGGTCGAGACCAAGAAGCGGATGTCGGAGGTCCTGGACGAGGAGGTCGAGGGGATCACGCCGTCGCGGATCGCAGTGCTCACCGGGCCGAACCTGGCGCGTGAGATCGTCGAGGGCCACCCGGCAGCATCCACGATCGCGTGCGTGGACGATTCGACCTGCGGTCACCTACAAGAGATCTTTCACACGCCTTCCTTCCGCTGTTACACGAACAACGATGTCATCGGCTCCGAGATCGGCGGTGCCTTCAAGAACGTGCTTGCGATCGCGGCCGGGATGGCGGATGGACTCGGTTTCGGCGATAACACCAAGGCCACGGTGATGACGCGAGGCCTGGCGGAGATGGCACGCTTCGCGGTCGGTTTCGGCGCACAGCCCATCACCTTGTTGGGTCTTGCCGGCGTCGGCGATCTCATCGCAACGTGCGCGAGCCCACAATCACGCAATCATTCCGTGGGCATCTCGCTGGGCAAAGGACTCAAGATCGACGAGATCATCGGTTCCATGAACATGGTGGCCGAGGGGGTCAAGAGCTGCAAACCCATCCACGAACTGGGCGTGGCCGCCGACGTGTGGATGCCGATCACGGAGAACGTGGTTCGTATCTGCCATGAGGGATGTTCGGTGGAGGAGGTTGTCGCCGACCTGCTTGCGCGCGAGGTGCGTGCCGAGTTCGACGGAGTCGAGGACTACCTGATGCTGAACGACAGCGAGAACAACGACTAAGCCGTTTCGTCCAAAGCGTTACGGAGATCGTCGATGATGTCGTGCGGCTCCTCGAGTCCTACGGACATCCGACAAAAGCCTTCTGCGATACCGATGGATGCGAGCTGATCGGCGTTCAGCTGCGTGTGGGTGATGCTCGCCGCGTGGACGATGAGAGAGTGGACCCCGCCAAGGCTCGCCGCGGGGCGCGTCAGGCGCAGAGCCTCCTGGAAGCGAGCCGCCGCTTCCCGGCCCCCCGCGACATCGAATCCGAGTGTTCCACCCCCCTGCCCACCGAGGAGCTTGTCGGCGAGAGGCTTCGATGGGTCGTCGTCGAGACCCGGGTAGTAGACGCGGTCGATGCGCGCGTGCCCCGACAGGTACTCCGCGACGAGCAGCGCCGACGCGCACGCTCGTTCGACCCGCAGTGGAAGCGTCACCAGGCCCCGGAGAGCTAACCAGGCGTTGAAGGGAGACAGCGTCGCCCCGAACTCGCGGTTGAGCTCCGCTACGGGCCTCAGCGCCTCGAAGTCGCCGCAGGCGATCCCGCCCAAGAGATCGTGATGCCCCCCGATGAACTTGGTCGCGGAGTGCACCGACAGCGTGGCTCCCAGCTCGACCGGGCGACACAGGGCCGGGCTGGCGAAGGTGTTGTCGACGACCAGCGGCACGCCTGCGTTCTGGGCGAGGTTCGCGAGGGTGGGAAGATCGGCTACCTCGATGCGTGGGTTGCCGATCGTCTCGCAGAGGAGGAGTTTCGCTCCCGCGAGGACGGCCTCGATCCCGTCGAAGTCGTGAACGTCGAACAACTCCGCGGTTATCCCGTAGCGCGGGAGGATCGATGCCAGCAGCTCATGGCTCCCTCCATACAACTGACGGGCGGCAACGATGCGGTCCCCGCTCTTGCACGAGGCCAGGCAGATGCTCGTGATAGCCGCCATTCCGCTGGCGAAGGCCTCGGCGCCTTCGGTGCCTTCGAGATCTGCAACGGCGGCCTCGAATGCGTCCACAGTTGGATTCGCCCAGCGTGAATACACGTAGCCCGCGCCGGTCTTGTCGCGGCTCGCGTCGGCGAACTCGTCCGCGTCGGTGAACCAGTACGTCGACGATGGATCGAGAACGGGCGCCATCGGAGCGCCCGGTTGCTCCATTATCGAAGGAGGATGTACAGCGCGCGTCCCTAGACCGAGATCGCGGTCCCGACGCGTCGCTGCGTCGCTCAGAGGTGGACGACGGGGCAGGTGAGGGTCCTCGTGATTCCTTCGACCGCCTGGATCTTCGCAACGACGAGTTTCCCGAGGTCGTCGACGTTGCCCGCGCTGGCGCGCACGATGACGTCGTAGGGACCGGTCACGTCCTCTGCGGCGTCGACGCCGTCGATCTCGCGGACTTCCTTGGCGACCTGGGCGGCCTTACCGACCTCGGTCTGGATCAAGATGTAGGCCTGAACCTCCGCCACTCTTTCCTCCTTGCTGGGTGTCACGGCTTGGGGCCGTCGGACACGGAAGAGTGAGCCTAGCAAGGTGACGGTAGGCTGCGTGAAGTGGTGAGCGCCGGTGCTTCTATCTCGGATACGCGATGAGCGGCGAGTCCACAGTGTCCTCTCTCGGCGAGGTCGAGGTCCTCAGAGCCATCGCCGAGCGGATGCCGCCCCCGCCGCCCGGCGAGACCTGGGGCGGTGACGACACGGCGATCTTCCCGTGCCCCGGCCCCCACCTCCTCTTCACGATCGACATGCTCGTAGAGGGCCTGGATTTCGACTTGGCCTACTGCTCTGGAGAAGACGTCGGCTGGAAGGCGATGGCGGCCAACGTCTCCGATATCGCGTCGATGGGGGGTCGTGCCTCCCGGGCGGTCACTTCGCTCTCCCTCCCGCCGGGCACCGAGATGGGTCTCGTCAGCGGCCTCTGCGACGGGCTCGTCGCGGCCGCCACGGAGTGGGAGGTGGGTCTTTCGGGCGGCGATCTGAGCGGGGGCGACCAGGTCACCCTCTCCGTTGCGTTGCTGGGACTGCTCGATGGTCCGGGTGTGCATCGTTCGGGAGCGCGCGAGGGGGAGGCGATCTGCGTCACGGGGTCGCTCGGAGGGGCCGCCGCCGGACTTCGGATCCTGAGAGACGATTCACTCGCCACCGTGAACGCCGCCGATCGGGGCCGCCTCGTCACGCGGCAACGAAGGCCGCGAGCTCGCCTGAAGGAAGGTGATGCGCTGCGCCGGGCGGGAGTAACCGCCATGATCGACGTCTCCGACGGTCTCGCGATCGACCTGAGCCATCTGTGCGATGCGAGCAGGTTGGGATGCTCGGTCGATGCGGCCACCCTGCCGATCGACCCGGCCCTCGATGGCCTCGACAGGAACGAGTCCCTCGAACTCGCTGTGATCGGAGGAGAAGATTACGAGCTGCTCTTCACGATCGAGTCCGATCGCATCGAGGATGCGCGGCGCCTCCTGGCTCCTACGGGAACCCCGATAACCACCATCGGCACTATAGGCGGCGCGGACCGTACTCTCGGCGATCGGGCCCTCGACGAGTGGCGAACGCTCGGGTGGGAGCATCTGCGCGAGCCATGACCGATCGGAGGAGCGAGTTGCAGGTACAGGCTCAACCCGTCGAGGGCCTTCCTCGAGCGCTGACGATCGCGGGCTCCGACTCCGGCGGAGGAGCGGGCATACAGGCGGACCTGAAGGTGTTCTTCGCTCTCGGCTGTCACGGGATGAGCGCATTGACCGCCCTTACGGCGCAGAACACCGTCGGCGTCACCGGCATCCATGAGGTCCCGCCGGAGTTCGTGATCGCTCAGATCGAAGC
>JACCXF010000206.1 GCA_013697295.1 Actinomycetota bacterium | reverse complement strand
AGGTGGAGGGTGTCGGCCATCGCGTGCATCATGGCAGGCGATGGCCGGTCCGGAAGAGTCGCTTCATATCGACACCGTGAAGGGACCGATGTCGGCCAAGTACGCCCGCCCGCGGTCGCCGTTCGCGACCATCGTGGTCGCGCACGGCGCCGGCGCCGGGATGGACCACCCGTTCCTCGTGGGGTTCACGAGAGCGTGCGTGGACGAAGGGCTCGCGACGCTCCGCTTCAACTTCCCGTACATCGAGAGCGGCCGTCGGGCACCGGACACGGAGGCCGTCCTCCGTGACACATGGTGCGCAGCGTTCGAAGCCGCCTGGGCGAGGCGGAAGAAAGAGCCGGTCTGGGCGAGCGGGAAGTCGCTCGGCGGCAGGATCGCCTCGATGTGCGCGGCCGACGCCGAGATCGGCCCTGCGGGGCTGGTCTTCCTCGGCTATCCCCTGCACCCGCCCGGCAAGGCGGAACGGATCAGGGACGAACACCTGAACCGCATCGAGGTCCCGATGCTCTTCCTCCAGGGGACCTCCGACCCATTCGCCTCTTCGGATCTCCTCGGCAAGGTCGTGAAGAAGCTCGGCGGCCGCGCGACCCTCGTTCCCTTCGAAGGCGGGGGACATTCCTTCGAGGTCCGTGGCCGGAAACGAGACCCTCGGGAGATCGGGGCGTCCTTGGCCCCCCACGCCGCCGCGTTCATACAGGAACACCTCTGATGCCTCGCAAGAACCGGCGCAACCCCGGATCCTTCCAGCCGCAGGAGGCGCCCCGGCCGCGCTCCGCAGCGCCGGAGTGGGCGGAGCTCCCCGGCTACGACGTCCGGCACGTCGGTGGTGAGAAGGAGTACCGGTGCCCTGGCTGCGATCACATCGTGCGGGCCGGCATCTGGCACCTCGTCGTGATACCCCTGGATGCCCCCGAAGAGCGCCGTCACTGGCACACCGAATGTTGGCGGAAGGAGCTCCGGAGGATCGGGGCCTATCGGCCGCCGCCTCCCCAGTGATGTCGGGGCGCAGGGCTAGGGTGTCGGGGATGGAGGCACCCGCGAGTACCGAGCGCTACCAGCCGATCGTCGAGTCGAAGAGGCTGCCGTGCGACGCGTGCGGTGCCCCGATGGAACCGGAGCACGCGCACTACCGCTGCACGGCCTGTGGCTACATCCTTCCCTGCTGCGGCTGGTAGGGCATTCGCTGCGGACGGTGTCATACAGCGGTAGCATCCGGGCGATGGGGCAGGGGGAACCGGCCCGAGCCCGCATGTGGGAGGCGGGAGGCAGATGGTTCGCGCACGTGCTGGACGTGCCCGCCTACATCGAGGTGACGGGAACGAGCCGCGGGAGTTGCCTCGCCGAGCTCCGCAAGGCGACCGGAGGCGACGTCGACCTCATGATCGAAGTTATCCCGACCGTGGTGGGCGTCGCTGAGGCCGCGGAGATCATGGGTTGGGACAAGCGGCGGGTGATCACCTACATCGATAGGGGCTCGTTCCCGGAGCCGATCGACACCCTCGCCTCCGGACGCATCTGGCTTCGGGAAGACGTCGAAGACTACGCCGATCGATGGCGAGCGGCCCATCCACCGAAGCGTGGGCAACTGCCGGAGACACCCAAGCCGAAGAATCCCAAGAAGCCGAAGAGGGTGTCCGCGCCCGCGTGACCGGCCGCATCCTGTACCTGATCCGCCACGGTCGGTCCGACTTCGAGTGGGCCGGCGACCGCTGGGCGAGCGTGCGCGGAGAGCAGTGGGATCCCCCTCTGTCCGACAAGGGAAGAGAGCAGGCGGGGCTCCTCGCCCGGCGGCTCCGTGTGATGGACCTCGACCCGTTCATCGTGTACTCGTCCCCGCTCCGCCGCGCGAGCGAGACCGCGGAGGCCTTCGCGCGCGAGGCGGGCACCACGGTCTCCTTCGACGACGAGCTCGTGGAAGCCCACATCGGCGGATGGGAGGGCAAGCCGTTCGAGGAGATCATCGAGTCGGATCCCGAGGTGATGCAGCACATCCGGCATCAGCGGGCGATCTGGCACCGCGCGCCGGATGCCGAGGGCGGAGATCGGTTCCGTGCTCGCGTACACGACGCCGTCGAGAGGCTCTTGCACAAGCACCCCGACGAGAACCTGCTCGTGTTCGCCCATGGAGGCGTGATCAACGCCTACGTCGGCGAGCTCCTGGCGCTCCGCCAGGAGATGTTCTTCCTCCCCGAGAACACGAGCCTGAACAGCATCGACGTCGAGGGCGACACGCGTGGCGTCCGGTTCCTGAACGATGTCTTGCACCTGACCGATCCGCACTTCTTCGAGTAGCGGCGCCCCTATACTCGAGCGACCGTCACCCGGAACATCGATATCTCGGAGGTCGAACATCGTGTCCGTGAAGTTCCTATCCGATGAGTGGGCGCAGGCGCTGAAGGCAGAACTCAACCAGAGCGACGCCTTCCGTCAGGCCGCAGCCGGGCAGAAGGCAACGATCCAGCAGGTCATCACAGGAGCGGAGGGCGAGACCCACTACTGGATCACGATCGACGACGGGACGATCGACCTGGGGACCGGTGACATCGAGGGCGAGGACGCCACCATCACGCAGAGTTACGACACCTCCGCGGCGCTGGCGAAGGGCGAGCTCTCACCGGTCACCGCGTTCATGACGGGGCAGCTGAAGATCGCCGGCAACATGGGGATGATCCTCGGCCTCCAGGGGGCGCTCTCGCAGCTCCCCGCTGCGATGGCCAACATCAACGTCGAGTACTAGTCGGCCCCGGGCTCGCGGCCGCTCACCGAGAATCGCGACTGCGCACGCGCGAGCAGCCTGCCCTCTCCATCTTCGATCGAGGCCTCGGCGAACGCGAGCGTCCGGCCGACCTTGATCGCCTTCCCGCGGCCGAGGAGACGTCCCGGTTTCGCCGGGGCGAGGTAATGGATGTCCAGGTCGGTCGTGACGTGGAGCCGCCCGGGTTCCATCGCGGCGCGGATCGAGAGGCCGCACGCGGTGTCCGCGAGGATCGCGAGCATCCCTCCGTGGACGAGGCCCTGGAGGTTGACGTGCCCTTCGAGCACGTCCATCGCGACCGTTACCTCGCCGACAGACGCTTCCACCACGTCCATCCCTGCCCAGGTGTGGAACGGGGAGGCGACGAGGCGCTCTCGGAGCGCCCGCAGCAGGTCCTCGCTCTCCACCATCCCTCACGACCTCCGGTCCCGTAGTCTCCCATGGGGTTCGCGCTCGCGCGTTTGACGGACCCTCCCTCCGCCCGGAGAATCCGTGCGGTCGGGCTGATGGCCCGAGAAACCAACAAGGGGGGAAGCATGCCGAAGTGGCTTCGAACACTCCTCGTGCCGCTGGCCGTGCTCGCGCTCGTGGCGGCGGCCTGTGGTGATGACGGAGGAGACGATCCGGGTACGAACGGCGAGACGCCCGAGTGCAACGCCGATCTCAGCGTCGGTGTCGCGTACGACATCGGTGGCATCGGCGACAAGTCGTTCAACGACGCCGCGAACGCGGGACTCACGGCGGCGATCGACGAGGGGCTCGTCTGCGAGGAGAACACGGACTCCCTCGAGCCCGACGCGACGGGCTCGAACAGGGATGACAACGTGATCGCGCTCGCCGATGCCGGTCACAACCTCGTGATCGCGGTGGGTTTCGCCTTCTCGCCGGGGATCAACTCGAACGCGGGCAACTACGGACGCACCCAGTTCGCGATCATCGACGGCTACGCCACCTGCGGGACCGCGTGCGGACTGACGAACGACGGCCTGACGAACGTGACGGACCTGACGTTCAAGGAGCACGAGGGGTCGTTCCTCGTCGGGGCGGCGGCAGCCATCCAAGCCGGCAAGCTCGATTGCGACACCCTTGGGTTCCTCGGCGGCCAGACCGGTCCGCTGATCGAGAAGTTCCAGGCGGGCTACGAGGCCGGCGTTGCGGCCACGGACCCGAACATCGACGTGCTCGTCGAATACATCGGTGATGACGTCACGGCGTTCAACGACGCGTTGAAGGGCGAGGCCCTGTCGACGAAGATGTACGACCAGGGCGCGTGCATCATCTACCACGCGGCGGGCGCCTCGGGCGCCGGGCTCTTCAACGCCGCGGTGGACGCCGACAAGCTGGCGATCGGGGTCGACTCGGACCAGTACCTCCTGGTCAGCGCCGAGCAGCAGCCGCACGTGATGACCTCGATGCTGAAGCGGGTGGACACCGCGGTGCACGACGCGATCCAGGCGGGGGGCGAGGGCACGCTCGAGGTCGGCGGGCAGGTCTTCGGTATGGCGGAGGGCGGCGTCGACTACTCGAAGAGCAACACGGATCTGATGACGGACGACATCATCTCCGAGCTCGACGAACTGAAGCAACTGATCATCGACGGCCAGATCATCGTTCCGGAATCGCCATAGGCTCCGGGGAGCGGTGATCCGCGGATGACAGGCGAGCGAGGGGCGGGGCGCGAGAGCGC
>JACCXF010000174.1 GCA_013697295.1 Actinomycetota bacterium | reverse complement strand
GGAACGATGCGAGACCCTTCGAGCGACCGGACACCGATACCCCGGTGCCCGGCTGGGACGATCCCGCCGTCATCTGGGACGAGGTCGACGACCGCGGAGCGTGGGGGGCGACCGAGCACGATGACACCGGGCCGCTGCCCCGTGTGGTCGTCTAGGTCACGCTACGTATTTGCCGCATCGGACTAGGCATGGGGCCGGTAACGCCATAGTTTGTCCTGGAAGCGGCTCGTGGGGCGCCGTTCTTGAAGGGACCAGATTTGCGGGGACGTATCCCAACCTCAATGTTGTGCCTGGCGATCCTGGCAGGCACTCTCTTCGTGCCGGCATCCGGCGCGTGGGCCGCTGCGCGTCCACTTCGGTGCAAGCCGATCGTGGCGCACGACACCGGCGAGCGTTTCCGGCTCTGTAGCGGCTACGTCGCAACGCCCGATGGGGCCGCGCGGCTTGACGTCGACGTGACCCTCCCGGCTAGCGGCGATGGGCCCTTCCCGCTCGTCACCCTGTTGCACAGCCTCGACGGCTCGAAAACGGAGTTCATGTCCGACACCGTCGAAGGTGAGGGCATCAACCTGGGGAACAACAACCTGTCCTTCGCCAGCCGGGGTTACGCAGTGCTCACTTACACGGCGCGCGGGTTCGAGACGAGCGACTGGCGGATCGACGAATGCGCCGACCGGTCGAAGGAATCCGTCGATGGCGACGAGGTCGTGTACCCCGTCGAGCGCTACGACCACCTCGCCTGTCGTTCCCAGTTCGCGCACAACAAGTACGAGTTGAAGGACGCTCAGTATCTGATTGGGCGCATGGTTGATGGAACGCTGACGACCGACACTGCGACTGCCTCGAGCGATATCGGCGTCGCCGGTTACTCATATGGCGGCGGTCAGACGTGGAATCTGACGCGTAAGAACGTGTGGCGTACTCCAGTGGGTCGCCGGGTGAGGCTTGCCGCCGCCGTGCCCATGGGTGGGTGGACCGATCTCGTCAACGGACTTCTTCCCAACGGCCGCGCCCGCGATGACACCGTCTCCACTACCCGGCTCAACCAGCGGATGGCGCAACCGGTCGGGGTCAAGAACGCGCTCCTCGACGACCTGTATCTCTCGTTGCTAACCGGCTCCGGATACAACCTGGCGCAGTACCTCGAGGATTGGAAGGATCGTATCAACGAGGGCGAGCCGTACGACGGTGGTGAGCCAGACATCGTGCGGGATGCCGTCACTAAGATGCTTTCGGAGCGCAGCGCGTACTTCCTTCCGAAGACGACTAGTTACAAGACCGCGATCTTTGCGGTCCAGGGGTTCACCGATTTCGTTTTCCCCGCCGACCAGGCCGTGAGCATGTACAACCGCCTACGGGCGGAGGACGAGGATTATCCGATCTCCCTCTACATGGGCGACTGGGGCCATGCGACGGCGCAGAGCAAGGACGAAGAGACCGCCCATATCGGCGAGCTCGTGGCCCAGTGGTTCGACCATTACCTGAAGGGACGGGGACCGGCCCCCGGCGGCGTGCAGGCTCGCGCTCCCGGATGCGACGAGGGTCTCGGCTCGCTCTACCGCGCGGACACGTGGGCCGACCTGCAGGAGCCCGCCGATGCGTACGTGGATCTGTCGGGGACCGACGGCGTCGTCACGAGCCCCGCCGACTATCCCAACGCCGCCGCGATCGATCCGCTGAACGACCTGGATGGGTGTCGTTCCGTCCCTCTGGATGGCGCGGATTCGTCCTCGAACCTGAACCTCACGTGGGCGGCTCCCGACGAGGGATTCACCATGCTTGGGATGCCCGAAGTGACCCTGACCGCGGACCCGAGCGGCCCCAACATGTACGTCGCCGCGCGGCTGTGGGACGTGGACCCCGAGGGGGGCCGCCAAACGCTCGTAACTCGGGGCGTCTACCGTCTCGGCAGCGCCGAGCCTCAGCTCCTCGGTTTCCAGCTCTTCGGGAACGCGTGGACGTTCGCTCCCGGTCACGAGATGAAGCTCGAAGTGACTGCCGACGACTCGCCCTCGCTTCGCCGGTGGGGCGACGATCTCGTGGATGAACCAGGCGAGATCTCGGTGGGGGACGTGCGCATCTCGCTGCCCCAAGCCGCCGCCGGCACGCTGATAGAGGAATAACTAGCCTTACCCTGGAGTGATGGCTAGTGGGCTCCTTGCCGCTCTTGTGGCTACGTTCGCCGTCGGATTCGTGGAGGGTCTCGGTCGCCTCTATCCCGCCCGGGCGACGTGGCTGCGGCTCAGACGCTCTCGAGGACGCGGGTCGGTTCGCGCGATGAGAGAGCGATTCGAGCACGGCGCGAGCCGGAAGAGTCCCAGATGGATCGCGGTGGTGCTGGTCCTGCTCGTCGTTGCCTGGATCGCCGCATCCAGCCTGTTGGACAAGCGCTGGTACGAAGTGCTCCTCGACGTGTTCCCGTACGTCCTCGTGATCCTGGCCCTGCTGCGGACCCCATCCGCCATGCACGCGGTGGCGGAGCGGATGAAGGACTACGAGCGGGAGGCGGGGGAGGATCCGGATGCGAAGCCGGACGAGGAGATCGGCCCCACCGAGCTCGCTCTGTGACGACCGACGCCCGTCTCTATCTCGTCGCGCCGGTCCGGCTCACAGCGGCCCCGCTCATCGACCTGGTGGATGAGCTCGTCAGCGCAGGCGTCGATCTGATCCAGCTGCGCGAGAAAGAGATGGAAGCCGGGGACCTCCTGCGCATCGGCGCGCCCCTGCAAGAGGCTTGTACGGCGGCGGGAGTGCCGTTCATCGTCAACGATCGTCCTGATGTCGCGGTCACGTTGGGGGCCGACGGGGTGCACGTGGGCCAGAACGACCTTCCCGTCGACGCCGTGCGACGGATCTTCCCGGCCGGGATCGTGGGGCTCTCGACCCACGCTCCCAGTGAGGTGGATGGGAGCCTCCGGGCCGACGGCCTCGACTACATCGCCGTTGGCCCGGTGCACGAGACGCCGACCAAGCCGGGCCGTCCGGCCGCGGGCTTGGACCTCGTCCGATACGCGGCACGGCAGGTGGCGCTGCCCTGGTTCGCGATCGGCGGCATCGAACGCTCCAACCTCGAGACGGTGATGGAAGCCGGAGCGCGCCGGGTGGTCGTCGTGCGTGCCATCACCCAGGCCCCCGACCCCGTCTCGGCCGCCGCGCGCCTCAAGGAGCTGCTCCTCACCGCTCCGCTTTAGTGGGCCAGCCAGGAGCGGGCGACGACGTTAATCTGCCAGCCATGTTCAAGCCCCGGTTCGAATGGCTGCTCGTGGCGGTGCCGGCCGCGATCGTCGTCGAGCTCGTACATGCGCCCGCGGTGGTCATCTTCATGGTGTCCGCGCTCGCGATCCTGCCCCTCGCGGGACAGATCGGCCACGCGACCGAGGACCTCGCCGCTCGCTCGGGTCCGCAGATGGGTGGTCTGCTGAACGCCACCTTCGGCAACGTCACCGAGATGATCATCGCTTTCTTCTTGATCCTCGAAGACGAGCTCGAGGTCGTGAAGGCCTCGATAACCGGATCGATCATCGGGAACGTGCTGGTCGTCCTCGGCCTCGCGTTCCTCGTGGGGGGTTGGACGCGCAGCGAGCAACGATTCAGCCGGGCATCCGCGAACCTGCATTCGGCCTCGCTGATCATCGCCGTCGTTGGCCTGCTCATGCCCGCGCTGTTCTCTTTCACACCGGACGCAACAGACTTCCGTAGGGAGGCGGTGTCGGTCGGGGTGGCGATCGTGCTGGCTCTCGTGTACCTCCTGGGTCTGTTCTTCTCCTTCAAGACGCACAAGTCGCTGTTTCGATCGTCGGGACATCACGGCGAGCCCAAGTGGTCTCGTGGGAGGGCCTTGGGCCAACTCGCCGGGGCCACCGTCCTGGTCGCATTGATGAGCGAGTTCCTGGTGGGCGCCCTGGAGGAGACCACCGAGGAACTGGGTCTGTCGAAGCTTTTCGTGGGCTTGATCATCGTGCCCATCGTCGGGAACGCGGCCGAGCATTCCTCCGCGGTGCTGCTGGCGGCCAAGGACAAGATGGATGTCTCTATCGAGATAGCGATCGGGTCGTCCACACAGATAGCGTTGTTCGTCGCGCCGGTCCTCGTGTTCGTATCGCTCGCGATCGGACACCCCCTGGATCTCATCTTCAGTCCGGTCGAGATCGCCGCGGTTGCCTTCTCCTCGATCATCCTTGGATTCATCGCGCTGGACGGTCGCTCGAACTGGCTCGAGGGCGTGCAGTTGCTCGCGGCCTATCTCGTCATGGCCATCTCTTTCTTCTTCCTCTAGGACCAAGGAGGCTCGATGCCGCGCGCTATCGATTTCCACGTGCATGCTTCAACCGAAGAGTGGTTGAAGGGTTCCATCGGGCC
>JACCXF010000172.1 GCA_013697295.1 Actinomycetota bacterium | reverse complement strand
GGCCCGATGTAGAACAGGGTGGTCGCCCACGCGATCAGAAGCGCGAACACGAGCGGCCAGCGCAGCCAGCGCCAGATGAATCCGAATCCGCGGCCCAGCCCGAAGAGCGAGGCGACCTCCCGGCCCTGACCGAACAGCGGGCCGACGACGATCATCGCCAGCACGACCGCAGCGATCAAAGTGGAGCCGACCGCCAGCGCGAGACTCCAGAGCCGAACCTTCCACCACGGGCGGCCCTCGCGGACGTCGTAAGCCAGGTTGAGCGCCCGAAGGACGGCCGAGAAGCCGCGCGAGAGAACCAACAACGCGACAAGCGAAGCGATGGTTAGCACCCCGCTGTTGTCCCGATCGAAAAGGCGCGCAACGGCATCGACTGCGCCCCCTGCCTGGTCGGTGAGGATCAGATCGAGGAAGCGGAGGATCTCCCTCTCGGTCGTCGTCGCGATCTTGGAACCGACGAGGGAGTCCAGCGAACCCAGCGCCGCTGCCAGCATCAACAGGCCGGGAAAGAGACTCAGGACGCCGAAGAACGCGACCTCCGCCGCGAGTCCCGTGAGGCGATCGTCGACGGCCTCGCGGTAGACGCGCCTGCCCACGACAACCACTTCCCGCCATCCCATCGCCCGACCTTACGCCGGGCCGGCATCCGTGGCGCCACGACCGATCGGGCCCTCATGGCCAGGATCGTGCTGGTGTCAACGCCCGATCAGCGTCGAGGACCAAAGATCGCTTCGCCGACGCGCACGATCGTCGCCCCCTCCTCCACCGCGATCTCGAAATCGCGCGTCATGCCCATGGAGAGATCGCTCGCCCCGGGGGCGCGGTCGACCAGCTCATGGCGGAGGGCTACGAGCTGTTGGAAGTAGGGCCGGGACTCTTCTGGGTCATTCGGGAACGGCGGCATGGCCATCAACCCCGCGACGCGCAAACCATCCAGATCCTGCAGTTGCTCGGCAAGGGCCGACATCCGTTCAGGCGTTACTCCGTGCTTGTTCGCTTCGCCCGAGACGTTCACTTCGATCAGCACGTCCTGCACGATGTCCATCGCCGATGCCCGTCGCGCGATCGCCTCCCCGAGCCCGAAGCGATCGACAGAGTGGACGAGGGCCACGCCCACGACATGTCTCACCTTGTTGGTCTGCAGATGCCCGATGAAATGCCAGCGGGCGCCGGAGACAACCGCTTGCTTCTGTTTCAGCTCCTGTGCCCGGTTCTCCCCGAGGTCCACCGCGCCGACCTCGATTGCGGCCATCAGGACGTCAGCCGGGAAGGTCTTCGAGACGGCCACGACGGTGACGTCGGACGCCACGCGTCCCGATCGTTCGGCTGCTGCCGCCACACGCTCGAGCACGCGGGCGAAGCGATGCTCGAGCGTCATACCTCGACCCGCGCCGCGAAAGCCCCCTGCCGACCCGTCACACCGTCGCGACGGTAGGAGAAGTACGACTGGTCGCAGCAGGTACACGCGTCGCTGACCGCGACCTCGCCCACCCCCACTCGCATCAGGACCGCCACGGAGGCCTCGGCGATGTCAACATGCGAAGGATCTGCGATCGGAAGGTCGCGAGAGCGGAACGCCTCGATGACCTCGCTCCCGACCTCGTAGCAACAAGACCGGATGCAGGGCCCGATCCACGCTCGGGCGGGAGCTCCGAGTGCAGCGATCCCGGCTTCGATCACCCCACCCACGAGGCCTCGCCAGCCCGCATGAAGAACCGCCAGCCCGTCCTCGCCCTCGACGACGACGGTCCCACAGTCGGCCGAGAGGATTGAGAGCACGGGTCCCGCGGCGCGGGTGAGCAACCCGTCGGCCTCGCCCCTGACCCCCGATTCGCCCGCGCGCACCTCGATGAGATCGCGCCCGTGAACCTGCCGGCCAAGAGCCAGGTCGTGGCTCGAGAACCCCGCGGCCTTCGCCACACGGCGGCGGTTCTCGAGGACGCATACCCGCACGTCGCCTCCGCGGATCGCCAGGTTCAGCGAGTCGAACGGCGCCTCGCTGACACCCCCGTTCCGGTCGGAGAACGCGACGAGGACACCTCTCTTTCGGGCGGCGGTATCGACGAGCAAACCGACGCCGTCGCGCCTGACCGAACGCAGGATGGGCGGGGAAGCCATCCCCTCAGTGTCGCGGACGCGGGAGCCGGGGCGGCTCCATAAGAAAGGGCGGGGCCTCGCGGCCCCGCCCTTGTGGTCGTGCACCTGTAGCTGGCTCTACTCGTTCCTCAAGAACGAGGGGATGTCCAGATCCTCGTCGGCGTCGAAGATGAGTCTCTCCTCTTCCCTGTCGGGTTCGAGGTTCAGGACGCGATCGTTGTTGTTGTTCGCCATAGCGGGGGCCGAGAAGATGTCCTCCTCCGGCTTGACGAGCTCCTCTGCCTCGCGCTGGCCCCACCGATCGAAGCCCGCTGCGATGACCGTGACCCTGACCTCGTCGCCGAGGGTGTCGTCGACGACTGCCCCGAAGATGATGTTCGCATCGGGATGGGCGGACTTGGAGATGATGTTGGCCGCTTCGTTGACCTCGAACAGGCCGAGGTCGGATCCGCCGGCTATGTTCAACAGCACCCCGCGCGCCCCTTCGATCGATGCCTCGAGCAGAGGCGAGGAGATCGCGAACTGGGCTGCCTCGGCGGCCCGATTGTCCCCGCGGGCCTGACCGATGCCCATCAGCGACGATCCGGCATCCGTCATCACGGCTCTCACGTCGGCGAAGTCGAGGTTGATCAGCCCGGGGGTCGTGATGAGATCCGTGATGCCTTGAACGCCCTGGAGCAAGACTTCGTCCGCCATGCGGAAGGCCTCGAGCACCGAAGTCGTCGCGTCGCCGACATCCAGCAGCCGGTCGTTCGGGATAACGATGAGCGTGTCGACCTTCTCTTTCAACGAGGCGATCCCGGCTTCCGCCTTGAGGGCCCGCTGACGGCCCTCGAAAGCGAAGGGTCGCGTGACCACGCCGATCGTCAACGCGCCTAGGGACTTGGCGATCTCGGCCACGATGGGGGCACCACCCGTGCCGGTTCCTCCGCCCTTGCCGGCGGTGATGAACACCATGTCGGAGCCCTTCAATACCTCTTCGATCTCGTCCCGGTGCTCCTCGGCGGCCTGACGGCCGACCTCGGGATCGGCGCCTGCGCCGAGTCCGCGAGTGAGGTCCCTACCGATGTCGAGCTTCACGTCCGCATCGGACATCAGAAGGGCCTGCGCATCGGTGTTCACCGCGATGAACTCGACGCCCTTCAAGCCCACTTCGATCATGCGATTGACGGCGTTCACACCGCCGCCACCTATCCCCACGACCTTGATCACCGCGAGGTAATTCTGGGGTCCCGTCGCCATTGCGACCTCCTCTCGCCCTCTCGACTCCGACTCCGTTTCCCGCCTTGCCGTTGGTACTTGCTGCAAGAGTGCTGGTCAGAGAGGGTTCCGCTTGGCTTTACCTGTACTTCAGGGTTATGGTTATGTCAACCTACAGTAACGGTTGAGCAATATAGCACTGACACTCGCGCCGTCAAGCGCCATCGCTCCAATCTTGTTCCCGCTTGCGCGCGCGTCCGCCTCCGGCTGCCTGCGTCGAAGCACGCCCCGTTCCCAAGCGACGGCCCGGTTGACGAACTCGCGCCAGAAAAGGGGGAGGGCGTGATGGGTAGCCGTGAGGGGGCGGGCTCCTGGAGGGAGGACTTGCGCAGAAGCAGCCGCCTTCGGCGTCTGCTTCGGAGCGGAGTGAGCGGAGCGAACGGGGACGACCGGAATGGTGCACGCAGCCTCAGCGGCGTTGCTCCTGTGCACGCCACTGTTGCCGGCTCGTGCCTAGTCAGCCTCGGTCAGCGTGGCTTCGTTGTGGGGGGCTGCTGGGGAGACGGCCGGGCTCGTGGGGACGCGGATGTCTATGTAGGCCGCGTCGGAGCCCTCGGTCTCGAGACGGTGGAAGAGGGCGGCCAGCACCTGATGCTTCGAGTTGAGGCGTTCGGCCGCGCCGTAGCGAACGAGGACGCCATTGGCGAACGAGAAGGTGATGCGCTCGATCGTCGGCGCGAAGATCGCCTCGACATCAGTCAGCAGTGCGGGAGGCATCGAACCGTAGGCCTTGAGCGCGTCGAGAACCTGAGGGGACTCGAGCTGCCGACCCGGCTCGAGATCGCTCACCGACGCTCCGGCGAGGACGGGCAGGCCCTCGGCCGCCTCCCCCACCGCGAGGACGCGCCCGCTCTCGTCGAGCGTCCAGCGGGCGGCTCCGAAGGCGAGGACCAGCGCGGGCTCACGCTCCTCGATCCGCACCCTCACCGTGCCGGGTAGCTTGCGGTCGACCTCCGCTTGCGCGACCCAGGGAAGCGATTCGACACGCCGAGATATCTCTCCGGTGGAAACGAGCAGGAGGTTGTCGCCATCATCCAGACCTGCAGCCTGAGCTACCTCGCGGCTGCCGACGTGCTCGGCGCCCACCAGCTTCACGCCCCTGACGCGCAGCAGAGGAGACCAGAACGTTCCCCAGGTCGCGCCGACCACGAGTCCCGCCACGAGCACGCGGATGACAACGCGGCGGCGGCGGGTGCGGGCCACGGCCTTGCGTCGCCGACTGATGCGCGGGTCGGTATGCATCCGCCCGCCGGGCTCTAGCCGTTCTGCAGTGCTCATGTCTCTATCACCTCGTGCTCGTCTGACGGAAGCTCCCGATGAAGCGGATCTCGGGTTCAAGCTCGATCCCGGCCGCGCGTCCCACCCGGGCCCGCACCTCGTGGACCAGGTCGTATACGTCTTGGGCGGTGGCTCCGTCTCGTGCCATGAAGAAATTGGCGTGAAGCTGCGATACCGAGGCGCCGCCTACGGAGAAGCCCTTTAGTCCCGCTGCCTCAACGAGACGACCGGCCGACTCCCCTGGGGGGTTCTTGAAGACGCTGCCGGCGTTCTGTGTGGCCCCGGGCTGCGTCTCCGCTCGATGCGCACGGAACGACTCCATACGGTTTCGCACCTCCGCCGCGTCCTCTGCATCGAAGGCGAACGACGCGTCGAGTACGACATCGCGCTCGGAGAGGTTGGAGGAGCGGTAAGAATAGTCGAGCTGGCCGACGCCTCGGTTCTCCACCTCCAGCCGGTCGAGGTTGAAGATCCGGGCACCGGCCAACACCTTGGAGACGTCGCCTCCGTGTGCTCCGGCATTCATGCGAACGGCTCCGCCGACGGAACCCGGAATCGCGATCATGAACTCGGCCCCCGCCAGCCCGCGCCGTGCGGTCCAGTTCGCAAGCTGAGGTAGGGGTGTCGCCGCGCCGGCTCGCACCTGCGACACACCCTCCTCTGCACGGATCCAGGACCACTGCGCACCCAACCTAAGAACGAGCCCCGGGAAACCATCATCCGAGACGACCAGATTCGATCCGCGACCCAACGGCAAGGTCTGAACCTCTCCGACCGAACGCAACGCGGCGCCCAGGAGCTCGATGTCGCCCTCATCGGCGGGCTCCACATAGATCGCAGCCGGGCCCCCAAGGCGATAGGTCGTAAGTCGGCGCAGCGGGAAATCGCGCTCGACGCGCCCGCTCAGCTCCGACCTCAGCCGGTCTCCTAGGAGATCCAGAGTCACGACGCCTCCATGCGCTCGAGCAGCTCCTCGCCGATCGACGTGATGTCTCCCGCACCGAGGGTCAGAACGGCGTCACCGGGTCGCACCGACGCTTGCAGATAGGCCAGCAGTTCGCTGCGATGAGGCAGGTAGGCGACGGGGCGACCGGGAAGGTGATCGCAGACCGCATCGGCGACGAGCTTCCCCGTGATGCCCGGGACGGGCTGCTCCCCCGCGCCGTAAACACCCGTCACAACGATGCGGTCTGCGGCCCCGAACGATCCGCCGAACGCTTCGGAGAAGGTCGCCGTGCGTGAATATCGGTGCGGCTGGAAGACAGCGATGACGCGGCGCCACGGCCCGGGGCGGGCGGCTGAGAGCGTGGCCTTGATCTCGGTGGGATGGTGCGCGTAATCATCGACAACCGTGACCCCGCCGACGCTCCCGCGTATCTGGAATCGTCGTTCGACCCCGGAGAAGGCGCTAAGGCCGCGAGCGATCGCGTCCACCTCCACCCCCAGCTCGAGACACGCTGCGGCGGCCGCGAGCGCGTTCTCTACATTGTGCGCTCCGGGGACGCGCAGCTGGACCTCGGCACGACCACGATCCGTAACGAGCGAGAACCTCGCGCCGCCGGTCTCGAAACTGGGCTCCTCCGCACCGATAGCACCGCCGTCGCCGAAGGTGATCACCCGGCGGCCAGTCGCCTCCGCTTCGGCCTTCAACCGCTCGTCCCCTATCGGAACGATGACCGCTCCGGACTCCGACACCGATCCCAGGAAGCGGCCGAAGGCTTCGAAGACGGCCGTTTCCGACCCCCAGTAGTCCAGATGGTCGGCTTCGACGTTCGTCACCACGGCGATCGTGGGTGACAAGAAGAGAAAGGAGCCGTCGCTCTCATCGGATTCTGCAATGGTCCATCCATCACGGCCGTGCTTGGCATTCGTACCTGCGTCGTTCAGGCCGCCGCCGACGAGATAGGTCGGATCGAGTCCGGCGGACCGGAGCGCGCTCACGATCATCGAAGTAGTGGTGGTCTTACCGTGCGTGCCCGCGACCACGACCGAGTTCGCCCCTTTCAGCAGCGCGGCAAGGGCCTCCCCGCGCGACATCACCTCGATACCCAGCTCCCGGGCACGTCGCAGCTCTGAGTTCGAGGAGGGGACCGCGGATGACACCACGACGACGTCGGGGTGAGGCTCCCCGAGGTTCGAGGGATCGTGTCCGATGGCCACGTTCGCTCCCATCGCCTCCAACATCGTCGCCGGTCGAGAGCGTTTGAGATCCGACCCCGAGATCCGCACCCCTCGCTCCAGCAACACCTTCGCTATCGCGGACATGCCGACGCCGCCGATGCCGATGAAGTGAGCGCCGCTTCCCTCGGTGAAGGTCATGCTTGCTCCCGCACGACATCGGCCAGAGCGGCCGCTGCGTTTGGAGGACCGAAGGCGCGAGCGGAGCGCTTCATACGATCGAGCACCTCGACCCGTTCGAATAGCGGATCGATCTGTTGGGCGAGGCTTTGCGCAGTCGTGTTTGCGTCGTCGATGACGAAAGCCGCGCCGGCCGTCTCCATCACGCGTCCGTGGCGCTCCTGCTGGCGATCGCGATGATACGGGTAGGGCACGATGATGGCCGGAAGGCCGACTGCGCCCAACTCTGCGACCGTCGTCGCGCCACCCCGGCACACCGTTAGGTCCGCGGTCGCATACGCCTCGCCCATCTGGTCTACGTAATCCACCACGTGATAGTTGCCGAACTCCGACAGTGGCGTGGCGCGTGGGGCACGCCCCGTGATGTGCAGGATCTGTCGGTCGTCCTTATCCGCCCAGAGCCGGGCCAACTCGTTCGTCGCCTCATTGATGCGCCGAGCACCCTGACTCCCGCCGAACACCAACAGCGTCCGGCGCTTGGGGTCGAGCCCGAAACGTTTCAGTCCCGACGCACGAGCGGTCTCCCTGTCCAAGCCGGCGATCTCTGGAAGGACTGGGTTTCCCACGAAGACGCCCTTCTTGCCAACCGCTCGCGCGGTTTCCTCGAACGAGGTAGCGACCTTACGCGCCAGTGGTTTGCACACTCGGTTGGCAAGTCCCAGCACGATGTTCTGCTCATGCAGAACGATGGGCGTACCGGAAAGGCGTGCCGCGAAGCAAACAGGCAGGCTGACGTAGCCGCCCATACCCACGACCACGTTCGGACGGATCGCCCGTAGCAAGCGCCGCGACGCTGCCACAGCCTTCAGCGCTTGCAACCCCACCGGGAATATCCCCCAAGGCCTGGATCGGTCGAACCCCCGAACTTCGACTACCTCGAGTTCGAAGCCGGCAGCGGGTACAAGCTGAGACTCCGCACCGCGCGAGGTGCCGACGAACGTGACGTCGTGAGCCTCGAGTGCACGCGCCAGAGCGATGGCCGGATTCACGTGACCTGCCGTTCCCCCACCGGCGATCACCACCCTCATGCCGTCCGGCCGCGCCTCGATGATGCGACTGGCGCGCGCGGCCGGCGTCGCGCGGCAGCTCGCTCTCCCTGCAACGCGATGTTCGCAAGCATCCCCACCGCTATGAGCGTGATGACCAGAGACGACCCACCGAAGGACACCAGGGGTAGGGGCACGCCAGTGATCGGCAACGAAGCCGTCACGGCGCCGATGTTGATGAGGGCTTGCAGAGAGATCCAGACGGTGATCCCGGCCGCCAGGAGCATCCCGAACCGGTCCGGGGCCCGACGCGCCGTCCGGACCCCCATGTAGGTGAGGAATGCGAACAGCGCCAGAACCGACAAGGTTCCCAGGAGGCCCATCTCCTCGCCCAGGATGGCGTAGATGAAGTCGGTGTGGGCGTTCGGTATGTACATCCACTTCTGGCGGCTCGCACCGAGACCAACCCCAAACCATCCGCCTGAGCCCAGAGCGATCAACGATTGGATCGTCTGATAGCCGGTGTTCAGTGGGTCAGCCCAGGGATCGACGAATGCGAGGATGCGGGCGCGCCGGTAGTCGGCACTGAACGCGGCTGCAAGAGCCACGGTCGCGCCGGCCAAACCCACCGGGACGAGATGACGCAGCCGAGCTCCGGCAACGAACAGCAGGCTCATGCCGATGTTGCCGATGATCAACGTAGTTCCCAGGTCGGGCTGCATCATGATGAGCAGCCCCAACACGGCTATCGCCGGGATCATCGGCAACATGGCATGCGAAAAATCGCCGAAGGTACTCTCCTTCTTGCGCGCGAACACCTCGGCTCCGAACAAGACCAAAGCGAGCTTCGCCATCTCCGACGGTTGGAACTGAATGGGTCCAATGGCGATCCAGCGCGCGCTACCTCCCACGGACACGCCAACCCCGGGCACCAGTACGACGATCAGCAGTAGGACCGCAAGCGCGTAGGCAAGGTATCCGGCTCCGGCCAGCTTCCGATAGTCGAAACGACTTGCAACGAGCAGACCTACGGCACCCATCGCCACCCACAGAAGCTGCTTCTTGAAGAACCAGAAGGAGGACCCATAGGTAGCGAACGATGAGACCGAGCTGGCGGAAAGGATCATGACGAGTCCCACGACCACGAGCGCGCAAGCGGTCAGCCCGATCAGAACCGCCGGATGCCCGAGGCGAAGCTCGGACTCTGCGGCGCGCGAGCGCGTTGCGCTGGAGGCGCGGGGGCGTCCGACTTGGACCGCGTCGCTACGGCTGGCCATCTATCTGCTTCTCCTTGATCAGCTCCCGAACCGCGCTCGCGAAGGCATCGCCGCGCGCCGCATAGCTTTCGTACATGTCAAGGCTCGCACATCCGGGGGACAGCAAGACGGATCCTCGAGAAGATGCAAGGCGATGCGCGCGCCGCACCGCGTCCCCCATGTCAAGCGCGCGCTCGACCGGCACCAGGGGTTCGAAGATCCTCACGACATCCTCGATGGCCTCACCCATGGCTACCGCCGCGCGCACCGGAGGAACGGTTCGTTCGAGTTCAGACAGATCCATTCCCTTGCTGCGCCCTCCGGCGATCAGCACCACGTCGGTAAGGCCGTCGACCGCGGCCAACGTTGCGTGAGGATTCGTCGCCTTCGAATCGTCGATGTAAGTGACGCCGCCGCCTTGCGCAACGATCTGCAAGCGGTGCGCCAGCGGACGAAAGGTGCTGATGGCGCGCGCTACGGCTTTGGGTTCGACCCCGTACTCGAGGGCTGCACCCGCGGCGGCTACTGCGTCCTCAACTCCCGGACCCCCTACCAGCGGGATGTCGTCGACCGGCAGGATGTCGGTCCCCCGCCACACGACGTGTCCGTTCGCCACACCCAACCCACCGTCCGGAACCGTTCGCGATGAAAATGGTACGACCCGCGCGCGAGTGTGCTCTGCGATCCTCATCGCCAAAGGGTCGTCGGCATTCGGCAGGAAGACGTCCTGCGGTCCTTGATTCTCAACGATGCGAGCTTTCGCAGCCGCATAGGCCGCGGCCGTTCCGTGCCAGTCCGTGTGGTCCTCTGCGATGTTCAAGACGATTGCGACTCGTGGCGCGAACTGCTCGATGGCAGCCAGTTGGAAACTCGAGACCTCTAGGGCGATCGCTCCGTTGTCCGGAACCGAGCCGACGGCATCAACGACCGGAAGGCCGATGTTGCCGGCAGCGACCGATGGGATCCCGGCCTCTCGGAGCATGGCCGCCAGAAGGCTGGTCGTCGTTGTCTTACCGTTCGTGCCCGTAACCGCGAGGAAGTCGCACTGCGAGAGCCGGTAGGCGAGCTCAACCTCGCTGATCGTCTTTACGCCCTCTCGCTCGAGCGCTCTTACGACCGCGGAGCTTGGAGGGATACCCGGGCTCAACACCGCCAGGTCGGCGCCGATCAACTCGAGTTCATGACCGCCGGTCTCGACCTCTGCTCCCTCGCTTCGGAGCGCGTCAGCCCTCGCTCGGACGTCCGCGCCATCAGATGATTCCGTCACGCGAACTTTCGCGTCGAGCGCGAGCAAAGCTCGAGCGGCAGCGAGCCCGCTTGCGCCGAGGCCGACGACGAGAACCCGCTTGCCCACGAACTCGCTCACAGCGTCCCGCCCTTCGAGAGGAAGTCCGCGTAGAACAAGCCGATGCCGAAGACAACAGAGAGCCCGGACAGAACCCAGAACCGCACGATCACGGTGAACTCTGGCCAGCCTGCCAGTTCGAAGTGGTGATGGATCGGCGCCATCAAGAAAGGTCGTTTGCCGGTGCGCTTGAAGATGGCCACCTGAGCGATAACCGACACCGTCTCGACCACGTAGAGGCCGCCAAGGACGATGAGTAGCAGCTGCGCGTTCAGCAGGATGGCGATGACGGCCATCGCGCCCCCCAGCATCAAGGATCCCGTGTCCCCCATGAAGATCTTCGCCGGCGCCGTGTTCCACCACAGGAAACCAGCGCAGGCCCCGAACAACGCCGCGGCGACGATCGCCACGTCGAACGGGTCGGATCCGTGTGCCTGAAGGTCGTAGAAAACCGGGTGCCGGAACTGCCAGAAACCGATGACGACGAACGCGGCGAGGACCTGAGCCGACGAGCCGACCGCCAATCCATCCAAGCCATCGGTGAGATTCACCCCATTGGATGACGCCGCGATCATGAGGAACACCCAGATGAAAAAGAACAGTCCCAATTGGAGCTTGGTGGAACGGAAGAACGAGATGTCCGTCCCGATATCCACGACCTTGAGAGCCAAGAACCCGAACACGCTGGCGATGATCAGTTGACCCAGGAACTTCGCGCGCTTCTGGAGGCCGAGCGAGCGGGCTTTCCGGATCTTGATGAAATCGTCGACGAAGCCCAGCCCTCCGAGCGCCGCGGTCGTGCCGATGGCGAGAAGGCCGCTCGGCTTGAAGGGCGCGAACCCCTCGCTCCCGATGTGTCCCAGCACGTAACCGGCTATCGCTCCCGCGAGGATGACGAGCCCGCCCATGGTCGGCGTGCCTCGCTTTTCGTAGTGGGCTCTCGGCCCCTCTTCGCGGATGAGCTGTCCCCATCCACGGCGACGGAAGATCTTTATGGCGATCGGTGTTCCAAACAGGGTGGTGCAGAGTCCCACCATCGAAGCGAGCATGAGATTCGTCATTTCGTCTTCCCCAGGGCTCTCAATCCCTCGCGCGCCACATCGCGGTCGTCGAAGGGGACGGTGTGGTCCGCGAACTGCTGCCCCGTCTCGTGTCCCTTGCCGGAGATGAGCACCACATCACCGGTGCTCGCACGCGCCACCGCCTCGAAGATGGCGTCACGACGGTCCGGGGTGACGACATCCGGTCCTTGCGCTCGCTCGGCAACAACCCCCTCGAGGATCTGGTCGATGATGGCAACCGGATCTTCAGAGCGCGGATTGTCCGACGTAACGATGACGACATCCGCCAGCCGGCCCGCGACCGCACCCATCAACGGACGCTTTCCGCGGTCTCGATCGCCTCCGCAACCGAAGACCGTGAGAACACGCCCCCCGTTCGATTGCGCCAGAAGGCGCGCTTCGCGCAACGCGTTGTCGAGGGAGTCAGGTGTGTGCGAGTAGTCGACGACGACGGCGAAGTCTTGGCCCTCGTCTATCGCCTCGAAGCGTCCAGGCACGGCCTTGATGTTTCGAAGGCCGGCCTCCACGGAGTCGGGTGGCACCCCCGCCCGCAGCGCACCTGCCGCTGCCGCGAGACAGTTGGAGATGTTGAATGCGCCGACGAGAGGTGTCGAAACCTTGATCTCCGCCGCAGGCAGGTCCGGGCCGCCCACGACGATGACGAACTCGTTCAGCCACTGTCCCGTCTTCACGTTCTCGGCACGCACGTGAGCATCGTCTGACAATCCGAAAGACGTGGCGGGGACCTCCGCGGATCCGAGCAGGTTCCGTCCGTAGCGATCATCGACATTGACTGCAGCGGCGTCGATGCGCTCGGGTGTGAAGAGCGAGCGCTTGGCTGCGAAGTAATCCTCCATCCCCGTGTGAAAGTCCAGATGGTCCTGCGAAAGATTGGTGAACGTCGCGCTGCTGAACCGCATCGCGTCCACGCGGCGGAGCACAAGCGCATGCGACGTGACTTCCATCGCCACCGCGGTAACGCCCGCCTCTCGCATCTCGGCGAAGAGATACTGCAGGTCGACGGACTCGGGTGTCGTGCGAACCCCCGGTTTCGCCTTGGTTCCGACGCGTGTCTCGATCGTTCCTATGAATCCGGTCCGATGGCCAGCAGCAGCGAGGATGGATTCGAGCATGTACGCGGTCGTGGTCTTCCCGTTCGTTCCTGTAACGCCCAACACCAAGAGACCTTCCGAAGGGTGATCGAGCAGCGCCGCCGAGACCGGTGCCATGGCGCTACGCACGTCGCTCACGGTTACCTCCGGGAGCGCCGTACCGGTCGGTCGCTCGACGCAGAGCGCAGCGGCCCCGGCCGAACTGGCCTGCTCGGCGAAATCGTGACCATCCGAGCTCGCTCCGGGGAGGCAGAAGAAGAGGTCCCCGGAGTGCACGGAGCGGGAATCGAAGGACATACCCGTGATGACGGTGTCGGAGGGACCGTCGAGAGACACGAAGAGGTCCCCCGCAGCTTCCGTCACGTGCGTCAGCGTCTTCTGAACCGGCGATCGCGTCATGGAGACCATGCTAGTCGTGGGCGGGCTCGGCCCCCTGCTGGGCCGCCTCCAACTCGCGCGCAGCTCTCTCAGCGTTGCCGCTCGGCGGGATCCCAAGTTGTTGCAGCGCGGGTTCGGCGATCGCCTTGAAGGCCGGGGCGGCCGTCGCGCCACCCCAGATAGGGGTCGGGTTGTCCAGCACGACGATGATGACCAGAGCAGGGTTGTCCGCGGGGACGAACCCGGCGAAGGACGCGGTATACGAGTTGCCGTAGCCTCCGCCGGGCAGGGGCTTCTGCGCCGTCCCGGTCTTGCCCGCAACCGCATAGCCCGGGATGCGGGCCTCGAGGCCCGTGCCTTTGGTCACTACCCCCGTGAGTATTTCAGTCATCTCTCGAGCTGTTCGTCTCGAGACGACGCGTCTCTTGGTCGGAGGTGTGGAGCGCACGACCTCTCCGGCGTCGTTCGTATTTGCGTGCAACAGCTTCGGCTCGACCCATACCCCCCCGTTAGCGAGTGTGGCGTAAGAGCTCGCCATCTGCATCGCCGTAACGGCGATGCCCTGGCCCAGGGGGATCGTGGCGATCGTCGATCCCGACCACTCGCCGAGGTCCAACACGATGCCCGAAGACTCACCGGGGAAGTCGAGTCCGGTAGCGCGCCCGAAACCGAACTTGCGCACGTATGCGTCCAGCTTCTCTGCGCCCAGTTCCAGACCTATCTTGATGGTCCCGATGTTCGAAGAGTCCTGAATGATCTCGGCGGCCGTCATCTCCTCGGTGGCATGGGAGTGGGAGTCGTGGAACACGCGATCCGCGTACGGCATCTCGTCCGGCACTACGAACGATGTGTCGGGAGTGATCACATTTGATTGGAGCGCACCGGCAGCCGTGACGATCTTGTAGGCCGACCCCGGCTCATAGACATCCGTAACCGCTCGGTTCCTGTAGGTCTCCTGGTCGAACTCCCAGAACTTGTTGGGGTCGAAGGACGGGACGTTCGCCATCGCAAGGACCTCGCCGGAACGCGGATCGAGAACGATGGCGGAGGCCGCCGCGGCGTGGTACCGCTGGGCAGCGTCCGCCAGCGCCAGCTCGGTCGAGTACTGGATGTCTTTGTCGATGGTGAGGAACAACGAACGTCCTGGTTCGGGCCGGTTGTAGGTGTACTCGGCCTGGGGAAGGGATCGACCGGCGGGGTCTTGTTCGAGCGTCATCTCCCCGGGACGACCTCTCAGGATGTCTTCGTACTGCGTCTCCAGTCCCGAGAGACCCTTGCCATCGATGTCCACGAAACCAAGCAGCTGGGACGCGACCCGTCCGTTCGGATAGAACCGCTTCGGTTCGGCTTCCATGAACACGCCGGGAAGACGCAGAGCCTTTACCTTGTTGGCGACCTTGGGTTCGACCTGCCGGGCGATGTACTCGAACCGGCTGCCGGGCCTCGTTCCCCTTAGCCTTTCCTCCAGAGCCGCAACCTTCATGTCGAGCACCGGAGCCAACTTCGAAGCCGATGCGGCCGCCTTCGTGACGAGAGCGGGGTCGGCGAAGACGGTTTGAAGGTCTACCGAGATCGCAAGCGGGCGACCGGACCGGTCATAGATCGCCCCGCGACGAGCGGGAAACTCCACGACCTTCAGGCGTTGGGCACTTGCCAGTCGAGCGTACTCGGGGGCTTCGACGATCTGCAGTACGAGCAGTCGCGCCCCCATCAGCCCGAACGCGATAACGAAGAAGACGAACATCCCGACCAGTCTCCGGGGCGAGCACGAGCGAGGGCGACGCGAGCGCGTGGATCTAGAACTCGGGGTGCGTTTGGACACGCGCTCCCGAGACGCGCTGCGCGTACCGCTTGCGGACGCGCGACGGCCGGTACTAGAAGTAGGGGTC
>JACCXF010000161.1 GCA_013697295.1 Actinomycetota bacterium | reverse complement strand
CGTTCCTGATCTGCTCGACCGTTCGACCCGCCAGGCTCTTGCCGTTCAACTTCACCTCACCGGCGTCTGGTCGTAGCAGACCGATGATGAGCTCGCCCAACTCGCGCTGGCCGTTGCCCTCGACGCCCGCAACGCCCAGGATCTCGCCGCCCCTAACCGTGAGATCCAGTCCGTTGATCTTGTTGCCGTATCGCAGGCCCTCTACCTCGAGCACGGGGGCACCGGTCTCGACATGAGGCTTCTCGAGGCGGAACATTACGGGCCGACCGACCATCATCTCCGCGAGCTTCTGCTTCGAGGTGTCCTCGGGCCTCGTCTCGCCCACCACCTTGCCGCGCCGGAGAACCGTGATGCGATCGGCTATTGACAGCACCTCGTCGAGCTTGTGGCTGATGAACACGACCGTCTTGCCGTCCTGCTTCAGCCTGCGGAGGTTCTCGAACAGTTCCTTCGATTCACTGGGTGTGAGCACCGCCGTGGGCTCGTCGAGGATGAGCAGGTCGATGCCACGGTAGAGGGCTTTGAGTATCTCGACACGTTGTTCCTCGCCGACGGAAAGATCCTCTACCCGCGCACGCGGGTTGACGTGGAACCCGTAGCTTGTCGCCAGCTCCTCGATCTTCTTGGCTGCGCCGTCGTAATCGACGATCGCGCCGCCTTCAGACCCCAGGATGATGTTCTCCGTCACCGTGAAGCGGTCGACGAGCACGAAATGCTGGTGCACCATCCCGATGTCTTGCCCGATCGCATCTCGCGGAGAACCGATCTTGGTGGCCTCGCCGCGGATGAGGATCCGCCCCTCTTCGGGGGGATAGAGCCCGTAGAGAACGCGCATGAGCGTTGACTTGCCGGCGCCGTTCTCGCCCACGAGCGCGTGGATCTCGCCCGTCTCGAGCGCCAGGTCGACGGAATCGTTCGCAACGACTCCGGGGAAGCGTTTCGTGATCCCCTCGAGCGTGACGGCCGGGGCGCGATCGCGCCCCGCTCGGTCGTTCTCGGCCTGCGTTGGTTCCATCGGGTCGGTTGTCTAGCCCTCCGGCTCGGTCGGAACCTCTATCTCGCCGCTGATGATCTGCTCTTTGTACTTGTCGAGCTCGGCCTGGATGTCCGAAGACAGAAGCTCGTCATTGTCGTTGAACTCGTTCACTGCGTAGTCCACGCCGCCCTCTTCCAGTCCGAAGGTCTGGAAACCGGAGGTGAAGTTGTCCTCGGCGACCGCCTGGATCGTGTCGTGCACGGCGGTGTCAACGCGCTTGAGCATCGAGGTGAGGATCCACTGCTGCTGATCCGCGCTCGCCGTCAGAGACTGGTCGGAGTCCACGCCGATCGCCCACTTCTGCTGCTCGGCGGCGGCCTTGAATAGTCCCGCGCCCGAGGCTCCCGACGCGTGGTAGACGACGTCGGCCCCCCCGTCGTACATGCTGTTCGACAACGCCTCGCCCTTAGTGGGGTCGTTGAACGCTGCGGTCGAGTCGCCGATGTACTCGACGAGGATCTCGATGTCGGGGTTCACCGCCTGGGCGCCCGCCGCGTACCCTGCCTCGAACTTCTCGATAAGCCCCGTGCCGCGCTGACCGCCGAGGAATCCGATGGTGCCGGCCTCGGACTTGAGCGCTGCGGCGGCCCCGACGAGGAAGGAGCCCTGCTCCTCACGGAACCCGAGGTTCGTGACGTTCTCGACGTCCTTAGCGAACCCGTCAACCACCCCGAAGAACTGCTCCGGGTAGTCGCCGGCGATCTTGTCAATGCCCGGCGAGAACGCGAAACCGATCGCGAGGACCAGCTCGTAGCCTTGGTCCGCGAGGTTCACGACGTTGTCGTCACGGTTCGATCCCGATGCGTTCGGCTCGAGGAAGTCGGTGTTCTCTTCCGCAATGATGCCTTCCTCTATGGCCGCATCGAGTCCGCGTTTGGCCGCATCGTTGAACGATTGGTCGCCGAGACCGCCGATGTCGAAAGCGATGCCGACCTTGATATCGCTCTCGCTGCCGCCGCCTCCGGACCCTTCTTCCTCATCCGCCGGGTCCCCTCCTCCGCATGCGGCCGCGAACAGGGCGACCACCACGAGAAGCACGGCAAACCACTTCGTACGCTGCGTTGGCAACGTTGCCTCCTTTGTTGTCCTGCTGCCGCCCCGCCGGCGGTTCACGTGAGCATATAGAGAACGGCGACCCTCGGGATAGGGTTCGGAACGAAATGAAGATCTACACCAAGAAGGGCGACGAAGGCACGACCGGCCTGCTCTACGGCGGCCGGGTCCCGAAGGACGACGCCAGGACGGACGTCTACGGAACGCTGGACGAGGTGGTCTCAGCCCTCGGTCTGGCCCGTGCCGGGGGCCTGGTCCCCCGCGTCGAAGAGATCGTGATCAGGCTCCAGCGCGAGATGTTCGTCGCGGGGGCCCAGCTGGCCACATCAGAGGCCAATCAGGGCAAATTGCAGGATGGGGTGTCCCGGGTAACGCCCGAGATGACGGCGACCGCCGAGTCCGACATCGACGCGCTGATCGGTCAACACCCGCTGCCGCAGGAGTTCATCCTGCCCGGCGAGACGATGGGCTCGGCGGGGCTCGACGTGGCCCGTTCGACGATCCGCAGGGCCGAGCGCCGCGCGGTGACCATGGAACGTGCGGGTCTGGTGACCGACCCCGAGGTCCTCCGCTACCTCAATCGCATCTCCGACCTGCTGTTCGTACTGGCCCGATTCGAAGAGGCGGAACGCGGCCGGCGTCCGGAGCCGTCCAGACAGCGTTGAAACCGTTCAGGTTCTGTCCGGCTTGTGGGGCCGATCTCGAGCTCGCCGATGATGAGGGTGGTGCCCATTGCCCGAACTGCGAGCGCAAGTGGTACCGCAACATGTCCCCTACCGCCGGCGCGGCGATCCTGAGAGACGGCCGAGCGCTCGTGACCGTGCGGGCGATCGAGCCCGAGAAGGGCCGGATCGATGTTCCGGGAGGCTTCCTAAGGACGGGCGAGGATCCCGTGGCCGGATTGAGGCGCGAGGTGCGCGAGGAATTGGGCTGGGACATCGAGGTGGACGACCGCGACTACCTTCAGGCCGTGCCGCACACGTACGGCTCGGAGGACGAATGGGTTCTGGCGCTGGGCTTCGTTGCCCGCGCGCCCCAGGGCGATCCGACCCCTGCGGACGACGTCGCCGAGGTTCGCTGGGTAAGTGAATCGGAACTGGACGGACTCGACTTCGCGTGGCCACACGACCGCGACCTGATCAGAAGGGCTCTCGAACATGGACGATCGTGAACTTCTCCGCCGGCTGTCATTCGTTCGTCTGGCTATAGGCGTGTCGCTCTTCGCGGCCCCCCGTCTCGCGGTGAGGGTATGGACCGGCGAGAGCAGCGACTCGGCTGCGCTGGTGCTGGCCGCACGCGGGCTGGGCGCCCGCGAGGTTGCGCTTGCCGCGGGAACGCTGGCTGCGATGGAGAACGGGGGGCCCGTACGTCGTTGGGTCGAGGCCGCGGTGATAGCGGACGCGGCCGATGCCGTGAGCGCGCTCGGGCGGCTCCCGAGCCTTGCCCCCATCCGACGGATGGGCCAGCTCGTGGGGGCCGGCGGCG
>JACCXF010000156.1 GCA_013697295.1 Actinomycetota bacterium | reverse complement strand
GGGCCATCGGACACGTCGTCCCCTCTCTGTGTCTACGTTCTAGATGATCACCACGGGCGAACTAGTGGCCGCCCGCGAGGAAACCAGTGTGGCCGTTGCACGCGTCACCAGGATGCAACCCGATCGTGGTGAAGAAATCCCTCGTTTCCTTGGTGATCTGTCCCTAGTTCTGCACGTGCGGAGCGGTTCGCCCGGGCGGCGGCGCGCCATCATTCTGTCCCGAGAAGGCGCAGATCGACTGAGTATGTTCCCGGATGGCTGTCGGTTTTCCGTTTCCGGTGACCTCACCGGCGAACGCCGACCCGGCGCTTACACCTACGGCGGCGACAGCGAGCACCGCGACCGCACACAGTGACTTCTTTGATCTCCCCATTCTGCCTCCCTAAGATGGTCGCTCCGCTAGAGAGCAGAACAAATGGCGACCCCCGCCGCAAGGGGGTTTGGCAATATCTGGTCTACACAGACCATGCAGGCCTAGGAAGCCTCGACCGTCCTGACGGCATCGGGTTCGGGCAGACGGTGTTCGGTTCGCTATCCCTGACCCCCGAGCTAGAGGGACGGTCGACGAGGAGGCCTCGACCCGAGGGAGCAGGCTCGGGATCTGCGATCTCGCCTGGGTCGAATACGTCGCCGCTACTGGCCGTTTCGATAGAACCTGGGCATTCGAGGGCTAGTAACGTGGATAGCTAGCCTCTAGCAGCTTACCCTCACTTTCTCGAAAACAGCGGTCGTGTCGCCGTTAGCGTTGACGGTGAAGTGATGGAGTTCTCGGAGAAAAACCCTCGACCCGTCAGACCCCCTCAGCAGAACCTTGTTGTGGTCTGTGTCGGTTTCGACGAATACGTCGCCCCGCTTCACGCCTCTGATGTTCTCCGAATCGCTAGACCTAAAACGCCCGGTGAAGGTAGGTCCGCTCCCATCGAGGGGGCTGTGCAGCGGCGGCCACGGCCGCCAAAGCTAGCACCCGAGGCGGGAGGATGCGATGAGCACCGAATCACGGCAGCAAGCTTCTGGCTTGACGCTTGACCCCAAGCTGACGGTAGCTAAGGGGATGACCTTGGCCACCACCGAGGCCCGGTTCGACATGGACCGCTACTACGAGGGCCTGAAGAGGCCGATCCCCTGAACCACCCCGAATTCGTCAAGTACGCGGCGATCCTGGGGAGTGACAGGTTCCTGGCTGCGCCACGAGCGTTACGAGGTCGAACAGGCGCTACGCGCATGGATTCTCGCGACGGGGTTCGCTGACGCCATCGAATCCATGGGACCGAAGCTCGACCCCAAGAAGGAAAGCCGGCCTCATAGGGGACCTGGAGTCCTTGTTCATCGAGACCCTTTGGAAGCCCGAGTCCGATGCCCTATGGAAGGAAAACGAGGCCGCGGTCGAACCTCTCGGCTCAGGCATCCACGCTCTCGAGGATCTGGCCGGGGAACTCGTGATGCGGGCTCGGGACGTAGCCCTAGCCGACTCCGCTAAGGATTCCCTATAGAACGGCTCAAGAGCGTTTTCTAGGGCTATACGGAAAGTCTTTCAGAGGGAATCGGGGACGGCTCCCGATTCCCTCTGACATCCGTGAATCGGAATAGCCGATAGGAAGGTCAGGGGGACGGCTGGTCTTGTGGGGAGGGGACCCCGGCAAAACCACGTAAAGGGACGAACGCTGGAACTGCCCCGGGGCAAATGGGGCAGAACCAAACCGCCCCCCTGGCTTCCATTCGGAAGAGCACTGGGAATCATCGGCATTCTCTCGTGACTTCCTCATCCCCCAAACAAGGGGAATAAGTACCCTCATCGGAGGCGATCCTTCATTACCGCCGCCTGAATGCCGAAGCACCAGAGGGATAGTTGGAAGGGCGAGAGCACAAGCCCAGGGCCACGCGCCCTGGGCTTGTCGCTTGGGGGTTCGGGTGGAACCTAGGGACCCTGTACCAGTTCAGGGCCGTAGAGACCTACATGTTTCCTATAGATTGGCTAGACGGACGCGCTAGGAGCAGGCTAACGTCAGACGCCGAGGCCCGCTGATCAGCTGCGGACTCGGTGGCCTGTTCTGGGCCGCCGCATCCACATGTGCAGGTCGCCTGCTCGAGTGGCAGCTCACGGGTGATCGACTCACCCATTCTCGTCACCTCCCTTTCCCGAAGCGATGTTCCCGTTGCAGCACCCACAGCCACAGTCGCATCCGGATGTCGCGCAGTCGCCGCCGCAGGTGCACTGGCTGGTCGCTATCAACCGCAGTTCGTGGCCCAGCATCGTGCGCTCCACGTGGGGTAGCTCCGGCACACAGCCGCAGCCATCTCCGCAGCCGTCGGGCTGGACGTCGTCGTGAAGCTTCTCGTACACCGCTTCGAGCTGGCGCTCGAAAGTGGCGTGCTCCTCGATCTGTTTGCGCACCTCGCTGATCTTGTGGGCGACGACGTGCCGGAGCTGAGCCCGGGTCGCGGCGCACTCGCCGCCGCTCCAGATCTCGACGAGATCCCTGATCTCATCGAGCGAGAGTGCCAGGCGCTTGGCTCTCGAGATGAACTGAAGGCGTGCCTCGGCGGCGGAGTCGTAGAGGCGGTAGCCCGTGGGCGAGCGCGCCGAGGCTTGAAGCAGCCCGATCTCCTCGTAGTAGCGGAGCGTAGGTGCGCTCAGCCCGGTTCGGTCGGCAAGCTGTCCGATCTTGTAGGTGCCCACGACGATGAGGCTAAACCCTCAAGCCCACTTGAAGGTCAAGCGAAGAACACGGAAACTCTCGTCCGGGATCGAGAGCGGCCGCCTGCTATCTGTGAAGTGTGTGCGCCCCAACCGCCCGCGCGCCTCGCTACGGTCAAGTCAGGGAATGAGGGTGCCCATTGACTGTCCATTTCAGCACCCGCTGGGCCGAGGCTTCTTCTTCTCCCTGTACCGGGGTTCCGACGCCCCCTGGGTGCTCTCGGCAAGTCTCTGAGCGAACGGAGCGTCATGCCGCGCCCTTCTTCAGCCTCTTCCGCTCGTTCGATGTCAGTCCTCCCCACTGCACTTGTTCTCCGTTCATGGCTTTCTCCTTCGAGCTCGGTTCTGCTCCGTGGTATGGCGCTTATGGCATGGGTTGCACAGCGCGCGCAGGTTCGAGCGGTCGTCTGTCCCGCCGTCCGCGTGTGCCCGGATGTGATCGACATCCGTCGCCGGCTTCCCGCATATCTGGCAGCGAGGGCTCTCGCGCAGCACCCGAGCCCGGATCGCCTGCCAGGACGAGCCATAGCGGCCCTTGTTGGCTGGGTCCACGCGCGCCCATGCGCCGCCCCCATGGGCTCTACAACGCGACTTGCCGGGGACCGCGTCGCCGCCGTCGGAGCAACCGGGGCCGGACAGGATGCAAGCCCGAGGGAGTGTCATCAGCGCCACCTCTCGTGGTGGTGCCCGGACTTTTTTTCGCCATCCCCGCTGAGAGCATCGAACTAGGCCGGCGAAAGGTCACGGTTGAGGAATGGTTACTCTTGGCGGCGGCGTTGAACGTGCCGCCACCTCTACTACTGCTTCCCCTGGGCGTCCCGGATCACGTTGCCATCACCCCCAACAGCGAGATTCATCCCCACCTGGCGCTTAAATGGTTAGTCGGCCGGTCGCCGCTCGCTACCACTGATAGAAAGGCCATCGGTACGGACGAGTGGTACAAGAACGCCGAAGTGCTCCGGCTCCACCAAACGCTCGAGGAACTGCAGGACTCGGCCCTCCAAACGTCCGCGTTCCTGCGCCACGCCGAGTACTTAGGAGACGAGGAGCGCACGGCCGTGGAGCGCAAGAACTTTGCTGCTGCTCTTCAAAAACTCTGGGATCTAACCATCGCGATGCGGCGGGCGGGCGTCGAGCCCCCCGTCATGCCCGACGAGTGGAAAGAGAAGATGCGCGAAATCGGGATCGACACCACGGGGGCCGGCTGATGGCGAGCATCGTGAAGCAGGAGAACGGCCGTTACAAGGTTCGCTACCGCACGCCGGACGGCAAGGACCGGGCGAAGAGGTTCGACCGGAAACGCGATGCTCAGACGTTCGCCAATACGCTCGAGGCCGACAAGATCCGCGGCACCTTCACGGACCCACGCGAGGCGGCCACGCCCTTTAGCAAGGTCGCCGATCAAGTGATGGCCGGGAAGCTCAACCTTCGGCCCGCCACGAGGGCGCGCGACGAGTCCTTGATTCGATGCCACGTGCTCCCGGCCTTCGGCAGGGTTGCCGTTGGGCGCATCACGCGGCCCCAGGTTCAAGCGTGGGTATCGGACCTCCACGAGGGCGGCCTAGCGGCGCGCACGGTCAGAGAGTGCTACCGCATTCTCAGCGGGATCATGAGCGAGGCGGTGCTAAGCAAGATCATCCCCCAGTCTCCCTGTCAGAAGATCGCGCTCCCCCGCGCCGACCACACCGAGCGGCGCTTTCTGAGTTCCGATGAGGTCGAGCGCCTGGCGGGGACGTTCGAGCGCGACGAGGCACTCGTCTACAGCGCGGTGTATCTGGGCTGCCGCTGGGAGGAGCTCGCTGGATTGAAGCGGGAGCATCTGGAACCATTGCGTCGGCAGGTCCGGATCGTGGGCACCATCGAGCGCGCCGGAGGCACCTACAACTACGTGAACCTAACCAAGAGCGAGGCCGGCCGGCGGACACTTCGCGTCCCGGGCTTCCTGGTCGAGATTCTGGCCGCCCACCTGGCGCGCGCGCCGAAGAGCGAATGGGTGTTCCCCGCGCCCGAGGGCGGTTTCCTCAGATACGACAACTTCCGGCGCAGGGTGTGGGGTCCGACCGTGGCGGGCGCCGGGTTCGAGGGCTTGACGTTTCACGAGCTTCGACACACGGCAACCGCCATCATGGTCGACCAGGGCGCCGATCTGCTCCAGGTCATGCGTCGGCTCGGCCACAAGGACATTCGCACCACTCTGCAGCTCTACGGCCACCTTTTTCCCAATCGCGAAGACGACCTCAACGACCGCCTCGAGGCGGTGTTTCGCGCGGCTCGCGTGTCCAACGCGTGTCCAACGGACGTTGTCGGATTACTGGCCAGTGAGGCTACATAGCCTCTGACCTGGGGAAACGATAGTGGGCGGTACTGGGATCGAACCAGTGACCTCTTCGGTGTGAACGAAGCGCTCTCCCGCTGAGCTAACCGCCCGGGACTGCGATTCTATCTGCGGCTCGAGTCGCCAGAGATGAAAGCTAAACGGCTCGCTCCCGCACTGCCGTGGCGCGGCGGCGGGGCTTCGCCGCGGCGGCCCTCGCCCTGCGCTTCGGAGATGCGCTCACGCCCAGGAGCGGAGCCAGGTACTGGCCCGTGTACGAATCCGATGCGCGGGCCACGTCTTCGGGCGTGCCCGAGGCGACGACCTCGCCGCCCCCGGCTCCCCCATGGGGCCCGAGATCGATGATGTGGTCGGC
>JACCXF010000150.1 GCA_013697295.1 Actinomycetota bacterium | reverse complement strand
GCGGTCCGCTCGGCGTCGTCAGATGAGGCGGAACCGTGGGGGATATCGGCGGGCATACCCTAGGTTAGTCGTCCGGACGGAACCGAATGGAACGCGATGCCTCAGAGTCAGGTCGATACATCCATCCACGATGTCGCCCGCTGGATCCGTGATGCCGGCAGTGTGATGGTCCTGACGGGAGCGGGCATCTCTACGGATTCCGGGATCCCCGACTTCCGCGGCCCCCAGGGGGTGTGGACCAAGAACCCTAAAGCGGAACGGCTCTCGGATATCAACGCCTACATGGCCGACAAAGAGCTACGCGTGGAAGCGTGGCGCGCTCGTCTCGAACATCCCGCCTGGGCCGCCGAGCCCAATGACGCCCATCGAGCTCTGGCGGCCCTGGAGGCGAAGGGGAGGATGGACCTTCTCGTCACGCAGAACATCGACGGCCTTCATCAGCTCGCCGGCACGCCGCCGGAACGTCTCATCGAGATCCACGGGACCATTCGGGAAGTCATGTGTATGGACTGTGACGACCGGGCCCCCATGGAAGCGGCTCTCGAGCGGGTGCGTGACGGCGAGGGCGACCCCGAATGCCGTACGTGCGGAGGCATCCTCAAGTCCGCAACCATCTCGTTCGGGCAAAGCCTTGTCGCACGGGATCTGGATCGGGCGCTAGGGGCAGCGGGGTCATGTGACCTCTTCATCGCCGCTGGGACATCGCTCACCGTCTATCCGGTTGCCCACCTGCCGCGTCTGGCGCTCGCGGCGGGTGCGAACCTGGCCGTATTCAACGCGGAGCCGACCCCCTTCGATCCCGACGCTAGCGCGGTGGTGCGAACGCCTCTGGCGGAATCTCTGCCTGCTCTCGTCGAGCTGGTGGGTTAGAGACCGATCAGTTTCCCGACGAGGTCGGCGCGCTTGGATGGGCGGCCCGTGCGATTCTCCTTGTGGTCGGCGCTCGCCATCGTGCGTAGGGCCAGGTTCGTGCCGATCCAGCGAAAGGGTTCGGGCTCCCACCGGCGGGACCGGCGGTTCACCCACGGAAGATGCGTTGCGTCGGTGGTCCGGTCACAGATCAGATCGGCGAGCGTTCGACCCGCCAAGTTGGTGGTCGATACGCCGTCGCCGACGTAGCCCCCCGCCCACGCGAGACCCGCGCTTCGATCGAACCCCACCGAGCTGTACCAGTCGCGCGGCGCCGCCAGTGGACCTCCCCACTCGTGCGTCGTGCGCGCCGTCCCGATCGCGGGCCACAGGTTCTCGATCACTCGTCGAAGCTCATCGAAGACCTGCGGCTCCCGATCGTAGGACTCCTCGATCCGAGAGCCGAAGTGGTAGGGAGCACCCCGTCCACCGATGGCGATCCGATCGTCCGCCGTCCGCTGCGCGTAGATGATCAGGTGTCGTCCGTCCGCGAAGGTCTCGTTCTCGGCCCACCCCACGTCGTCCCAGAACGATCGCGGGAGAGGCTCGGTCACAACCATCAGCGAGTAGAGGGGCATCAGGTCCCGCTTGCGGCCCGGGAGACGCGGCGTGTATCCCTCGGTCGCGATAACCACGACTTCGGCGCTTACTCGGCCGCCGCTCGTGCGTACCGTCCGGCCCTCTACGGATCCGACTTCGGTCTGCTCGTAGAGCTTCACGCCTCTGCGTTCGACGGCATGGGCCAGGCCACGCGCCAGTCGCGCAGGTTGGACGGTGGCACAGTGGGGCGTGAACCCGGCGCCGCGGCACCCCGAGACGTTGATCCTGCTGCGCGCCTCCGTCTCGTCGAGCCAGCGGAAATCCTCCTCCGTGAATCCCCAGGACAGATCCTGCTCGACGTCTTCCCGCACGCGTTTCAGCTGCGCGGGTGTGGTGGCGGCGGTAAGAGATCCACCCTTCCGCCAGTGGGCGTCGATGTCCTCCTCCTTCAACACGCGACCCACCTCGTCGATGGTGTCGAACATCGCGCGCTGCATCGCCACCGCCGCCTCTCGCCCGCTCTTCTTAGCGATCTTTTTCTTCTTGGCGGCGAACAGGGAGGAGCACCATCCCCCGTTGCGGCCCGACGCCCCAAACCCGGCGACCTCCTTCTCGAACACCGCGATGCGAAGTGAGGGATCGGCCCGTGCGAGGTAGTAGGCGGTCCACAAACCCGTGTAACCACCGCCCACGATCGCGACATCTACCTGCTCGTCGGACCCCAAAGCGGGACGAGGAGTGAGATCGTCTCCACAGGTATCGAGCCAGAAGCTAAGGGACCGGTAATCCTTCACGCCGCCACTCTAGGACAGTGCCACACGCCCAAGGTGCACACGTAAGGTGCACATCCGGAATCGGGAGGCTGCCCCAATCCGGCTGCACGCAGGGGACGAACGGAAGCGATCGTCTCGACGATTGCCAAGATCAGAAAGTGGCGGGAGGAGGATTCGAACCTCCGTAGGCATAAGCCGGCGACTTTACAGGCCGCTCCCTTTGGCCGCTCGGGCATCCCGCCGAACTACCGCGCGCGAGATCCACGCGGGGCGAACAGGATAACTGAGGCTATTTGGCGGTCAGTCGCCGGACTCAACAGCGGCGGGAGTTCCGCTTGCGCCCTGGAGCAGCTGCGCGAGCTCCGACTGCGGGTCGAGCGAGCTGCCGCTCAGGGAGGACGTCGGGCCGGCCCCATCGGTGGGGACGTCGACCAGCACGCCTTCGTCACTGGCAAACAAACTGTCCGACAGCGCGGCCTGAAGGGCGGACTCTGCGAGCGAGAACGCGCCGCTCGCGGGGGATGAGCCGGTGGACAGCAGAGACGCGCCCGGCGCCTTGAGCTCGGAGAGATCTGGAGTGAATGCGTCGCCGAAGCGGCGGGCGGCGGTTAGCGGAACGATCTGCTCGATGCGCTTGCCCGTTGCTCCCTGCAGGAGAGCCTTGGCCCGCGCCTCGGCGAGCTCGAGCCATTTGACCAACGCCCGATGAGGGTTCTGGGCTCTGCCCGACGAGTCATATAGACCGAAGTGCACGTGCGGCGGAGTGGTGATGGCGTTCCCGGAGTTACCACAGAACCCGATGACGTCGCCGGCGTTGACGGTCGAGCCGGCCGGAAACTCTTTGTCGTTGAAGTCGGAGAGGTGCGCGTAGTACCAATAGCTTCCGTCCGATAGGCGCAGCCGGGCGATCTCTCCACCGAGGCCGCCGCTGTCGAACTCGACGGTGCCGGCCTCCGTTGCGAGAACCGGATCGCCGTACTCGCAGAACACGTCCTGGCCTTCGTGGGTGCGTACGATCGGTCCGGGACCGTAGCGAGGCGCGCCCCACGTGTTGGTCCACGCTGCGGGCCCGGCGATGATGAACGGCTGATAGACCTTCTTCGCAACCTTCTCCTGGCTCCAGCCGATAGCGCGCAAGCGCGTGGCGATGCTCACCAGCAGGTCCGTGTCGAACGAACCGGAGGGACGGTAGGTGCCCTCGAACTTGAGGGGAGCCTGGGCGCGACCCGTAGCGCCACCGTTCCGGTTCTTCTTGTTCTTGTCGGTGGGCAGTTTGACGGGATCTTTGCTGCCGCCTCCGCCGCCACCGCCACCATCATCGGGGGGCGGAAGGCTCGGCGTACCGCCGCCACCGCCGCCGCCGCCGCCATCATCGCCGCCACCATCGCCGCCGCCGCCATCGGGCGGTGGAAGGCTCGGGGTGGGACTTGAGCTCGGGAGAATCTCGGGCGGAGAGATCGTCGGAAGCTGAGCGAGGGCATCCTGCAGCATCAGGCGGGCGGCCGGACGCGGCAGAAAGAACGTCCCGAGGAGGGACGCCAGAATGAATGCGACGACGACGAGTATCGTCCGTGCTGCCCTACGCAAAGTCCCTATCTCACCCCCTTGGTCCCGGCACCGGAACGGGCCCCGGACTCCTTAATGTATCGGCAGTGCTCCTAAAGTTCTCTTACCCGAGTTTCGCCATCGACCACCATCGGCCTGCTCGAGAACGGGCGCAGGAAACGGCTGCCTGCCCTACGCTCTCATCCTAATTTGTCGGCTTTGGTGGGAAACATAGCCCGAACGGGGGGTTATTCGAGACCGGTGCGTAGTCCGAGATGAGGGTGTCGGGGGTCCTTCTGGCGGCCGGCCGAGGCGAGCGGCTGCGGCCGCTGACCGACCTCGTTCCTAAGCCCGCCCTTCCCGTTCTCGACATCCCCCTGGGACTGGCCCCGCTGCGGGCATTGCTCGTGGCTTCTGATGCGGTTGTGGTCAATGTGAGTCACCTCGGAGAGCGCGTCGTTCGAGAGCTCGGATGTGCCGCCACAAAGGGCATCGAGGTCCTCGACGAGGGTGCCGAGCCGTTCGGGACCGCCGGCACCCTCGCGGCCTTGCGACCGCGACTCCGGGGCACGGTCCTAGTGGCGAACGGGGACCTGTTATGCGATCTGGATCCCCAGGCGCTGCTGGAGCGCCATGCCGCGGCCGGCGGGAAAGCCACGCTCGCCGTCCAGATGGTGTCGCGGGGGGCCGACCTGCGGACCGGCGGTGGGTACGCGGTCGGGTTCATCGACCGGCGACGCACCCCGAACGCCGCGGGGGCCCGCTACCTTGGGATGGCCGCATTCGAACAGGCCGTCCTCGAAGCGCTGCCGGATCGTCGCCCTCTCGGGCTGGGCGAAGCGGTGGTGCGACCTCTGGCCGAAGCGGGAGAGATCGCGATCCACGTCCACGACGGTTACGCGCTGGACGTCGGCACCATCGGCCGCTACCTGCAAGCGAACGACGATCTGCTCAACCGACGGATCCGGACGATCGCTCCTTCCGGGCAGATCGTCGAGCCGGCCGGCGGTGGGCGCGCCTACCTGGGGCCCGGAGCGCGCGCGGAACCCGGGTCCCTCGGCTCGGGGGCGGTGATCCTTCGCGGCGCGACGGTAGCGCCCGATTCGTTGGTGCGCGACGCGGTCGTGTGGCCAGACGAGCGAGTTCCCCCGGGGGTGCGTATCGCGCACGCCGTGTGGTTCGGGGGCCGGGCCGTGTATGCGGGGTCTAGAGAAGAGACCGCTCGGCCAGATCCGTGATCACGCGCGGATAGATGAACGCGACGAAAAGGGCAAGGGCTGCGATGCCCATCGCGGCTCTGAGCAGATAGGGAACCTCGACCGGCTCCGTGATGTCGGGCGCCACGAGGAACATGCGCCGCACGACCGCGAGGTAGTACCACGCCGCGATCACGGCGTTCACGCCCATGACCACCGCGAGCCAGTAGACCTGTGCTTGGACGGCGGCCAGGAACA
>JACCXF010000149.1 GCA_013697295.1 Actinomycetota bacterium | reverse complement strand
CCCATCATGATTAAAGCCATAACCATGACGACCAAGAGTTCGATCAAAGTGAATCCGCGTTCTTGTCTCATGTCCCTCGATTAGGTGAGATGGAACCGATCCGTACAATGTGTAATCGGCGGAACAGCCAATGGACTTGACCGTTGCAGAGCAGCGAATGGGCAGCATGCATCCTGCGAACAACGCGAAAGGGCGGGAACCGAAGTCCCCGCCCTTGCACTGGAACAGTTGAAGCTTGCCTAGCAGGCCTGCTCTAGAGGCTCGCCGTTGTCGCTGTCGTAGCTCCAGACCTCTCCTGCGAGACGAGTGTGTGTCGCCTCGAGACAGAAGCTGGTGGCGTCCTCGACCGTGTTGGTGAGGTCGAGGGTTACGTCGGCGTTGCCCTTGTAGCCCTCAGTGTCGAGGTTGCCCTGCACTGCGGTGTAGCCACCGTTGTTCTGCGTGGCGAACGACTCTTCGGCAGTTGCGGCGTTCTTGAGCGCCGACTGCATCTGAGCTCTCCAACCCTTCTCCCTCTGACGGAGGAAGACGGGAATCGCGATCGCTGCGAGGATCGCGATGATGATGATTACGACTAGGAGCTCGATAAGGGTGAAACCACCCTCACGACTCTCCTTCATTGCGTGGAACCGCTGAAACATTCCAGCACCTCCCCTTCTCTTAGTCCCCGCAAGCCGGCCCCAGGGACGTTCCTAGACCGAGACGAACAGTTGCGCTTATCGCCTGCGAGTGGCGGCCCAGATGGACCGTCCCTGTGCAGGTAACCCGGCTGACCCCGCAGGGTCCCGTGGCTTTGCGTCCCCGACTCTCGACGGGTTTGCCTTTCACTGCGCCAGAACAATTCCGGCTTGCTCTTCAGTTATCGGCACGGGATGAAATCGCTTTAGCCCCTGCGACAAGTGACGTTTTCGAGAGTTTCGCCAAACTTCCCGACCGAAGGGTCGCGCCCGTGCGCCAAGGGAGACGCCGTGCACTCCGGGGACTCCACACCGTTTCTTAGTCGCCCCTCCGGCACGACGTCTCCCTACGGCTTGTTCGCGCCGAGCCCGCGCGCCGCATCACTATCGAGGGCGTAACGCGGAACGGGCGCCTTAGATGGCGCCCGTTCCGGTGATGCGTGTGCGTTGGTTACTTGATCAGGTCGAAGATCTTGAACATCGGCATGTAGAGCGCGATCACCATGGCGCCTACGATGCCTCCCAGAACCGCGATCATCAGCGGCTCGATCAACGACGTCAGCGACTCGGTGGTGGACTCCACCTCCTGGTCGTAGAAGTCGGAGATCTTGTCGAGCATCTCGTCGAGAGCTCCCGTGTCCTCGCCCACATGGATCATCTGGACGACCATCGGAGGGAACACCTTGTGCTTCTCGAGAGGGCTGGCCATCGACTCACCCTTTCGCACGCTGTCCCGCACGTCCATGGCAGAACGCTGCAGCACCTCGTTACCGGTGGCGTCCCCGACGATCTCGAGAGCCTGTAGAACCGGCACGCCGGCCCTGAGCAGCAACGCGAGGGTACGCGTGAAGCGGGACAGGGCGACCTTCTGGAACAGGTCGCCGAAGATCGGGATCTTGAGCTTGAGCTTGTCGAACCGCAGGCGGTAGTCCGCGCTGCTCAGCTTCAGCCTCTTGTGGGCGATGAAGCCGGCGATCGCCAAGATGGTGAAGATCGGGATGATGATCTTGCTCTTCTGCGAGAGCGTCATGAGGATCTTCGTGGGGAGCGGAAGAGTGCCACCCAGCCCATCGAACATCCCGGCGAACGTAGGCACGATGAAGATAAGCATCACGACCACGAGGGCACCGGCGATGCCTGCCACGGCTATCGGATAGGTCATGGCCGATTTGACCTTTTGGCGCAGCTTGTAGTCGGCCTCGAGGCCATCCGCCACCTTGTTCAGCACGATGTCGAGCTGACCACCGGTCTCGCCGGCCTTGACCATCGAGATGTACAGCTTGCTGAAGATCTTCGGGTGCTTCGACATGGACGCCGACAGGCTGGAGCCTTTCTCCACGTCGTCACGGAGTCCGGTGATCGCTTCGGCGAGCTTCGGGTTCTCGGTCTGTTCGGCGAGGATGTTCAAGGTCCTCATGAGCGAGAGTCCACTGTTGATCATGGTGGCGAACTGGCGCGAGAAGATGGCCAGGTCTTTGAGCTTCACCTTCTGGGGAAGGATGCGGAGCTCCATCTTCATGGAGACCTTGGCCTCTTTAGTGATCTGGATGGGGACCATCCCCTGGCCCCTCAGCCGGGTTGCTACTGCTCCCTCACCGTCCGCCTCCATCTTGCCTTCGAGGACGCGGCCCTCCTTGGTTCGTACGCGATATGCGAACGAGTCGGCCATCTCTAACCCTTCCCTACTAGACGGTTGAACTCTTCAACGTGGTGCGAACGCTCCAGCCCCATCTCGTACGTGACCTTGCCCTTCTTGACGAGCTCGGCGAGGTGCTGGTCCATCACCTGCATGCCGAACTTGGCGCCGGCCTGCATGGATGTGTAGATCTGGTGCGTCTTTCCTTCACGGATGAGGTTCCGGATGGCAGGGGTGGCCACCATGACCTCGGCGGCAACCGCGCGGCCCTTGCCGTCGCTGGTCGGAAGAAGTTGTTGGGAAACGACTCCGGCTATGGTGCCCGAGATCTGAACCCGGATCTGTTGCTGCTGGTGGGGCGGGAAGACGTCGATCATTCGGTCGATCGACTGAGGGGCATCCTGAGTGTGCAGGGTCCCGAAGACGAGGTGACCGGTCTCGGCCGCGGTCAAGGCCGTCGAGATCGTCTCGAGGTCGCGCATCTCACCGACGAGGATCACGTCGGGATCCTGGCGCAGCACCCGCTTGAGTGCCTCGCCGAACCCGTAGGTGTCAGTGCCCACCTCGCGCTGGTTCACAACCGCTTTCTTGTGCTTGTGGAGGAACTCGATCGGATCCTCGACGGTCATGATGTGCTCCGCCCGCTCGCTGTTGATCATGTCGATCAGCGCCGCCAGGGTCGTCGACTTACCGGAGCCGGTGATACCCGTGACCAGTACCAGCCCTCGGCGCAAGTTCGCGAACTCCTTCACCGTGTCCGGCAGACCGAGGTCATCGACCGACTTGATCTCATAGGGGATCAGGCGCATGACGGTCGCGAGTGCGTCCCGCTGCTGGAACACGTTCACGCGGAAGCGCGCCTTGCCCGGAAGGGCGTAGGAGACGTCGAGCTCGAGGTTCTCCTCGAAGATCTCTCGCTGCTTCTGGGTCAACATCGAGTAGACGATCTCCTGAAGGTCCTTGGGAAGGAGTTGCCGATACCCCTTGAGCGGCGCCAGCTCGCCGTTCACGCGGATCGTGGGCGGGAGGCCGGCGGTCAGGTGAAGGTCCGAGCCGTGCCCTTCGAGTACGGCGATGAGGAACTCCGCCAGGTTCGGCTCTTTCTCCTCTTCGACGACCTCGACGGAGGTCTGGCTGGGCGCAGCTGCTTCCACCATGGGCAGGTCGTCGGGGCCGAAGGAATCGATAGCCGAGGGGGCGGCCGCGCCGTCATGATTCCCATTCGTGGGGGCCACCACCGCAGCTTCGGGAGCCACGTGCAGCGATTCCATCGAAGGAACGGGGGCACCCGGCGCGCCGTTCGTCGCTCCGTTGCCGGGACCGTAGGCCTTGTCCAGGGCGGCCAGAAGATCGGGACGGTGTGCGACCGCGGCGAGAACCGGCATGCCGACTCCCTGGGAGATCTCTTCGACGCCGAGATGGTTACGGGGATCGGCCATCGCGATAACGAGATTGCCCTCCTCCACACCAAGCGGCAGGGCGAGTTGTCTGCGGGCGACTTCTTCGGGTACGAGCCCGACCGCCTGCTCGGAGGGGACGAGGACGTCGAGATCGGCGAAAGGCATGCCGATCTGGACCGCACGCGCCTTCAGCAGGTCTTTCTCGCCGACCACTTCACTCTCCAGGAGCACCTTCCAAGCCGATCGGCCCGTGCGGGTTTCCTCTTCAGCGGCCGCGCTCAATTGCTCGGGGGTCACGAGACCCTGCTCGAGCAGAACGGCGCCAAGCTCTTTCTGTTTCTGTGTCATCTCATCTCCCTGTCACTCCGCACATTGGTTATCGGCTATAGCGCCGGTCAGTTGAGCCGGTTGAGGGAACGTGGCGAAAGCACCTAGACCACGACCCGTAGGACTTCTTCGATCGAGGTGTGACCCTGCTTGACCTTTTCCATGCCGTCATCGCGCAAGGTGATCATTCCTTGCGCCACGGCCACCCGTTTGATCTCCTCCGACGACGCGTGGTCGACAACGAGCTTCTCTATCTGTTCCGTAACCACCATCACCTCGTGCAGTGCCAGCCGGCTCTTGTAGCCGGTGCTGGTGCATGCGGAACATCCCACCGCCCGGTGGAGTTTCGGCATCTCCTCATCCGCTGCGTATGGGAAGTTCGCCGCCTGGAGCTCCTCGGGGGTCGGCACGTACGGCTCCTTGCACTTGTCGCAGAGTTTCCGAGCCAGGCGCTGGGCGAGCACGCAGTCCAGGGCCGAAGCCACGAGATACGGCTCGATGCCCATCTCAACCAACCGGGTAAGGGCCGAAGGGGCGTCGTTCGTGTGCAGCGTCGACAGCACGAGGTGTCCGGTTAGGGCGGCCTCGGTTGCGATCTGTGCCGTTTCCCGGTCCCGGATCTCACCGATCAGAACGATGTCGGGGTCCGAGCGCAGGATCGACCGGAGGGCCGAAGCGAAGGTGAGGCCCGCCTTCGGGTTCGTTTGCACCTGATTGATCCCGGGAAGCCGGTACTCGACCGGGTCCTCGACCGTGATGCAGTTCACCTCGGTGCGGTTCAGGATGTTCATCGTTGCGTAGAGCGTCGTGGACTTGCCGGATCCGGTGGGGCCCGTCACGAGGATCTCGCCGTAGGGCTTCTTGAAGGACTTCTGGAAGCGCTGGAAATTCTGTGGGAGGAAACCCAGATCCTGTAGCTCCAAGAGGACGCTCGACTTATCGAGGATCCGCATCACGATCTTCTCGCCGTACACGGTGGGCAACGTGGCCACTCGGATGTCGATCTGCTTCCCCTGAACCACGACCCCCATGCGACCGTCCTGCGGGATCCGGCGCTCGGCGATATTGATGTCCGCCATGATCTTGAGACGGCTCGTGATCCCCGCCTGCAGCGCCTTCGGCGGATTCATGATCTCGTGTAGCACCCCGTCGATCCGGAACCTCACCAGGAGGGTCTTCTCGCCCGGCTCGATGTGGATGTCGGACGCCCGGTCGTTGACTGCTTGGGTGACCAGGAGGTTGACGAGCTTGATGATCGGAGCATCGTCCGCGCCCGCTCTGGCCAGCTGAGCCTCGAGGCTCGCGTTCTCCGCTTCGTGCTCGTCTACTGCTTCTTCAACCAGGGACTCGGCCGCGCGGTCGAGCCTATAGAGACGATTGATCGCGTTCTGTACATCCGCCTTCGTAGCGACGACCTGCTTGATATCCCGTTTGGTCAACGCCCGGATGTCATCGACCGCCACCACGTTGGCCGGCTCGGACATCGCGAGAACGAGCACGGCCCCCTCGAACCGCACTGGGATACAGCTGTGCTTGCGAGCCACCGCCTCCGGTACGAGGGCGACGGCGCTCTGATCTATGTGCTCCTCGCCGAGGTCGACGAAGTCAAGGTTCAGGAGCTCGGCGAACACCGACACGAGCCCGGCTTCGGAGACGAAGCCGAGGTCCAGCAGGATCCGTCCTAGCGGTAGGCCCCGTTGCCCCGCCTGGAGGTGGGCCTCGTCGAGCTGGTCGGGCGACACCAGCTCGCGCGCGAGCAGTAGCTGGTCGAGTTGCCCGGCGGGCCGGGCATCTGATGCCACGCTCATCCGTTCCCCTTGCGATAGGGCCGCGTCGAACCTTCGGGCGCGAGCGCCGGCCTGCTGGGGCGCGCAAGTGCCCCGCTAAGCGATTTATCGGCCCTGGGCAGCCTGACTAAAGCACCGAGCGCGACGAGCGCGTCACGCGTCGCGGCAAGATGTTGCTCGCAAGATAGGAGACCAATCGGCTCTCTATCCCGGCGTGGGCCCCGAGGGGCACCTCAGAGCCATCCTCGAAGATGAGCCTCACCGGCTCTCGCGGCGAAGACTTCCGTTCCGGCAAGAGATTCCGGGCGAGATATGAGACTTGCCGTCCCAGATCGGGGTGGGCCGGAAGGGCAACCACCGACCCGTCTTCGAGCCAGAGCTGCACCCTCTCGCCCACGAGGGGCTCGGGAGAGTGGTCTGGATCGAGAGGTCCGACCGTCCGACCCGGGGCCTCAGACCCCGGACGAAAAGGCGGGGGTGGTGGCGGTGGTGGCGGTGGCGGGGTGGCTCGATGCACGGCTCGAGCGACCGCGACGGTGGGTCGCGCCGTGGAACCGAATAGGCGTTGGAGGAACCGGCGTAGCACGGCGCCTAGGCGCTTTCCTCGATGTTCTCCCGCTCGGTTACGGCGCCACCTTCAGCGAGCTCCAGCCGCTGCATAACTCCGATGAGGATCTCGAGCACGAGCGCTTTGACGTCCTCTCGTTCGCGCGGGTCGCAAGGCAGCACCGAGACATGCGCGGGGATCTCGAGTACCTCACGTACCCTCGAAAGAACCGCATCGCGATCCTCCTCCACCGCATCGAGGTGAGACACGCCGATGACGTAGGGAACGTCCGCGTACTCCCGGAAGGTGTCCAAGATGTGCGACGCCTCCTCTACAGAGCGCTCGTCCTCGGCATGCACTAGAAGGATGAAGCCGAGCATGCCCTCAGAGAGGATCTCCCACATGACCTCGAAGCGACGTTGTCCCGGGGTCCCGAAGATGAACAGCGTGAGGTCCTCAGCGAACGTGATCCGGCCGAAATCCATCGCGACCGTCGTTCGAGCCTTCACGGACTTCGTCTCGTCCGTGACGTCGC
>JACCXF010000146.1 GCA_013697295.1 Actinomycetota bacterium | reverse complement strand
GCTCGGAGGGAAACCCGGGACGTGTCGCGCCGGTGCGGGCGTCGAAGGCGCGCTCGTAGTTCACGATCGGGTTGCCCAGACCCGGAAGCAGGAGAGCGGCGGCGATGGTGGCCGTACCCGACCCGGGCTCCGCGGGCGGGCTTGCGAGTCTTCTCGAGGTCCGGTCGCGGGATCGGGGCAGGCACGACTCCCGTGTCGAGCGTCTTCGGCCAGCCGGAGCGCCGCCTGCCGCGCTCGCCCCAGATGTAGGTCCGCCCGGTGGTCGTGGTGCCCACGATCTTGAGCGCTCCGGTGCCGGCGAGGTCCCCAACGGCGACGTTGGTCACGATCGGCTCGTTGCCCGGAGCTACCCCTTCGTGGGCTCGTTGCACCTTCGTGGACTCGGTCTTCACCGGGAAACCCGTTCGTTCCCTACCGCTCACGGGATCGATCGCATGCACGCGGCCGTCGGTGTCCCCGAAGATGATGTCCAAGCGTCCCGAGCCCGTCAGGTCGGCGAGCACGGCCTGGCCTTCGCCGCCGGGTCCGATCCGCTTGGGAAAGCCCGCCATCAGCGACTCGTCGTCGCGAGCGAAGAACGCGCGGCGATCCTCTCCCACACGCCCCTGGGCATCGGTCACCCGCAGCCTCAGCGTCACCGTGTAGCGCTCGGTCGACTCCAGCTCCTTCCGCTCGGAGAGGCTGAACCGGGCCTTCGCGGACTCTGCCGCGATCCTGGCCAGGTCGACCTGGCCGAGGTCACCCTCTCGCGGCGCGCTTCCGCTGCCGCTCGCCACCTGAGTGAAGTCGGCGTCGGAGGGCTCGCCGCCCAGCCCGGCCTCGAGCTTCCACGAGTAGCCGCTCGATCGGGAGGCGTCGATGCGGCCCGCCACCCGCACGCGCGGTGTGGTGCTTGGATCCTCGTAGTTGAACCAGTCGGGGGAGTCGATGAACGCCGTCGGTGGGATGTCGCCCGTCGAGATCGCCTGCATCGCCTTGGCGACGTTGGGCCGGCCGTAGCCGAACTGGAGGTCCCAGCCGGCCTTGTCGGCCACGCAAGGGACGGGTCGTTCACGTCCGACGCGGTGGCCTTCATCACCTGCACCACCTCCTGGGCGGTGAGCGCGCGGGGGATCTTGCCGTCTCTCGCGGCCTTGCTGAGCGGCCCGAAGTTCAGCCGGTTTGCCACCATGCCGTTTCCGGGGAGCACGTGGGGATGGAACATCCCGCCCTGGTGGTCGGTGGAGTCGAAGTCGTTTGACGCCGCCACCGCAACCACACCCTTCCTCGACACGTACTCGGCGGTCTGTCGCATGAACGTGGAGTAGCCCAGGTCTGCCGTGACCGAGACGATCACCGAAGCCCCTGCATCAACCGCGTCGAGCCACGACTCGGCCAGGTCGTCGGTGCGGTCGAGCGCCTCGGCGCCAGCCTTGATCGGCAGCACGCGACAGCGCGGGCACACCGCGGCGCCGGCCGTGGCGTTGTCGGTCTGCCCCGCCACTCGCTCCATCTGATTGTTGGCGTGCGCGTAGCTCGAGTCGTTCGTGGCGGGGTCGTTCTGGTCGTTGTAGAAGTCCCATCCGGAGATGTCGTCGGGGTAGCCGTTGCCGTCGTCGTCCCGGCCGTCTGAGTAGCGCACGATCAGGTCCTCGGGATCGACGTCGCCGTTCCCGTTCGCATCCCCGGTGTCGGAGAAGTCGGCCGCACACAGCACGCCGGTGCCGCAGTCCGCATCGCCCTTGGCGGGAGTGGTGGGCTTGGGCAACTCGCCTGCGTTGAGGTAGACCTTGTTGGCCAGCTCCTCGACGGCGTTGGGATCGCGCCAGTTGATGCCGGCTTCGACGTACGCGATCACCGTCTCGGGGTTGCCCGTGCTGAAATCGCGCCATGCGCGGTCCACCGACAGGCCGGACGCCCCCTCCGGATCGGTGGCAGTCGGGGCACATGAAGGCAGCGAGTCGAACAGCTCGTACTGCTTGCCGTCGATGCAGGTCGGCCCCTGCGCGTCGTAGGCCGGGTCGTTCGGCGGGTCCTGGGGAAAGGCGGCCCGGGCGCCACCGGCGGCACACAGCGACGCAGCGACGACCACCGCGCACCACCTGACGAACCGAGCACCCACGTTATCCCCTCCCTCGAGCCGGAGCGAGAACCTAACCGATCCGATTAGGTTTCCGTCCATGCCACCGGAGAGCCGCATCGCCGTGGTTGACCTCGGCACGAACTCCACCCGGCTCCTGGTGGCCGACGTGGCCGGCGACGGCTCCCTAACCGAGCTCGAGCGCCGCAGTGAGGTCACGCGGCTGGGGGACGGCGTGGATGCCACCG
>JACCXF010000114.1 GCA_013697295.1 Actinomycetota bacterium | reverse complement strand
GGGCCATGGGGAGAGGGCGCCGGCGCGGGGCCACCCGTCTGTTGCGGATCGGGCTGCCATCCGGGGGGAGGGGGCCAGAACGGAGGTTGCGATCCTCCTGGAGCCGGACGCGGCGGCGGCAGATAGTCCGTCAATGGCCGGAGCGCACGCATGGAACCGGGATCCAGGCCGATCCTCTCGGCCAGGAGCTGCAGATCGAATCCTTCCTTGCGGACCCGAAGATCGAAATAGAGAACGATGATGAAGGCGGCGATGAAGGGCGTCGTGATGACCGCTGAGATGGTCTGCCCGATGGCGTTGATGATCAAGCTCAACGCGAACGAGTCGCCGATGTCGGTGAACTGCAGGGCGGTCAGGATGCTACCGATGATGTTTCCAACCACTCCGACCAGCAGGTTGGCGAGAAGGTACAGACCGAAGGTTCGCCACCACCGTCCCTTCACCAACCCGAACGATCGCCCGAGTGCGCGCCGGCCCTTCGTTCCCTCCGTGAGGAACGCGGGCACGGCGACGACCCAACCGATCCACACCCACGTCGCTACGACTATCGCGGCGATGATCAACAACACCCCGAGTATCAACGCAACCTCGTCGATGAGGCCGAGCGCGGCGGTCAGCGCACCCGCTGCAACGACCAGTCCGAAGGCGAGTAGCCCGCCCAGGATGCTGATCCACAGGACGGAATGAAGGCGCCTGCCGGCGAACGCCAGCGACGTGCGCCAGTTGGGCTCGCCTCCGAGGTACGCGTCGCTAACCGCTTTGAAGCAAGCGGCGGTGGCGAGGGTCGACGCGATGAAGCTCACGACGACCACTAGCAAGATGCCGGCGACGAAGGCCCACACCTCCGAGGCGGTAACCGTGGGATCCAAGCCCGGCTGCGTCGGATCGAAGCTCGGCTGGAGAAAGGTCTCGTTCTCGGGAGTTGCCGAGGCCAGGATCAGTGCCGTGACGGCCTGGACCGGCGCGACGACCAAGAGCACCACCCGGAACAGGGTCAGGGCGTTGCGCCAGTAGATCTTTATGGCGACGTCGAGCTTCTCGCCGACCGATAAGGGTCGCAGTTCCGCAGCCTGCACGCCGCGACGATAAACGGGGCGGGCGGGTGCGGCCAGCCATGCCCGAGCGCGCTGGTCAGAGGCGGCTTTTTCGTGGACGATGCCTGGCATGCCCTGCGTGCGCTGCGATCGCGTCCAGACCGATCCCGTGAAGGGGTCATCCCCCTGGGCTCGCGCGGTGGTGAAGGGCGAGCAAGTGCTCTTGTGTCCCGACTGCCAGCGCGACGATCCCGGGTGGGTCGACGGGATCGATAGATGCCCCCACTGCTCGAGCACGAGGCTCTCGGTTGTCATGGGCTCTTGCGTGTGCCGTGGCTGCGGCTTCGATTGGCCGGCCCGAGCGGAGGAGCCAGAAGACCCTTCGACGAGCACTTAAGAACCTGCAGGTCATCCGGCGGAGAGCGATCGCAGCTACGCGACGTTGTCGAGGAAGCTGAGCACGCGTTGCAGCAGAAGCTCAGCCATGTGGGCAGCCTAACCTGGCTTTCGAGGTCGAAGACTTGCAAACGCACGCACGGGGAGCGCCTAGAGCTTCTAAGCGACTTAGGCTGCGCCCATGTTGGAAGTGCTCGATGGGCGCGCTCAGATGACTCCGGTGCACATTCCCCGGCCACGGCACATGGGGAGCACCGCCGCCGCCCAAGCGAAGGTCGCGGCGATCGTCGAGGACGTTCGCGCGCGGGGGGACGAGGCCATCCTGAGCTACGGAGAGAGTGGCGCCGCTCCGGCATCGGGGGGAGCTTTGCGAGTTCCCGAGAACGTGGTGTCCCGGGCACCGTCCATGGTCCGGCCCGAGTTCATGGACGCTCTCGAGGTGATGGTCGAGCGTCTTCGACGGACGTGCGAACGACAGTTGGAACAAGGGTGGCTCGACCGGGGACCGGACGAAGTGGTAGGAGAGATCGTTCGCCCTCTGCGCCGCATCGGCGTTCACGTTCCCGGTGGGCGCGCCGTCTATCCTTCCAGCGTTGTCATGTGCGTTACGCCCGCTCAGGTGGCCGGGGTCGAGGGCATAGCCGTCGCAGCGCCTCCGGACGACACCGGGGAGGTCGCCGAGCCGGTCCTGGCCGCGTGCGCTCTGCTCGGCGTTTCGGAGGTCTACCGGATGAGCGGCGCAGCGGCCATCGCCGGCCTGGCCCACGGCACCGCCAGCGTGCGACCCGTCGAGAAGATCGTCGGCCGGGGCGATACCCATGTGACCCTGGCGAAACGCCTGGTTCGGGGTTGGATCGATACGGACGCTGACCCCGGGGCGGCGGAGTTGGCGATCATCGCCGACGGCCGGGCGGCCCCCCGTATCCTCGCAGCCGACCTGGTCGCACAAGCCGAGCACGGCCCTAACGGAGCGCACGTTCTGATCACATGGGACGCGGTACTGGCCGATCGGGTGATCTCCGAGCTCGATCTCGAGGTCGCCGCGCACGAACGCAGCGATGATATCGAGAACGCTCTGATCGAGGGTGGCGCAGCCGTGCTGGTGAGGGACCTCGATCACGCGCTCGATACCGCCAACGCGTTCGCGCCGGAGCATCTTCAGTTACATCTCGAAGAGGCGTTCGGAGCGATCGACAAAGTTCGTAATGCGGGATCCGTTCACGTCGGACCGTTCTCGCCCGCCCCGGTGGGGGACTACGTCGGCGGTACGAACCACGTGCTCCCGAGTGGCGGGTCGGCGCGCTGGTCCTCGGGACTCAGCGTGCGTGATTTCGTGAAGAGAACGTACGTCACCGGCCTCGAAGTGTCCGCTCTCGAACGTTTGGCTCCTCATGTCGAGGCGATGGCCGAGACGGAGGGGCTGCCCGGGCACGCGCGGGCCCTGCATCTCCGCATGGACCCGTCGCACCGCCGGGATCCCAACTAGACATGGAGGCATGCTCTCTGGTTGAGAGAGCGTGGACGCCCAACCTCGTATGGTTCGGGTTGGGGGTGGTGGACGAGGGGTATCACGACGATCGGTAGCAGTCGTGTTAGTCCATCCGGACAACTGTGGGATCGATTCGTCGAAGGAGTTGGGGACGCTTGAGCTTCATCGTTTATCCGGCGGTAGACATCGCCGACGGCCGGTGTGCCCGACTGTTGCAGGGACACTTCGGCACCGAGACGGTCTATTCGGACGATCCGATCCAGGTCGCGCTGGGTTTTTGCAGAGCTGGCGCCCGATGGCTTCACATAGTCGATCTCGATGGCGCGAAGGACGGCGAACCACGCAACCGCGAGCTCATGCTGGAGGTTGTCAAACGCGCGTCTTGCCCGGTCCAAGCGGGCGGTGGCCTCAGAAACTTGGACGATGTCGAACAGGTGCTCGCCGCTGGGGCGCAGCGGGCCGTCGTCTCGACCGTTGCCCTCGAGGATCCGGAGGCGCTCGCGATCGCATGTAAGAGGTACGGCGGTCGTATCGCAGTATCTCTCGACGCGCGCGGCAACGAGCTCTCCACCCACGGCTGGACGGTTGGGGCCGGTGTCCCATTACTGGAGGCGGTGCGGGCGTTCGAGGCGGTGGGAGTGGCGCAATTCAACTACACCGACATCGAGCGGGACGGTTCGATGTCGGGCCCGAACATCGAACGGCTTGTCACGCTCGCCCAAGAGACCCAAACGCCGGTGGTGGCATCGGGGGGTATCAGCTCCCTGGCCGACCTTCGCGCCGTTGCCCGCCTGCACGACGTTGGGGTGGCGGGAGCGATCGTTGGGCGGGCGCTATACGAGGACAAGTTCTCCCTCATGGACGCGATCCGTACGGCCGACGAGGTGGCCTCGGGAAGGTATGAGTTCGAGATGGAACCAGAGAGATAGGAGACCCGTTATGACCGAAGGAAGAGCAGACGACCTCAGCGAGCAGCGTGAGGATCTCCCACAGCCCGGAACGGAGGAGCCGACCGGCGAGGCGGAGTCCACGGGGTCAACAGACGGTCCGGGGAACGTATCGGTAGACGAGCCCACTGCGGGGGCTCTCGAACCTGAGGAAGAGGGATCGTCCCCGCCAGACGAGCGTTAGGAGGGTGGGGACCCCCCGTTAGGATTCCTCGGTCATGACCACCTACCTGCTATTCGCCGACTCGGCCCACAGCCCGGCGATGCGCCATGAGATCGGCGAGCCGGTCGTCGGCCGGGTCGCCTTTATCGAGCACGACGGCAAGAGGATCGTCGTCGGCGATGAATCCGATCGCAGCACATTCGCTCGTAGGGAAGATGTGGTCGATGAGTTTTGGACCGGACACGAGTTCGGCTGGGAAGAGCTCTTCTATAAAGAGGGATTCCCAACTCATCTAGTCGGTCCAGAGGTACTCCTTCGCGCGTTACAACGCGCGGGGGCCAACGAGGTGGTGGTACCCCAGACCTTCCCCGTTCTGACGGCGGACTTCCTCCGTGAGAAGGGCATCGACCTATCGATCGACGAAGAGGCCTGGAGCACGCGACGTCGCCACAAGACCCCCGGAGAGCTCGAGGGTATCGAGCGCGCTCAGCGCGCGGCAGAGACTGCGATGCTCACTGCGGCACGGATGCTGCGCGACGCGGAACCGACAGCGTCGGGGGAGCTTCGTTTCGAAGGAGAGATCCTCACCGCAGAGCTGATACGGGAAGCGATGCTCCCACAGCTCCAGGCGCAAGGCGCGGAGTCGCAGATGATCCTGGTGCACTCCGGCGACGCGTGCTTACGGGGCCACGACGCGGGAACAGGGCCGATCATGCCCAACACCTCGTGCATCATCGACGTGTGGCCGCGCGACATGCGTACTGGCGTCTTCACCGACATGACGCGGACGTTCGTACCCGGCACGCCCTCGGAGGAGCTGGCGAAGATGCACGATCATTGTTCCGTGGCGCTGGAGATCGCCCTCGAGCACCTGAAACCTGGCCGCAGCGACGCGTATCGGAAGGTGTCCGAGTACTTCCGGTCGCAAGGATTCGCCACGAAGGAGACGCATGAAGGCCCCGAACCCCCCCAGGAGGGCTTCCCGCACGAGTTGGGACACGGCGTTGGTCTCGAGGTGCACGAACGGCCCTACATGGGCCCCCGGTCCGACGAGTTGCTCGAAGGGGACGTCGTCGCCGTCGAGCCCGGTCTCTATCTCGAGGGTGTTGGGGGCGTCCGCCTCGAGGACACGGTATTCATCACCTCGTCGGGGGCCGAGCGCTTCACCGACCCATTCCCGTACGACCTGAAGCACTGAGTCGTGAGGCCGGACTTCGGGGCTTGAGCTCCTACCGGCCGGACCGCGCCACGTTCGACGACCTGATCGCACAGCATCCCATCGTTCCAGTCTGGCGCGAGGTGCTTGCAGATTCCCAGACCCCCGTCGCGGCGTTCAAACGGCTCGCCTTCAAGCCGGACTCCTTCTTGCTCGAGAGCGTGGAGGGAGGTGAGCGCTGGGCGCGCTACTCGTTCCTCGGAGGCGACGCCTTCGCGCGCGTCGAGGCGCGGGACGGCCGAGTGACCGTGGACGGGGATCCACCCGTAGCGCCGGAGGACGGCGAACCGCCTCTCGCGTACGTCCGAAGACTGCTGGAATCGTGCAGGGCGCCGAGGCTCGAGGGTTGGGGGCTGCCCCCGCTTCACGGTGGAGCGGTGGGGTTCCTGGGCTACGACTGCGTCCGGGAGCTGGAAAGGCTGCCCGATGTCCCGACTGACGATCTCGGGTTGCCTGACCTCGCGCTGCTGCTGACGCGCACCTTCGTGGTGTTCGACCATTTGGCGCAGAAGGCATTCGTCATCACCAACGTGTCGCGCCCTTCAGACCCGAAGCGGGCCTACGACGATGCACTCGAGCGATGCGAAGCGGTCGTGGAGCGGCTCGCGGCTCCCCTCGAAGCATCGCCCATCGAGCTCTCGTCCGATCTCCCCGCGAGCTTCGAGCCGGACGTCGACGACGACGAGTACGCCCGTTGGGTGGATGTGGTCAAGGAACACGTTTTCGCAGGCGACATCTTCCAGGCGGTGCCTTCGAGGCGTTTCGAGGCACCGCTCCGTGGGTCCTCGTTCAACGCTTACCGGGTGTTGCGGACGCTGAACCCCAGTCCCTACATGTATTTCCTGCGTTTCGGGGCGACCGACCACCACAAGGAGTTCGAGATAGCAGGTTCTTCGCCCGAGCCACTCGTGCGTGTGACCGGCGACAAGATCGTCACGAGACCGATCGCGGGTACACGACCTAGGGGAGCGACCCAAGCGGAGGACGCGGCGTACGAGCGCGATCTGCTTGCGGATGAGAAGGAGCGCGCGGAACACGTCATGCTCGTAGACCTAGCGCGTAACGATGTCGGTCGGGTGGCGCGCTACGGAAGCGTCCAGGTTGATGAGTTGATGCAGATCGAGCGCTACTCGCACGTCATGCATATCGTCTCGGACGTGACCGGGACCCTGAGTGAGGGAACCGCGGCGTTCGATGCGCTAACCGCTTGCTTTCCCGCCGGCACGGTGTCGGGGGCCCCGAAGGTGCGCGCCATGGAGATCATCGATTCCCTCGAGAGAACGAAACGCGGTCCTTACGCTGGAGTCGTTGGCTATTTCGACTTCTCCGGCAACCTCGATACGTGCATAACCATCCGCACCATCGTGGCCACGGATGGCCGAGCGTTCGTTCAAGCCGGGGCGGGGGTCGTGGCGGATTCGGTCCCGGCCACGGAAGCCGACGAGACGCGGCGCAAGGCCGAGGTTCTCTTCAGAGCCGTCGCCGGCTCCACCGCGCTGCAGGAGCCCGGTCAGCCGTCGTAATCCTCGAGCGACTCCGATTCCTCTGAGGAGATCCGGAGTCGAACGGATGAGGCCGTGATCTCGTCAACGGCGGTGGCGGGAACGAACTTCTTCGAGTCGAGCAGACCCTGGCGGAGCACCATCCCCGAGAAGATGTCCTTGCCCTCGTCGGCGATGATGTCAGCGACCTTGCCGAGCTCTTCGCCGTCCGCGGCGATCACCGGGGTGCCATTCTCGAGCGCCATCCATGCGATGGGACGTTCCTCGTTGCTCATAGCGGCAGATACTAAGTGCATGGTGGCGAGAGCTTTGATCTGTGCGTGCGTGCCACTGGCCCTCTTGGGGGCATGCGGCGGCTCGTCGCAACCGTCGAAACGAGCCGATCCCATCGGACCCCCGAACGTGCGCCTTGCGACCGTCGAGCAGCACGACCGGCAGTTCGCCCACGACGCTCCGGAGCGCCCTGCGGGCTCTCAAGCCGAGGGGATAGCGGCGACCTATCTGCTCGGCCACCTGCAACAGGCCGGCTACCTCGTGAGGCTGGAGAACGTTCCGGTCGAAGACCTCGTCCGGTCCTCCAACGTAACCGCGCTGCCCCCGGATGGCGGGGCCGCGACGCTGATCGTCGCAGTGGCTTACGACACACCACCGTCAGAGGCGGCCGGCGGTGAAGCTATAGGGACCTTCCTCGAGGTCGCGCGCGCGATGCGCGTGATCGAGCCGGCCCATCCCTTCGGTTTCGTGGGACTCGGCGCCGACAACGCCGCCCTCGACCCCGGGCGGCTGGGCTCCCGCCGCTTGGCGCAGCAGCTGCTCGATGACGAGCTCGAACCGGGGATCATCCTGATAGGCGAGACCCTCGCCGGCGAATCTCTGACTTTGAAAGGGGACCTAGCGCCTGACCTCTGGGAGGCGGCGAAGGCCGCCGGTGCCGATGCCTCGATCTCGAAAGAGCCGGTGGATGTCTTTTCGGCCGCGGGATTTCCAGCCGCGGAGATGAGTGGCGACGCGCTGGCCCTCGGGCGGACGTTGCTCGAGTTCCTGGCGAAGCTCGGCGTTTAAGGTCGGCTGCATGTCCTACATGGAGGATCTCCTCGAATCGGCTCGTGCTCGTGTTGACGAGTTGCAGGCGTTGGTGACGCCGGAGGCGCTCGAACAGCGGCTGGCGGCCATCGACGCGCCCCGCGGGTTCCGGGCCGCGTTGGCGGGGCCCGACACGGCGATCATCGCCGAGATCAAGCGAGCCTCCCCGGCTGCGGGTCCTCTGAACCTCGACCTGAACGCGGGTGAGACCGCGTGCAGGTACGCCGATGGAGGTGCGGCGGCCGTGTCCGTGCTCACGGAGACGAAGCATTTCCGCGGAACGATGGATGACCTCGTCCAGGCTCGAGGGGCGGGCCTTCCCGTGCTGCGCAAGGACTTTATCCTGGACGACCTGCAGGTCCTCGAATCGAGAGCGGCAGGCGCGGACGCGGTCCTGTTGATCGTGCGAGCGGTGGGGGGCGAGCTTCGAACCTTGATGAGGGCCTGCGAGGTCCTGGGCATGGACGCTCTCGTGGAGGTTCACGACGAGGACGAGCTCGATCGTGCGCTGGAGTGTGGAGCGACGATGATCGGCGTGAATCACCGCGACCTCGAGACTTTCGAGGTCGACCCTGACCGCACGGCGAAGCTGGCCCCGCTCGTGCCGCAGGAGGTAACGCTGATAGGCCTGTCGGGTGTGTCGTCACGCGCCGAAGTGGAAGCGTTGTCGGCGGCCGGAGCGGCTGCTGTTCTGGTGGGCGAGAGCCTGGTCACCGCGCGGGATCCCGCTGCGGTGCTCCGGGAGCTGCGCGGCGTGTCGTGAGACCCGAGAACGCGCCCGATCACGCCGGCCGCTTCGGAGAGTTCGGAGGACGCTTCGTCCCAGAAGCGTTGATGCGCGCACTCGATGAACTCGAGCGCGCGTGGGAGAAGGCCCGAGCGGACGCATCTTTCGGCCACGAGCTCGACGCGTTGCTCGACACCGTCGTGGGGCGGCCAACACCTCTCTATGAGGCGAAGCGATTCTCGGAGCGAGCCGGCGCCCGCGTATTGCTCAAGCGTGAAGACCTCGCTCATACCGGCGCCCACAAGATCAACAACACACTCGGCCAGGTGTTGCTCGCCGCGCGTATGGGGAAGAAGCGCGTGATCGCCGAGACCGGAGCCGGTCAGCATGGAGTGGCAACGGCCACGGCGGCCGCTTACTTCGGACTTCCGTGTGTTGTTTACATGGGGGCCACCGACGTGGGCAGACAGCACCTCAATGTCGTTCGCATGGAGCTGCTCGGCGCTCAGGTGGTCCCCGTCGAGGCGGGGAGCGCGACGCTGAAGGACGCCATCAACGAGGCTCTGCGCGACTGGGTGGCGAACGTGGAGGACACGCACTACGTCATCGGCAGCGTCGTGGGTCCCCATCCCTATCCGGAGATCGTCGCCGCCCTGCAGACGGTGATAGGGAACGAGGCGCGAGCGCAGTGTCACGAGTTGACCGGAGGTCTGCCAGACGAGGTCGTGGCCTGCGTCGGAGGCGGGTCGAACGCGGCCGGACTCTTCCGCGGTTTCTACCGCGACGAGTCGGTCGCCCTCGTGGGCGTTGAGGCGGCGGGGGAGGGTCTCAATGGACGGCACGGCGCCTCCATCACCAAGGGAACGCCGGGTGTGTTGCACGGCGCCCGCAGCCTCGTTCTGCAAGATGACGAGGGTTTGATCGCGCACGCGCACTCGATCTCGGCGGGGCTGGACTATCCGGGCGTGGGCCCAGAGCACGCGTGGCTCGCGGCCACCGGCCGCGCACGCTACGAGAGCGCCACCGACGAGGAGGCGCTGGAGGCGTTCCGCATCCTCGGCGAAACGGAGGGCATCCTCCCGGCCCTCGAGCCGGCTCATGCGCTCGCGTATGTGCTCCGTGGCAAGACAGAAGGAACCGTTCTAGTCGGCCTCTCGGGTAGGGGCGACAAAGACGTTGCAACCGTCGCAAGCGCGCTCGACGGATGACGGCACTCCTCGATCATCTCGAGACCGCGCGCTCAGCCGGCCGAAAGCTGCTCGTGCCATATCTGGTCGCGGGCATCCCAGATGTGGCCGGCTTCCCGCGCGCACTGGAAACCGTGGCGGCGGTGGCCGACGCGGTGGAGGTGGGGCTGCCTTACTCGGATCCCTTGATGGACGGACCGGTGATCGCGTCGGCTTCGGAACGGGCGATCCGGTCGGGCGTGGGCCCCCTCAGCGCGCTCGAGCTCGCATCCACGGCGACCACGACTTGCCCTCGCATCGCGATGACCTACTACAACCCGATCCATCGAGTGGGGGAGCCCGAGTTCTGCCGCGTGGCTGCTGCCGCCGGATTCACGGGGATCATCGTCCCGGACATCCCGGTGGAGGAGTCGGCATCTCTGCGCTCCGCCGCCGCGGAGCACGACCTAGCGTGGGTGCCTCTCGTCGCCCCAACCTCTTCCGCCGAACGCGTCAAGTCGATCGCCGCAACCGCGACCGGCTTCATCTACGCGGTGTCGACGTTGGGCGTAACGGGGGCCCGGACGAGCCTCTCGGAGCGCGCCGCTCCCGTCGTCGCGGCGTGCCGGGCGGCGTCGGATCTACCAGTCCTTGTGGGCATAGGCGTGTCGACCCCAGAGCAGGCTCGAGAGGCCTCGGTTTCGGCCGACGGAGTCGTGGTGGGCTCCGCCGTGGTGAGACACGTCCTGGAGCGCGGGGCCGAGGCGGCTGCCGAGTGGCTGGCGAGCGTGAGGACCGCCCTCGACGCCTAGGCGCCTCCCAAAAATAGGCAAAACTTCGTATCGCCCACACCCTACAAATCCGAGAATCCCTGTCGATAACTGAAACAGTCAACCAAGGAAACCGCCTTCTCACCGGGGGAGAGGCCGATGCGACAGATCAGGATCCAAAAAGGGCGCATACCCGGCCCTTAATCAGATTTTTCCCACCCCAGCCCCTCAGAGGCCCGGTCCCCCCCGGGCCTCTGGCCGTTCCCCGCCTTCCGGGACCCCCCGGCCTGACCCCCGCGGCCTCTGACCGTTCCCGGCCCCGCGGCCTTTTGGCCATTCCCTGCTTCCCTTCCGGGACCCATTCGACTTCCGTGGTTGCGGTTTTGCAGGCCCAACCCGTGGTTGAGGCTCGAAAGGGTCTTCTTGAAAAGGTGCGGTGCACGTGGTGCACGTGGTGCACGCGGTGCACGTGGACCGGTGCATCACGCGATCCCTCAAGACATGATCGACCGAGGCTTCCTTCGCCTCGCGGTCCAGGAAGACCGGTGGCCAGATCGAAACGGTCGGCCCGCCTTCTAGAATGGCCGGGAGCCGGGATGGAGGAATCGGGAGACTCGATGGATTCAAAATCCATTGCCTTCACGGGCGTGCGGGTTCGAGTCCCGCTCCCGGCACGA
>JACCXF010000113.1 GCA_013697295.1 Actinomycetota bacterium | reverse complement strand
AGTGGAACGCGGCCTCGGGTAATTCCGCCGGCTGGCAGGAGTGGGAGGTCGACCTGTCGGACTTCGCAGGCCAACAGATCGAGCTTTCCATCAGCTACACCAGCGACTGGTCGGTCCAGGGCCTCGGGGTGTTCGTAGATGACATCGTCGGACCCGGCGGACAGGGATCCACGTCCTTCGAGTCCGGGATGGATGGCTGGACCGTCAGCGGATCGCCCCCGGGCAGCGACCCCAACCCGAACGACTGGGTCCGTACCACCGGGGAGGCGGTCGGTTACGAAGAGGGCGCCACGATCACGACGCCCGAGTCGATCTACATGGGCTTCGGCTTCGAGGGCATCTCGAGCGTTGCCAAGCGCAACTCCGTGATGGGCAGATCGATGGACCACCTGCTCCCGTAACTCGCCGTAACGCAACAGATAGGGGTGGCCTGCGGAGCCGCCCCTATCTTCGGTTCATGCGCCTCTTTGTCGTCAGGCCGGTTGGGGCTGCGGCGGCAGGTTCGCCAGCGCCGCCTGCAGCTCCTCCTCCGCCAGTGCGACATCGCCCAACTTGCCCGACAGGTGAGCGTCGTACGCGCTCATGTCGAAGTGCCCGTGCCCGCAGAGGTTGAACAGGATGACGCGCTCCTCGTCGGCTTCGCGCGCTGCCAGAGCTTCGTCCATGGCCGCGCGCACGGCGTGGGCGGGCTCAGGCCCAGGTAAGAATCCTTCCGCCCTTGCGAACTGCACCGCGGCTTCGAATACCGGCACCTGCGCGTACGCTTTCGCTTCGTACATCCCAGCCTTCACCAGTCCGCAGAGACTGGGGGCGTCGCCGTGATACCGGAGACCTCCCGCGTGAACGGGAGCGGGAACGAAGTCGTGGCCGAGGGTGTACATGGGCATCAGCGGAGTGGTGCCCGCCGTGTCGCCGAAGTCGTACGCGTACGTGCCGCGCGTCAGCGTGGGACAGGCTTCGGGCTCGACCGCTAGAAAGCGCATCTGGGCGTTATCGTTTAGCACGTCCATCGCGAAGGGGTAGGACATCCCTGCGTAGTTCGATCCTCCTCCGACGCAGCCGATGACCACGTCGGGTTTGTCCTCGAACGCTTCCATCTGCTTCTTTGCCTCGAGCCCTATGACGGTCTGGTGCGTGCAGACGTGATTGAGAACCGAACCGAGCGCGTAGCTCGTGTCGTCGTTCTGCGCGGCTATCTCGACGGCTTCCGAGATCGCGATCCCGAGTGATCCGGTGGAATCGGGTGACGCCTCGAGGATGTTACGGCCCGCCTGAGTCTCCTTGCTCGGGGAGGCGTGGACCGTTGCTCCCCAGGTCCGCATGAGTACGCGCCGGTAGGGCTTCTGGTCGAACGACACCTTCACCATGAAGACTTCGCACTCGAGATCGAACATCGCGCACGCCATCGAAAGGGCGCTGCCCCATTGACCGGCTCCGGTTTCGGTGGTCAGCCGTCTGATGCCTGCTTCCTTGTTGTAATAGGCCTGCGGTACAGCGGTATTCGGCTTATGAGAACCGGCGGGCGAGACGCCCTCCCACTTGTAGTAGATGCGTTGCTTCCCGGCGAGCCCGAGACTCTGCTCCAGGCGCCGCGCTCGATAGAGAGGAGAGGGTCTCCACAAGCGATAGACGTCTAGGACCGGGCCGGGGATATCGATCCAGCGGTCCGTCGACACCTCTTGCATGATGAGCGACTCGGGAAACAGCGGCGCGAGGTCCGCGGGTCCCACCGGCTCCATCGTGCCGGGGTGCAGCGGGGGCAGGGGTTCGCCCGGGAGATCCGGCAGGATGTTGTACCAGGCTGTCGGGATCTCGGACTCGTCGAGAACGATCTTCGTCACGTCATCGCGCGGCATTGCCAGCCTCCCCTTGTCGGCGTCTCCTTCAGGTACCTAGTCTCATCCGGTCTCAGGCCCCCAGGTGGTAGACCTGACCGGGATCCATGTCCAGCCCGTTGGCCACTTGCCATAAGGCGCCGAGCGCCTTCAACGCGTTCCGCTCCTCGAACGGAGCAAGATCCTCTCGTTGATCCGTTAGGACCCGGGCGAGCGTCCCGTAGCACTCCATCAGCTCCGCCTGGGCCCCGTTGAGCTCTTCGCCGATCGCGTTCTGCATCACGCTTGTTTCCTTTCTCCTGCGCCGCCGGCGATCTCTCGCTCGTCGAGGACACGCTTGGCCTTTAACTCGAAGCGCGGCAAGGACTCGTTGTCGACCTGTCGAACCGCGAAACGCAGCCCCTCGTGGGCTTCCGACAACGAGGTCTGGAGCTCGGCAGCGATCCGATCGCTGTCCGACGCGGGATCGGGGATCTCGACGAGGACCTCGATCTCATCCCTGATGCCCTCTGCCGTATAGAGATGTATCTGGAACTCGTCGATCGAGTCGTACTCGCGCACGATGGCTTCGACCGCGCGCGGGTAGACGTTCGTGCCTCGCACCAGTTTCATGTCGTCAACCCGACCCCGGATGCCGCCCTCGTAGATATCGAAGGTGCGGCCACACGAACAGTTGGCCGCAGGGATCTTCAAGACGAGATCGCGCGTGCGGTAACGGATGACGGGGATGAAGCCCCGTCCGAAGGACGTGACGACGCGCTCTCCGGGTTCGCCGTAGGCCACGGGATCACCTGTCTGCGGGTCGATGACCTCTTCGATGTAGTGATCTTCGATGATGTGCGTACCACCCGGCTGTTGCTCGCATTCGAACA
>JACCXF010000111.1 GCA_013697295.1 Actinomycetota bacterium | reverse complement strand
ACCGACATCTGGGCGATGAGCCGAGAGGTCGGATCATCGTCCACGACCAGGATCCTCACGGTGCCGGGGTCGTCTCACCGAGGGCCGAGCGAACCCGCGCGAGCTCGGCCTCGACCGCTTGAAGCAGCTCCGCGCTCCCATCCAGGTCTCCGGCTGCGCCGTCGGCTTCCAAGGTGGCGCACAGGCCGGCCAGGCCGCGTGCGCCGAGGTTGGCGCTGGCTCCGCTCAGCGTGTGGGCGGATATGACAACCGCGGCGGCATCGCCATCGGCGAGCGCGCGGCGCAAGGCTACGACGCGCGCGTCCGCATCCGCCAGGAACAGCGTGCTCAACTGCTCCAGGAGGTCCTCGCCCCTCGCCTCGCCCAAGCGCGCCAAGCGACCAACGACCTCGGCATCCAGAGCCGGACCGTCGGGGTGAGACGCTGGCTCGGATGTCGGGGGTCCGTCCGCGCCCTGCGGAGTGTGCGAGTGATCGACCGCGATGTCCGAGTCTCCGCCCGGGGCCCAGCGAGCCAGGACGGCGTCGAGCGCCAACAGGCTGAGGGGCTTGGGGAGATAGTCGTCCATGCCGGCGGCGAGGCACCGCTGCTGGTCTGAGCTCATGGCCGAGGCCGTGACCGCGATGATGGGGGTGCGAGTGGAGATGCCCTGCACGCGCCGGATCTCTCGGGTGGCCTGATAACCGTCCAGGATGGGCATCTGACAGTCCATGAGGATGGCCTGATAAGGAGTTTGCGTCACGGCTTTCACCGCTTCGGCCCCATCGTTTACGACATCGACCTCGAACCCGAGATGTTCGAGCATCGCCTTCGCCACTCGCTGGTTGACGGGGTTGTCCTCTGCCAGCAGGAGGAGCCCGGGTGGCCCTTGCCTGGCCGACAAGGACTGGGTGAGAGTGTGGCCGTTTGCGGCCGGTCCATCGAGCCCGGTAGCCGTTTCGGGCTGGTCCTCGAGGGCCAAGGCGTTGACATGGGCGATGCTCGCGTCGGTCGCTCGCCCGGCTCCGGTATCAACGGAGATCGTGAACCAGAAGTCACTTCCCACCCCCGGCCGGCTGGACACGCCACAGTCACCACCCATGAGTGCGACGAGTTGACTGCTGATCGAGAGTCCCAAGCCGGTCCCCCCGTACTTCCGGGAGGTCGTCGAGTCCCCTTGGACGAAGGGTTGGAAGACCGTTGTGAGCTTGTCGGGCGCGATGCCATCGCCGGTATCGGAGATCTGAAAGCGGATCAAGGCACCTCCGTCGCCGCTGTCGTCCTGGGTCACCCGCACGACGATCTCGCCGGTGTGAGTGAATTTGATCGCGTTACCGATGAGGTTGATCAAGACCTGGCGCAAACGTCCCGGATCGCCGCACACCACGTCGGGAATGGATCTTTCGATCACTGGTGTCAACGGGAGCCCTTTGGCTTGCGCGGGGCCCACGAGCAGGTCCACGACATCGTCAACGATCGATCGAAGGTCGAATTCGATGGCTTCGATCGTAAGCTTCCCGGCCTCGACTTTGGAGAAGTCGAGGATGTCGTTGATGATGGTCAGCAAGGCTTCTCCCGAACTCCGTACGGTCTGCGCGTAATCGCGCTGGCGATCGTCGAGTTCGGTCTCGAGCAGGAGATCGGTCATGCCGATTACGCCGTTCATCGGGGTGCGGATCTCGTGACTCATGTTGGCTAGAAAATCTGACTTGAGCCGCGATGTTTCGGTCGCTTTGTCCCGTGCGTCCGCCATGGCCGCTTCCGCCCCTGCCTCGGCGGTGACATCGCCGAGCGTCCCGACCCAGCCGGCTATCCCACCGTCGTTGTCCGGGATCGATTTCGACGTCACTATCACGATCCTGGAGGCAGCACCTTCAAGGCCTATCTCGAATCGATGGCTGAGCTCTGCCCGGTCCAGGGCGCCGTCGGCTAGCTGGGCGTTAAGACCGGATCGTGCTTCGGGGGGGACGATCGTGTCCCACTCGCGGCCTACCGCCTTGGCCGCCGGGATGCCCGTTATCTCGGTCCATCGCGGATTCGTGTACACGTACTTGTTGTGGGCGTCGGTCTGGAAGATCCCGATCGGTGCGGCGTCCGTGAGGAGCCTCAACTGGTCGGCGGACTTCTGCAGTTCCTGGGCTTGCGCCGCAAGCTCCTCCGCTCTGCTGAAGAGACTCGCAAAGACCGAAACCTTGGCGCGCAGTTCCTCCGGCTTGACCGGGACGAAAATGAAGTCAACCGCCCCCTGGGCGTAGAGGTCCGAGTCAATCATCTCGTCAGACCCGTGTGCTGTGATGAAGATTATCGGGGTCATCTCGGACTGCCTGCGCTGTCGGATGAGGGCGGCGGTCTCGAACCCGTCCATGACCGGCATCCGGACATCGAGCAGGATGACGGCGAAGTCTCGCCGCATGAGACAACGCAAACCAGCCAGTCCGGAGTCGGCTTCATCGATGGAATGGCCGAGCGGGGCCAATATGGCCCTCAGTGCCTCGCGCTTAGAGGAGTTGTCGTCAACGATCAGGATGGGCACGGGCGGTTTGGGCGTGACCGGGGACGCATCGGGGGCTTGCGTCACCTCGGGCGAGCTTGACTGGTTCATGCAGTGGGTCGCGCTTTCGACAACCACGGCCTGAGCACCCCGAAGAGCTCCACTGTATCGACCGGCTTCGGAACATAGTCGGTGGCGCCGGCATCGAGGCAGCGTTTGCGCTCGCCGCCCATCACCTTGCCGGTGACGGCGATGATCGGAAGAGTCGCGAACTGCTCGAGCTTTCGTATCTGGCGGATGGTTTCGTACCCGTCCATGACCGGCATCATGATGTCCATCAGAACGACGTCGATGTCGGGCATCTGCACCAGGGTGGCGATCGCGTCGGCGCCGCTTTCGGCGACCACAACCTTCGCGTGACCTCGCTCGAGGAGGGCCGACAGGGCGAAGATGTTGCGAAAGTCATCGTCCACCAGGAGGATCTTGGTTCCCTCGATGACGCTGATCTTGGGGATGTCCTCAGTCCCCGAGCTACCTCGCCCGTTGGTCGCGCTTTGAGGAGGAGGTTTCACCCCGTTGGACTGGGTAGCCGACCCGTTGGTGATGGCGCCTGCGGCCGCAGGGCGCCCCAGGGTCGTGGTCGTTGCGGGGACAACACTCGGGACCGTCGGTGCGGGACCATCGGTCGGAAGGTAGACGGTGAAGGTGCTGCCCTGTCCCGGCGTGCTGGCAACCGTGATCTCGCCCCCCAGTAGGCCGACCAGTTCGCGGCTAATCGACAGGCCCAGACCGGTGCCCCCGTAGAGGCGAGCCGTGGTGCCGTCGCCCTGCGCGAACGCCTCGAAGATCCGGCGTTGCTGCTCTCCCTCGATACCGATACCGGTGTCTCTGACGGCCAGGGCCACCACCGATGAGGCGTTGGAAAGGGACTCCATCTTCCGGGTCCATCCCTCCTCGGCCACGCCGACCTGTACATGCACCTCGCCGCTCTCGGTGAACTTGAAAGCGTTGGCGAGCAGGTTCTTGAGGATCTGACGAAGGCGCTGCGGGTCGGTGACGATAGTTGCTGGGGTGTTAGGCGCGACGTCGATCGAGAAATCAAGGCTCTTGTTTAGAGCAACGTGTTCAAACTCGCGGAGAAGGCTGTATTGAACCTCTTCGACGGATAGCTCGCTTAGGTCGGCCGTCATGGTGCCCGACTCGGCCTTGGCAAGGTCGAGGATGCTGTTCAGAAGCTCGAGCAGCTCTTGACCTGAGGTGTGGATGACGCTCGCATATTGCACCTGGGTGTCGGTCATGTTGTGGTCAGGGTTCTCTTCGAGTTGCTGGGCCAGGATCAGAAGACTGTTCAGTGGAGTGCGAAGCTCGTGCGACATGTTGGCGATGAACTCGGACTTGTACTTCGACGAGACCGAGAGTTGACCGGCCTTCTCCTCGACGAGACGTTTGGACTCCTCGACCTCTTGGTTCTTCTTCTCCGCTTCGATGTTCTGCTCGGCGAGGAGTTTGGCCTGCCGTCCAAGGTCCTCGTTGGACTCGCTTAGCTCCTCCTGCTGGGAGCGGAGCTCTTCGGACTGAGACTGGGACTGCTTGAGGAGGTTCTCGGTAAGGGTGTCTGCCTCGATGGTGTTAAGGACGAGGCCGATGCTCTCCGTTATCTGATCGAGGAACGCCTGATGGGTGACGCTGAAAGGGGAGAAGGAGGCGAGCTCGATCACGGCGCGAACTGCGCCCTCGAACAGGACGGGAAGGACGATGATGTTGAGGGGAGAGGACTCGCCGAGTCCCGAGTTGATCTTCACGTAGTCGCTGGGCACATCGGTGAGCAAGATCCGCTTCTTTTCCTTGGCGCACTGGCCGACCAAACCTTCACCCAGCTGGAAGGAAGTCGAGAGATGCTTTCGCTCTTCGTAGCCGTAGCCAGCCTGCAGTTGCAGCGATGGACCATCGGACTCACTATGTATCGAGTAGAAGACCCCATGTTGAGCGGATACGAGTGGGGCCAGCTCGGAGAGGATCATGCTCGATACCTCCGCAAGATTTCGCTGGCCCTGAAGCATGCGGGTGAAGCGCTCCCGGTTCGTCTTCAACCAGTCCTGCTCGACATTTTGCCTCGTCGTCTCACGAAGATTGCGGATCATCTCGTTGAGCTTCTCTTTCAAGACGGCGACCTCGCCGCTCGCCTCTACCCGGACCTGCCTGGTGAGGTCGCCCTCGGTAACGGCAGTGGCAACGTCCGCGATGGCTCGCACCTGGTTGGTTAGATTGGCGGCCAACTGGTTGACGTTGTCGGTCAGATCCTTCCAGACCCCGCCGATCTCCTTAGATTGCGCCTGGCCGCCTAGCTTGCCTTCGACACCGACCTCACGAGCGACTCTCGTAACCTCGCTTGCGAAAGCGTTTAGCTGGTCGACCATGGCGTTGACCGTGTTCTTCAGCTCCAGAAACTCGCCCTTGACGTCGATCGAGATCTTCTTGCTCAGGTCGCCGTTGGCTACGGCGGTGGGCACCTCGGCGATGTTTCGCACCTGTCCGGTCAGGTTGCCCGCCATCAGGTTGACGTTGTCGGTCAGGTCCTTCCATACACCGCCGACCTCGATCGTTACGGCTGCGGCCTGGCCGAGCTTGCCCTCGGTGCCGACCTCTCGGGCCACCCGAGTTACCTCGGAGGCGAACCCATTGAGCTGGTCGACCATTGCATTGATGGTGTTCTTGAGATCCAGCATCTCGCCACGAACGTCGGCGGACACCTTCTTGCTCAGATCGCCGTCTGCAACCGCGCCGATGACGCGTTGCATCTCGCTGGTGGGACGCACAAGAGCTTCGATCAGGCTGTTGACCGATTCGACGCTTCCAGACCAACTCTGGGTCGATCCTCCGAGCACCAGCCGCTGGGAGAGCTCACCTTGCTTGCCTACAACCCTGCTGACCCGGCGTAGCTCCGCCTCGAGCGCCTGGTTTGCGATGATGACGTCGTTCAGACCATCGGCGACCTTGCCGGCCACACCCGTCCATTCGAGGGGCATACGAGCGGTGAAGTCGCCTTCCTTGACCTGGGCCAGAACGCTTAACAACGTCTTTTCATCGACTGCGTCGGCAACGGACGCCGTGGCATCTGACATCGAACCTCCAAAGGAAGTCGCGACAGCTAGGCGGGATTGCTTGTTATGTCGCTCTTATTAACTACGGCATACAAAGCCCGAACCTGAGGATTGATTTCTCCGGCCCCAGGGGGCCATGCGTATCAGGCTGCAGCCGTGGTCCCAGGAGGGAAACCGAGACTATCCCTTCGTGATCGTGGGCCTTCCGATTAACCCCGATACGAGCTCCCCCTACGTCTCAGTGGTTAGCCCCAAGACGTTCGATACGGGCGGCAACTTCAGGCCGCTCGTCCGCGACGATGGCTTGCGCGATCAACTCCTTGCAGACGACAACTGCTCTAACTATGGCATCGAGACCTCGACGGGCTTTCAGTATTACCTCTTCCGCACCGGCACACCGGTCAACGACCAGGGGCGCGTGGCAAAGTACGCGATGACGAAGCTCGGCTTGAAGGCTAAAGGCACGACAGAGATCCCCTTGAGTACCGTCCAGATCGGGTCTGGAGGCTGGGAGGACGATAACGATTCCATCCCCGAGGTCGACGAGGCGTTCTGCAATGCCGGCTCAGAGACGTCGATGCTGATCAAGCAGCCGGCTCCGGCGACGCGGACGTATATCCGAGACCTCAGAAGGGATCTGACCCGGGGCAGATAGCTCGACCCGGGCCTCTCTAGAGGACTCACGGTGTGTGGTCAAGAGGGCGGGGCAAGGATGCCCCGCCCTCTTCCATTCGACCTCCGAGGCCCGTTTCGCTCGTCGTGCGTTCGGGTAGACGCATGGTTCCGGCGATCCCGAGGGGGAGATCATGCGCTTGTCCAGAGATTCGATGCTCAGATGGCTCACCGTCCTGTTGCTTGCCCTTCCGACCACCGTCGTGACGGTCGCTTGTGGGGCCGAGGGCGAGATCGGCACCGATACCGGTGGAGGCGGCGGCGAGGACGAAGGCGATGAGAGCGAAGGCGGAGAGGGCGGGGAAGAGGACACCGAGCTCGAGGGTGAAGTCGAAACCGAAACCGACTAGCTCATCCCTGGGTCCTCCCGCTCGAAGCCTTCGCGGGCAAGCATGAGGCTCACGCCGCAGTAGATTCTGTGGTCCTTACTTCGAAAGAGACCACTCGTGGGATACATCGAGCTTGCGAACGTCCGATTCACGCTGCCCGGAGGCCGCGTCCTCTTCGACGACCTCTCATTCAAGGTTCCGGCCGGCAAGCACGTGGCGCTCGTGGGCGCCAACGGCGTGGGCAAGACCACCGTGCTTCGGCTGCTCTCTGGAGACGAGGGACCCCAAGACGGAGTCGTGCGGGTGGATGGTCGGCTCGGCTACATGCGGCAGTTCGTTGGATCCTTCGACGCGCAGGCCACCGTGCACGACCTCATCCTCGAACTGGCCGAGCCGCGGGTGCGGTCGGCCTGGATCGCGCTCCAGCGCGCGGAAGAGATCGTCGCCGGCCCACACGGCGGCAAAGCTCAGATGCGATACGCGGAGACCCTCGCGGCGTGGGGAGAGGCCGGCGGCTACGACGCCGAGGTCCTGTGGGACACATGCACGACCGCAGCACTCGGAAAGTCCCTAAGCGAAGTCGGGGGCCGGCGCTTGTCGACCCTCTCTGGGGGCGAGCAGAAGCGCGTTGCGCTCGAACTTTTCTTCCGCTCGGAATTCGGTGTTCTGCTGCTCGATGAGCCCGACAACTTTTTGGATATCGCCGGAAAGACCTGGCTCGAGAACAGCCTGAACGCGCTGAGGAAGACCGTTCTATACGTCACACACGATCGGGCGATGCTTGCGAATACCGCCCACGCCCTCGTAACGCTGGAAGGACGTGCCGGTTGGACGCACAGCGGCCCCTTCTCCACGTACATGGCTGCGCGACAGCACCGACTCGAGAAGATTGAGGAAGAGCGACGACGCTACAAGGAGGAGCACTCGCGCATCGTCGCCCAGATCGCGGAGTTCAAACGGAGAGCGGCGATGAACGACAAGTTCGCGTCTCGCGCTCGGGCAGCCGAAAGCAAACTAGGCCGGTTCGAACGCGACAGCGCACCGAGGGAATCGGTCACAGGCCAGGACATCCGAATGGATCTGGGTGGGGGGCGCAGCGGGAAGATCGCGTTGCGAGCGATCGGATTGTCCCTGCCGGGTTTGGTCGCTCCCTTCGCCGCCGAGATCTGGTTCGGCGACCGTGTCGGGGTCGTAGGCGCGAACGGGACCGGAAAGACTCATTTCCTAAAACTCTTGGCCGGGGAGGACGTCGACCACCTAGGCGAGTGGAAGTTGGGAGCGCGCGTAGAGCCTTCGCTGTTCTCCCAACTTCACGAACGTCCTGACCTCGATGCGGATCGGTCCATCGTGGATGCCCTAAAGCGAGAAGGCCTATACCTGGGGCAGGCGATCTCTGCCCTCAAACGCTACGAGTTGCAGGAGGTCGCGAACATCCCCTTCTCCCTGCTCTCAGGCGGCCAGCAGGCGCGTCTTCAGATACTGATGATGGAGTTGCGAGGGTCCACGATGCTGTTGTTGGACGAACCAACCGACAACCTCGACATCGAGTCTGCGGAAGCCCTCGAGGAAGCCCTCTCCCGCTACGAGGGCACGGTCCTCGTGGTCACCCACGACCGCTGGTTCATGGGGACGCTGGATAGATTCCTGGTCTTCAACTTGGACGGGTCCGTGTCCCAGTCGACCGAGGCCCCATACTCCACGGAGAGGGTGACCCGGGCGGGCTCCTGACGAGTCAGTCGGTCGACCCGGGAAACGGGAGCGCGATCGGGTCGGCCTGTAGACGACTTCGACCCTCCGCATCGAATCGGTCGAGCCCCAACTCTGAGACGTCCGTCAATCCCGTCTTCCCCTCGAGCGCCAGATCGGCGGCGATGCGAGCGACTGCAGGGCCCCACATCATCCCGTGACCCCCGGCGGCGGCAACCGTCACACCTTCGATCGAATCGTCGAATGTGGTCGCGGGTCCCAGGATCGGAAGGTGGTCGGGGGTGTAATCGATCGTCGCCGCCCACACCTTGCGGAGATCGAGAGTGCGCGTCAGAGGCACAAGCTCTGCGAGGCGAAATCGCATTCTCTTCATGTAGTCCCAGTCGACGGACCGAGCCTCCCCCGGGGGCTCGCTGGGATTGCTCATCCCGAATAGGAGGCCACCCTCTTCCAGACGCCAGTACAAGCCGGCCCTGAGGTCGAAGATCATCGGCGCCCGATCGACATCGAAGCCAGGGTGGGGCTCGGTGACCGCAATCTGATGGCGGGCTCCACCGACCGGGATCTGGATCCCCGCCGTGCGTCCGATGGCCCGCAAGCTTGGCCCTCCTGTGAGTAGCACCCGCTCGGTCGAGATGACGCCATCCGGTGTTTCGACTCCGATGACTTTTCTCTCCGAACCGCCGGACGTGACGAGCCCGGTCATCTGGGTTCTTTCACGCAGGTCCGCACCGGCTTCCTTCATCGCCATGGTGTACGCCATGACGTTGCGAGGCGGATCGATGGCTCCGTCGGTTGCGACGTAGGTGGCTCCGTGGTGTCCTTCCAAGCCAAGGGTTGGCGCGACCTCGACGGCTTCCGTGGGCGTCAGCCAGCGAACGTCGAGGTTCTCTGCGCGCTGCATCTCGACGCGGCGCCGGGCATCGGCTACGTCCTGCTCGGTTGCTGCGAGCAGCATGTAGCCAAGCTCCCGGAAGCCGGAGTCGAATCCGAAGAGGTCGTGCTGGGTTCGGTAGAAGTCGATGGACCATCGCCCTAGCGCAACGGTTGCGGGCGTCCCACCCTGTGCGCGCACTATCCCGGCCGCTCGGCTGCTGGCTCCGTCGCCCACCTGCCCGCGTTCGAGCACGATGACGCGGCCTCTGCCCAGTGACGAGGCGGCGAAGTAGGAGGCCCAGCCCAGCCCCGGTCTACGTCTTGATGCTCGAGATCGTGCATCCCGATCCCGAGGGTCTCGAAGCAGAGATGGAGGGGCTGGGGGCCGAGTTAGGAGTGGACATCAGCGTGCATCCCGCCGGCGCCGACATCTTCTAGACGTGGCGGTCCGCAAGGTTGCACGACTTCCGGAACGCGTCCTGAAGATCCGCTGCGATGAGTTGGGCGAGAGTGACGCGGGAGAGCTGGTCCAGGACCTGCTCGACACGATGGAGGTTGCACCGGCATGCGTGGGACTAGCGGCCCCCCAGATCGGAGTGTCGCAGCGCGTCATCGTGGTCGACGTCAGCGCTCATCCCAAGACGACCGCGTGCAACGGGACGATCGTGCTCGTGGACCCCGTCGTGGTTGAGTACTCGGGTCGCGTCGTTAGCCGCGAGGGGTGCATGAGCGTCCCGGATCTGACCGCGAACGTAGCGCGGGCCACCGAGATAACTGTTACGGGACGCGATGCGGCGGGAGAAGAGGTTCAGATACACACTATGGGATTCGAGACCCGTGCCCTGCAGCACGAGATCGATCACCTGGACGGCATGTTGATCCTCGATCGAGTGGAGTCGGTTACCTCGGACGTGTTTCGCCGCAAGGTCTACAAGTGATCGACGGGGGGGCGTACGTCCGGCCCCACCGGCGCCTTGGCGGCCGAACCTCGGCGTCGTGATTTCGTAACGCGGTTCCGGCCGGAGGCTTTGCTCTCGTAAAGGGCTTCATCGGCGCCCCGGATGAGCGTCGACGCGTCCTTGCATTGTTGGGGAAGGTCGATATCCCGGCGCTGGCAGTGATGTGCGTCTGGACGTTCACTTTCCATACCGCCTCACGCAATCGTTCAGCTGCGGCCCACGACTGCTTGGTCGAACAGCCCGGCAAGATCACCGCGAACTCCTCGCCGCCGTACCGGGCGACGGTGTCGAACTCCCGGCAGATCTCGACCAAAGCCTGGGCTACGGCGTGCAGCGCGTGATCTCCAGCCTGATGTCCGTACGTATCGTTGAAGCTCTTGAAGTGGTCGACGTCGACCATCACGAGCGTGACGCAATCATCGTTCCTGTCCGCGCGATGCAGCTCTCTGGACAGCGTGTATTCAAACAGCCGGCGGTTTGCGACCCCGGTCAGGGGGTCGGTTTCCGCAAGATGCTGAACCTGCTCGAGGAGCCCGGCATTCCGAAGCGCGAGTGCAACATGCGACGAGAACTGACCCAGCATCGTGACGATCCGTCGTTCGATGCGAAGGCTCTTGCCGGGGTGCTCCATGACGACCGCGCCGATGCCGATCCCGTCTGCGAACAGGGGCTGAACGACAACCCGACTGGCGTCGGGAAGGAGCCGTTCGAGCTGGGGGTTCGTGTTGGGGTCGAGCTCGCGAGCCAAGAGTGTGTCGTGTCGTTTGAGCACGTTGCGTACCAAGGGATCTGGAGGTCCCAGAACGGCCGCAAGGTCGGACACTTCGTAAGCTCCAGTC
>JACCXF010000143.1 GCA_013697295.1 Actinomycetota bacterium | reverse complement strand
CGAACGCGCTCGACGTTGGGCACCATCGACACGATCAGGCGCGCGAGCTCGACCTCGAGCTCGCTGGGTGTGCCGAACGAGGTGCCGTGCTGGGATGCCTCCGTCACGGCGACGACGATCTCGGGATGAGCGTGTCCGAACAGCATCGCTCCCCAGCTCTGCACGAGATCGATGTAGCTGTTGCCGTCGACATCCGTGATGTAGGCGCCCGAGGCGCTCGCCACGAAGAACGGTGAGGATCCAACCGCATTGAACGAGCGCACCGGGGACGACACGCCACCCGGCATGAGCGTTTGCGCTTCGGCGAAGAGCTTGTCCGAGCGAGAACGATTCAGTTCAGCCACTCGGCCGCTTTCCTGGCGTGGTACGTGAGGATCAGATCGGCGCCCGCGCGCCGGATCGATCCGAGGGTTTCGAGTGTTGCGGCGCGTTCATCGATCCAGCCACGCTCTGTCGCGGCCATCAACATCGAGTACTCACCCGACACGTTGTAGGCGGCGGTCGGGTAGCGGAACCGATCCTTAACCGCACGGAGAACATCGAGGTAGGGCAGGGCAGGCTTCACCATCAGTGCGTCGGCGCCTTCCGCGACGTCGAGCGCGGCCTCCCGCAACGCCTCGTCGACGTTCGGAGGATCCTGCTGGTAGGAACGGCGATCACCGAATCTAGGAGCGCCTTCCGCAGCTTCTCTGAAGGGGCCGTAGAAACTGGAGGCGTACTTGGCCGCGTAGGCCAGGATCGGCACGTGATCGAAGCCGCCGGCGTCGAGGGCGCGGCGGATGCTCTTCACCTGCCCATCCATCATCCCGGAGGGAGCGACCATGTCCGCACCGGCGGCCGCCTGCGACGCGGCGATCCGCCCGTAGGCCTCGATGGTTGGGTCGTTGTCGACCTGGTCGCCGTCGAGGAATCCGCAGTGACCGTGATCGGTGTACTCACACAGACAGAGGTCGGCGATGACGACCGCTTCGTCCCCCACCTCGTCTTTCACCGCGCGGACGGCACGTTGGATGATCCCGTCGTCGTTCCACGCCTCGCTGCCCTGGGCGTCCTTGCGTTCGGGGATCCCGAACAAGATGACGCCGGCAACCCCGCGCTCGGTCAGTTCGCGCGTCTCCTTCACGAGCGACTCGAGCGTGTGCTGGTGATGGCCGGGCATCGCACCGATCGGGGCGGCGTCCGAGAGACCCTCCTTCACGAAGAGCGGCGCGATCAGATCGGAGGCCGCCAGCGATGTTTCGGCGAAAGCACGGCGCAGGCCCGGGGTTCGCCTCAGACGCCGCGGTCGGAAATCGGGGAAAGAGCTCATCGACCTATGGTGCCATCCTCCGGGCCCGAGGCGGGTTCGACCTCCGTCGTGGGCTCGTCTTCAAAGACTGATTCGTCTTCGGAAGCTGATTCGTCTTCGGAGGTGGCCTCGTCCTCGTCTCGGCTCAGATATGCGGCCAGGGCTTCGATCAACCCTTCAGCGGTGTGATCGGGAGCGACCACGTCCACACGGAAGCCCAGGTCCGCGGCCACCTCGGCCGTCTTCGGCCCGATGGCTGCGACCGTGCGACCGGAACCGTCCGAGCTGTCGGAGCCGTCGGATGGACCTAGGTCGAGCACAGTAGGGGGCCCGAAGACCCCGACGAACCCCGTTGCCGTCGAGCCACTCAAAAAGGTGACGACGTCGAAACCCCCGGCCGCGATGTCTCTCGCCTCGGTAGCACGCCGGGATGCCACCACGGTCCGGTAGGCGACGACCTCCTCGGGGATGAAGCCGGCCGACTCCAAGATCTCGAGCATCTCGCGTGGTGCGAGCTCGGCGCGCGGGATGAGGACGCGACCGAGCCCCCGTCCCATCGTCTCGGCCAGAGCCTCGCCGGTGAAACTTTCCGGTACGAAGTCTGCGCGTATCCCGTGCTCGTCCAAGACCTTCTCAGTAGTGCTGCCCACAGCTGCGACCTTGGTGCGTCCGAACGCACGAGCGTCGAGTTCCGCGCGACCGAGACGCTGAAAGAATCTTTCAACCCCGTTCGAGCTGGTGAAGATGACCCAGCTGTAGAGCCCTTCGGCGAGCTTGCGGATCGAAAGGTCCAGGTGTTCCCATGACGGTGGGTCCTGGATCTCGATGGTCGGGAAGTACACGACCTTCGCACCCCGTTCCTCGAACGCCCGGCCGAGGGCATCGGCCTGATGTCGGGGTCGCGTGACGATCACGCGCAAGTCCTGCAGTGGATCGGTAGCGGGCGCCGGGTCGGTAACGGGCTTCAGTGGGGCAGGGCTCATGGGGGGCTTGGCTCCGTCAACTCCGCAGCGCGTATCTCGTCGAGAACCTCGTCTCCCCCCGACGCTAGCAGAGCTTCGGCGAGCTCGACGCCCAACGAGGCGGCCTCGGACACAGAACCTGAGATCCGATCGCGCAATGCGATCGCCGCATCGGGAGTCGCCAGATACCCGGAGGCCGTCAAGTGCGTCCCCGACACCACAGCCGAGCATCCGAGAGGGACCGAACAACCGCCTTCGAGGCGGGCCGAGAAGGCCCGTTCGCATGTGACCTCCGCTAGAGCGCGCGGATCGGTGAGCGCCTCGAACAACTGCACCACATCGTCCCGATCGATCCGCGCCTCGATCGCCAGGGCGCCCTGAGCGGGAGCGGGCACCCACCATGACGGATCCAATGGTGCGAGGTCGGGGGGCGGTTTCGCATCGCCTTCCCCATTCAACCTCTCGATGCCGGCCGCTGCGAGGACGGCCACATCGACGGCGCCATCCCGCACCTTCGCGAGGCGTGTGTCCAGGTTGCCGCGGAACTCGACCACATCGAGATCGGGGCGCGCCTCCATCACAAGAGCCCGCCTGCGCATACTGGAGGTGCCGACGGTCGCGCCGGGCTCCAGCCCACCCAGACGCTCTTCGCCGGAGCCGCCGCGCCCTCCCACGACGACGTCGGCCCGCTCCGCACGGGGTGGGACGCAAACGATGTCACATCCGGCGGCCAGCTCTGCGGTCAGATCCTTGGCGGAATGAACCGCGACATGAGCCCGCCCTTCGAGTACCTCGCGCTCGACCTCGGTCGTAAAGAGGCCCTTGCCGCCGGTCTGCGCGAAGGGACGGGAGTCGGCATCCCCGCTCGTCCGCACGGTCTGGATATCGATCCTCAGGTCCGGATACTGGGCCCGGACCATGCCTGCGACGATCTCCGCCTGCGTCAACGCGAGGCGGGAGCCACGGCTCGCGAGGATCAGAGAGTCCTCGGAGAACCCTGAGGTTGGAGTCACGGGGTCAGCGACCGACGACGGAAGCCTGACCGTTCAGATGTCGTCCTCGATATCGAAGAGCTCGCGCAGTGCATCGAGGTACACATGACCCTGCTTGCCACTGGAGAGCTCCTTCGCGCGTTTGATCGGTCCGTGCAGCAACTTGCTCACGATCCTGCGACTCAGATGGTCGACCACGATCCGATCCTCCGGCGAGAGATGCCGTAGTCGCGCCAGCGTCTTCTCGAGCTCGACCTCACGGATGCCGTCCGCGCTCGACACCAGAGCCGCTAAGGTGGGGGCCATCTCGGTGGCTTTCTCCCACTCGAGGAAATGATCGAGTTCTTGGGTCACGATGTCCTCGACTTTGACGACCTCGCCGATGCGGCTGCCGATGTTGCTTTCGACCACCCCACGCAGATCATCCAGATCCCGTACAACGACTCCGGGGATATCCACGACATCCGACTCGACATCGCGCGGCACCGCTATGTCGACGAGCAACAGAGACGTACCATCTGCGCGCCGTTCGAGGGCGGTTTCGACCATCTTCCGATCCATCACCGTCTGGGGGGCCGTCGTCGACGACAGAACGATGTCCGCCTCCGCCAGCGCGTCGCCGAGCTGATCGAACGACAGCGAGCGTGCCTCGAACTCGCCTGCAAGGCGTTCGGCGCGCTCCTCGGTTCGATTCACGATAGTCACGTCGCTTGCGCCGGCGTGCGCCAGCGCCCGCATAGCCAGCTTCCCCATCTTTCCGGCGCCGACCACCAGCACGCGCTTGCCTGCCAGGCTCTGTTCGGGGAACGCCTTTCGAGCCAGCTCGACGGCTGCGGAGGATACCGATACGGGGTTGCGCCCGATGGCGGTCTCGGTTCGCGATCGCTTGCCGACCCGCAGTGCTTGCTGGAAGGCGCGCCCGAGGTAGCGGCCGACCATCCTCTCGTCGGCTCCGATGCCGAACGCACGGCGCACCTGGCCGAGAATCTCGGATTCCCCGACAACCATCGAATCGATCCCAGAGCCGACGCGAAACAGATGTCGCACCGCGCCCTCTTCGTGGTACGTGTAGAGGTGATCGACGAAGTCCTCCGGTGCCACATGGCAGAACTCGGCCAGGAAGTTGCGAAGGTCCTGTGCGCCGCCGTGGAACTTCGAAACCACGGCGTACACCTCGATGCGATTGCAGGTCGAGAGGATCGCCCCTTCGAGCACGTGCTCGTAGTTCCCCAGCTGAGCGAGCGCCTTGGGCAGCTGCTCCTCGGGGATGGAGAGCCGTTCGAGAAGGCTGATTGGTGCGGTGCGGTGATTGAGACCGACAACGACTAGCGACATCCCGCTCAATCTATCGTTATCCCTGCCCCTGGGCGCCGAGCCGGCGGTTAGCCTCCCGAGCCGTCGCGATGGCCTGGGTGCGCTGTTGGTAGAAGGACAGGATCTGAAGCTCGATCGACAGGTCGACCTTTCTCACGTTGACGTCCGGCGGCACGTTGACGACCGAGGGGGCGAAGTTCAGGATCGACTTCACACCTGCGTCGACGAAACGCTCGGCGACCTCCTGGGCCGAGTTCGGAGGCGTCGAGATGATCCCGATGCAGATGTTGTCCTCGGCGACGACCTCTTTCAGCTCGTCCAGATGCCGGACGGTGAGACCGCCGGTCTCGGTTCCGACGACGTCGTCGGACACGTCGAACAAGGCTGAGATGCGGAAGCCACGCTCCGAGAAACCTTTGTAGGAAGCGAGGGCCCGGCCCAGGTTTCCGATGCCGACCAGGGCCGCGGGCCAGTCCTGGGTGAGCCCCAGCTCGCGGGTGATCTGATACAGGAGGTACTCGACGTCGTAGCCGACGCCCCGCGTCCCGTAGGAGCCGAGATAGGACAGGTCCTTGCGCACCTTGGCGGCATTGACGCCCGCTCGCCGGGCCAGCTCCTCGGACGAGACGGTCAGCTCGCCCGTGGTCTCGGCCATGTCCAGTAGGGAGCGCAGGTAGATCGGGAGCCGGGCGACGGTGGCCTCGGGGATCGGTCGGTTACGCATAGGCCGCCAATCCTACGAGCTTGTGAGCGTTATCACAAACACGAAAAGCCCCTCTACCTGCACTTTTGACCCCTCCAACCTGGACCAACATTCACCCTGTGAATTTGTGCACAGTAGCTAAGACCGGCTAGGAGCGGTTACGACGGGTGAGTTTGTCGCGGCGGACGTCGCGGAGGACGACCTCGAGGCGTTGTAGCCGGGGACGGCCATGACGCCCCCGCCCGGGTGGGTCCCGGATCCGCACATGTAGAGGCCCGCCACCGGCGTCCGGTAATCCGCGTATCCGGGGATCGGGCGGAAGGAGAACATCTGCTCGGGATTCATGTCTCCCTGGAAGATGTTGCACCCGAGGAGGCCGAAGCGGTCCTCGATGTCTTTCGGGGTGAGGACCTCGACGTGCTCGACGGCCGCCTCGAAGTTGGGTGAGGCGTCGTTCAAAGCCGAGATGACGCGGCGTGCGTACTCATCGCGACCACCGTCATCCCACGAACCCTCAGCGAGCTCGAACGGACCGAATTGGGTGAAGCACAACGCGATGTGTTTCCCCTCGGGAGCGAGGTCCGGCTCGAACACGGTCGGGAACACGCACTCGACGTACGGATGCTCCGACATCCGCCCGTACTTCGCGTCGTCCCACGCGCGCTCGAGGTACTCGACTGACGGAGAGATTGACATGATCCCCGTGTGTGGATCACCGGGCATCGAGCCGTCCCACGCCTTCGGCTTCGGCAACTCGGAGAGTCCGAGGTTGACCTTCACGGAGCCCGATCGACTCTGGAAGCGGTTGATATCCCGAACGACCTCAGCGGGCCAGCCTCCACTTCGCCGCATTGAGCGCCACGTCCATCGCGGTCATGACCTTCATAGCGCCACGCTTCAGGACGATCAGCCACGGTTCGGTGATCGCCATCGGCCCCGGGTTCCACGCACTGGGCGCCCTCCTCATCGCATGGGTGCCCAACGGCTGGCTCGCTCTGGCCTTCGCGGGGACCGGTGTCGGCACGGGACTCATCGATGTGTTTGTGAACACGGCGGGGCAAGAGATCGAAACCGAGATCGAACGGCCGGTGCTCCAGTGGTTGCACGCGACCTACAGCGTCGGTGCCGCGCTCGGCGCGGTGATCTCCGCTCTCGCCCTACGAGCCGGTGCCGGTGCCATCGACGTACACATCGTCACGGCGATCCTCCAATCGATCGCAGCCTGTCTTGCTCAGGCGGTGCGCCGTCCTGCGGGCGACGCCGGAACCGTCGAGGGATCGAGTCGCACCTCGCTGGGGATCTTCGTTCGCGCTCCCTTGCTGCTGATCCCAGCCATGATCGTGCTGTTCTCGTTCTTCATCGAGGGGTCGATGGATGTGTGGTCGGTCATCTACCTGAGGCGGACGATGGATGCGACCGCACTCGCGGGGCCGGCGGGTTCGCTCTCTTCAGCATCGCGATGGCCGTCGGACGAGGCTTCGCTGCGCGCCTGCTCTTCGGTCTCGGGTACCGGCGCACGATCCTGTTCGCCGGCTTCGGTTCGCTGGCGGCGGGCGCGGTCGCCGTCATCACAACCCGCCCGACCGTCGCCAGCCTGGCGTTCCTCGTGCTCGGATTCTGCATGGCGTCGGCGGCGCCCGCCGCCTTCGGCCTCGCAGGGAGTTGGGGAGAGAACGCGGGCACCATCATCGCGGCCATGACCACCATCGGGTACACGGGCTTCGTGGTGGGGCCGCCGATCATGGGATGGCTGGCCGATCGGGTCGGTCTACGAGCCAGCATGATGGTGGTCGTCCTGGCGACGTTGGGCATCGCGATAGGTGGGGTGCTGAGCCGAAAGGGTCCCGGGTCCGCCTAACTCAGCGGGGTTAGAAGTTCCAGAAATCCAGGTTGGCGGACGTGAACCCGCGTTGCATCCAGATGGAGATCTGGAAGATCTGGTCGGTCAGGAACAGGACGCCGACCACCACGAGAAGGATCCCGCTCACCAGGTTCACCGCGCGCGTGTGCTTACGCAGCCACTTGAGCGCCCCGGTGAGCCGCGACACTCCCAACCCCGCGAGGATGAACGGGATCCCCAAACCGAGCGAGTAGACGGCGAGAAGGAACGCGCCCTCCGCCGGTCCACCGCTCGTGCCTCGGCCCGCCGCCATCGTCAGGACCGCGCCCATCGTGGCGCCGATGCACGGGCTCCAGCCGAACGCGAACGCGGCCCCCAGGACGACGCTTCCCCACAGTCCGGCCTTGGGCGACGGATGGAAACGCGCCTCGCGGTAGAGCCAGGGCACCCTGATGACGCCCATGAATATGAGACCCATCACGATGATCAACACGCCACTGACCTTCGTCAGGACGTCTCGCTGGTCGCGAAGGAAGGAACCGAGGTAGGTGGCGCTGGCACCGAGGGCGACGAACACCAGGGTGAAGCCGAGAACGAACGTGCACGCGACGAGACCCGTTCGCAGTGCGCTGCGGTCCTCCTCGCTCGCGCGATAGCCCGACATGTACGAGAGATAGCCCGGAACGAGCGGAAGCACGCACGGACTCAGGAACGAAACGAGCCCCGCTGCGAATGCGATCGGGACGGTCGGATCCGCCACGTGCTCAGTCCCTGCTCAGCAACACGTCGAGCTCGCGCAGCAAGAGATCTTCGGTGAGGGCTCCCGGCACGTGATCCACGATGACGCCCTCGGAGTCGATGAAGAACGTCTCCGGCTGTCCGGTCAAGCCGTAGTCGTCGAATATCTCGTGAGATTCGTCGCGCACGCTCGGGTATGCAATGCCGTAGCGCTTCTGGAACTCGAGTGCGTCCGTCCGGCCATCCCTGATGTCGACCCCGACGAATGCGATGTCGTCGCCGAGGTCCTCGTGGGCGCGGGCCAGCATCGGAGCCTCGTCCCGACAGGGCCCGCACCAGGAGGCCCAGAAGTTCAGGACCACCGGGCGGCCCTCGAGCTCCTCGAGGGAGAGCGAACCCGCATCCCCGAGGAGTGGGGCGCTGAACGCGGGGGCGGGGTCACCCGGGGCCGGGGGGCCATCCGTGGTGTTCATCAGGCCGAAAGCAAGGAGCCCCACGAAAGCGAGGCCGGGCACCAGGAACCAGGCCAGCCGGGTGAGGCGTTTCGTATTCGAGGTCGGCGGGCTCCCCGCAGTTGCGTCCACCTAGTCATTGTCGCGTGGGTGCCCGGCTAGCCCTCTAGACGCGCGTCCCGCGGGCATGTAGGTTTGACCCCGAGGAGGGGACGGTCGCGCGACCGTCCCCTTTCCGCGCCTCATGCCCGGACGGAGCGCCCCCGTGGCGCTTAGAGCATGGAGGTGCCATGACCGAGGTTCAGTCCCCGCTCATCGAGGTTCTGCCCGAAGAGGAGAGACGCCGGCTGCTGGACCGCGGCGTACCCCGGGATCTGTCTCCGGGTGAGGCTCTCCACTTCGCGGGTGAGCGCAGCGGCCGCGTCCATTTCGTTCGTGGTGGCGTCATGAAGCTGTCGGCGCGGAACGGCGAAGGGGACGAAGCCATCCTCGGGCTCGCCGTCGCGGGCGAGCTCGTCGGCGACATCGCCGCGATCGATGGACTTCCGCAACCACTCGATGCGGTGGCGGCAACACGTGCATCCGTGCTGGGCATCGACTACGCGCTCCTCGTCGACGTCCTGGCCCGCAACGCTCCTGCGGCCATCGAGCTCGCTCGGATGATGGCGCAACGCGCCCGCTGGATGGCCGACACCGCGCTCGAGCGCACCGCAAGCGAGGTGCCCGCTCGACTGGCGGGCCGGTTGCTGGATCTCGCGGATCTACTCGGCTACATCAACGAAGGGTCCGTCGAGGTCGAGATGCCGATAGCGCAAGAAGATCTGGGGCGCCTGGCGGGGATGTGCCGGGAGAGTGCATGCAAGACGCTGCGTAGTTTCAAAGCGGCCGGGCTACTCGATTACCAGGGCCGACGCTTCCGGATACTTCGGCCGGATGCACTGGAACGGATCAGGTGCGCAGGGCGCGCCTCAGGACCTTCCCGCTGAGTAGATGCGGCAATTGCTCGACGAACTCGATCGTCTCCGGGCACTTGAAACGCGCAAGCCGGCCGCGCAGGTCGGCCAGCAGGTCGGTGGCATCGATGTGCGCTCCGGGCTCGAGCACGACGTATGCCTTCACGGCCTCGCCGGAGTAGTCATGGGGGATCCCGATCACGGCTGCCTCCTGCACCCGATCGTGCTGGATCAGAGCCTGTTCGACCTCCGAGGGAAAGACGTTGAATCCGGACACGATGATGAGGTCGCGCTTGCGATCGACCAGATAGATGTAGCCATCCTCGTCCTTGACGGCGACATCTCCCGTATGGAACCAGCCGTCCACCAGTACCTTGTTCGTTTCGTCCGGCTGGTTCCAGTAGCCCTGGAAGACGTTCGGCCCCCGAACGACGACCTCGCCCGGATCGCCCAGCTCGACCGTACGCCCGTCTTCTCCGATGAGTTCCAGCTCCACTTGCGGCAACGGCTTACCAACCGAACCCGGCCGCGGTTCCTCCGCCATGCGGTTCGAGGTGATGGTCGGAGCCGTCTCGGTCAACCCGTAGCCCTCGTAGATGTCGATCCCGAAACGGTCCTTGAACCCGAGCAGGATCTCCGGCGGAAGCGGCGCGGCACCGGAGACCGCCAGCCTGATGCTGCTGAGGTCGTACCCATCGCCGACGGCTGCGCTCGACCAGGCGACGTACATGGGCGGCGCGCCGAACAGAACGCTCACTTTGACGTTCTGGATCAGTTGCAAGGTCGCAAGGGGATCGAAGCGCTCGAGGATCACGCCCGTGGCGCCGTTCATGACGAGGAGACCAAGCGTCACGTTCAACCCGTAGATATGGAACAGCGGGAGCGCCAGCAGCAACACGTCGTCCTGTGTCACGTGGGCCGCGGGTATGGCCATCTGCTGCTCGAGGTTCGCCAGGAGGTTCCCGTGCGTCAACATCGCGCCCTTGGGCTGTCCCGTCGTCCCGGAGGTATACGCGAGCACCGCGAGGTCGTCCTCACCGACCGTTGGATCCACGGCGCGCCCGTCGGGGGGGCCCAACTCGTCCCATGCGGACGCGTCCCCGATCGCATCGATGCCATAGCGTCGGGCCGCGGTTGCAGCGACCTCGCCGAACGGGCCCGCTACTAGCAAGGCAACGGAGCCACAGTCCGCTAGCAACGTTTCGACCTCACTTTCGGTCAGCATCACGTTCAGGGGCACGGCCACTGCGCCGGCCCGTAAGATGCCGAAGTAGGCGAAGGCGAAGTAGATGCAGTTGTGCATGGCGATCGCCACCCTGTCTCCGGCGGTCACTCCTTGAGCCAGCAGCCAGCGCGCGACGCGGTCGGCCTCGGCGTCCAGTCGCCCGAAGCTACATGGAGAGCCCGGATCCAAGGCCACGAGCAGGGCCGCCTTGTCCGGCATGCGCTCGGCGGACCGCCTCAGCAGTGTGGGCACGTTCATGTCCGTATTCTCCCCCGAGTGACCGTTCTCTGCAAACTATTGCAAGCAGCCGCTTGCGGAAGTTCCGCCCTCTCCAGGAATTCCCTCAAGCAGCGGCGCCTAAATCCCGATGCTGAACGCGAAGCGTCGGGACCGGGGCGACTACCAGTGCGGCCCGTAGTGGGTCGTACTCGAGCCTCCCAGCCCGCCCCAGCCGCACCCGGCTCGACACTTCGCAAACGCCTCCGGATCCCGGAGGCGTTTTTTTTGCGCAGTATCGTCGCAGGTCCCGCAAGCCCGAGGGGTCTGGCTGTGGTCAGCAGCCCGCCGCGCGCGGGCATAAAAAAGGGTGGCACCATTCCCCTATGGCGCCTTGCGATCCCCCCACGGTTCTCGCATCGACTGGTCCGTTCTGGCCGTTCGAGCTCGAGGACGCGTTCGATGCGCTCGCCGGGGCCGGCTTCAGCGACATCGAGCTCATGGTGACGCGCGATCCCAAGACACACGATCCCGTCCTCCCGTTGCGGTTGGCGGAAGAACGTGGGCTCTCGATCAAGGCGGTGCACGGGCCCTTCCTCGTCGTAACGAAGAGCGTATGGGGACTCGATCCGATCGAGAAGATCAGAAGGGGAGCGGAGATGTGTGCCGCCCTGGGGGCGGAGATCTACATCGTTCATCCGCCCTACCTATGGGAACGAGAGTTCACCCGCTGGCTCGCGGAGCAACAGGAGCCTTTCTTCGAGGAGACCGGAGTGAAGGTCGCCGTGGAAACGATGTACCCGAGGTGGGTAGCCGGGCGACGGCTCCGAGCTCACAGATTCCTCGAGCCACCGGAGCTGGCAGCAGCATCGCGCTGGACCGTGCTCGATACGAGCCACCTCACGGTTGGGCGGCACGACATCCTCGATGCCTATGAGGTGCTGGCCGAGGGTCTCGTGCACGTCCATCTCTCGAACAACGCCGGGGACGGTCGCGACGGCCACCTGGAACTGGAACAAGGAATCCTCCCCCTAGAAAGGTTTCTGGCCGAACTACGTCGAACCGGATACCTAGGAGAGGTGTCGCTCGAGCTCTCGGTCAGACGGTACCTCGAGCGACAGCAGGATCTCGTGGAGATGCTCCGGCGCAGCCGGGAGTACGTGGAACAGAGGTTGGCTCGAGACGTACGGATGAACAAGGGGCTCCCCCGCCCATGACCGAACCTTTGAAGAAGGGTGAAGCGGTGAACTTGAAGGTGCTGGTGGTAGACGACACCGAGCACGTCCGCGACATGTTGGTGCAGATGCTCGAACTCGATGGGTTCGACGTCGTGGGGCAGGCCGCCTCCGGCGAAGAGGCCATCGACCTCGCGCAGAGCAGCGATCCCAATGTCGTCGTGATGGATTACGTCATGCCGGACCTCGACGGGCTTTCCGCAGCAAAGGCGATCAAAGAGGATCGCCCGACGCAGGCCATCATCCTGTACACGGCGTACCTCGACGCGAACGTCGAGAACCAGGCGCGCGAAGCTGGGGTCGCTTTGGTGGTCGGCAAGGTCGAAGGACTCAACCAGCTCGAGCGACACATCAACGAGTTATGCCGCGATTTCGACCGCGCCTAGCGGATCAAGCGCTCGCTTATCCTCGCACCATGAGACGGAACACGGTGTACGCCCTGGCGCTGTTGTTGCTTGCGATAATGATCGCCGGCTTGCTGGGGATCCTCCGGCTGGCTCAGATCCCCGGCGTCGGTTTCTAGCCCACAGTTAGAAGAAGGTTCCGCCTCGAACCTTCAGATTCTTCAACAGCATCTGCTGCACGGTGTCTCTGATGGTGTCGGCT
>JACCXF010000065.1 GCA_013697295.1 Actinomycetota bacterium | reverse complement strand
GGGATGACTGGTCCCTCTGCTGTCGCGTTCCACGACGAAGCGAGGATCCTTGCGGAGTACGACGATCCTCATGCCTTCTACATAGATCATCTACTGCACGAGCGGGTCAGGTTGGATCTCGAGTATCTCGGTTCACGCTCGTTGAGCTCGGACGTTGGGATGCTGTGGCGCACACTGGTGGTTGCTCTCGCCGGGCTGCGATCTACACGCGCAGAGACCGAAGCGGTTCGTTGAGGAAGGGGGGGGACCGCCGCTGGGTGGACCCGACGGTCTGGACCACCTCTTGGCTCCTGCTCGCTCTCGTCGTCTTCCTTTCGCTCGTGCCGGAATCTCCCGTTGCACTGAGCGATGGGGTCGACAAGATCGCGCACGGCTTCGCCTACGCGGCCCTTACGCTGAGCTTCCTTCTTGCTGGCGTGTGGCGTCCCGGACGCGGCAGAGGTCGTTATCCGATGGGCGCGATATGGATCGTCGTAGCGGCAGTAGCAGTCGGCGTGGCAATCGAGATCGTTCAGGACATCGAGTCGTACCGGTCGATGGACGCATTCGACGCCGTGGCCGACGCCCTCGGTGCCGCCGTCGGAGCATCCATCTGGGCTGCCCTAAAGATCGTGGACGGCTCTAAAAATCGCTGCGCGGAAGCCTAGCTACAGGTCCCCGCCCCCGAGTCGATGGCCATACCGGTCTCGGACTTGAACTGCCAGTCGTAGCCTGAGTCGTGGAGCGACATGAACAGCACGCCCGCCGACCCGTTGTAACGAAACTCGCTGTTCGGACGTCCACGCCGGAACGGGCCCGGTAGACGAACCATGCGTGCCAGAGGAAAAGCGCGGCCGGTGCAAGAAGGCCAGCGTGCACGTGCTGTTGTCCGCGGCGAGGTCTTGTCTCAACCAGGTCAGCTGGTCACTCGAGCTACCGATCGAGACGTAGTAGTTCAGGGACACGATGTGCCAGCTGCCGAGATCGAAGGAGTAGTACCAAGGTTCCGTCTTCGTACTGCTGGTCGCCCAGCGTCAAAACCGCGTCGGGAGTCTGACTCAAGACGAGATCCGATGTCGCCTGATGCCGGCACTTCGTTGCCGTGACCGCCGACCCCGGAGCGCAAGCGATGTCGCCCACGGCCACTATCAAGGGGTCGGCCGATGAAGGAGATCCGCTTGAGGGCGGAGGGGATACGGAGGGCGGCGCGGTCGAGGCGGGGACGCTCGGGAGCGGCGAGCCGACAAGCGAAGTCGAGTTCTGCGCGCTCCACGCGTCCCACAGTTCTTCGTGGGTATCAAGCGTCTCCGGATCCGTGTGCGAGGACCAGGCGTACCCCAGGTACCCCTCCATGCGACTGGCGTTCCAGCGCTCGAATATCTCGATCTGTTCCGTGGGCGTTGGCACCCGGTAGTACTCGTCGCCGAATGATTGTGGAGCGCCCCAGTACCGATCCACTCCTGCGGCTTCGGCTTGGGCGATCCGCTCATCGATCTTGGAGTAGACACATCCGCTCGGATAGGAGCATGGATAAACGATGATCCCCAGGACGTCGGTGGTATTTGCCAACGTCGCGAAGTCCCCGCCGCGATTCTCGGTGAGCATGGTGACGGCGCCCGGCACGTGCGACTTGACCAGGTCACTACGGTTGATCATTTGTTGGCGAACGTTCGGGCAGTCGGCATGCGGTTCGTCGTCAATGAAGAATGAGTGGATCGCAGAATGGGAGCCAACCTCCTCCAGACGCTCGACCACCCACTCCGCGGGGCGCCGGAACTGGCACAACGCGCTGTCGTAGCCGCCGAGCCAGACCAAACCTTTCAGGCCCGCTGCAGCGAGCTCGTCGAGGTCCTCTGGATAGGGGTTGACGGTGACGGTGTTGAACCCGAGAGAGCCAACGGTACCGAGGTCGATGTCGCCATACGGAAGAGCCCGCGCACTGGGTCGGAGGGCGGTGGGGATGGCGGAGGCGAGGTTTCGTGACGGACGACCAGCAGGGGCCGGCGTTCGCTCTCGCGGCTGCCCAGAGAAACGCCGGCGGCGTTCTTCGCTAGAACGGCGAACGAGGCGAGACCGCTCGTCTGCACGTGGGCGGTCACGTCGAAGGATCTCCAAGTTCCCGCTGCCCCCGGAGAGCTGGAGGCGATCACCGACTCGTGGGCGGGAGCGTTCCTGTAGGTGATCCTGCTCTCTGCCCAGGTTTGCTTGCTGACCGGGGCGACCCGCATACCCCCATCGGCAGTCCGGCCGAAGAGTCTCAACGTGGCCGACGCAACGGGCCCGTCTACCGCCACGGAGAAGCGCAAAAAAGCCCTCTTGGGAGGGCGGGTGTCGGCTCGCAGAACCTCGTCCTTGCCGAAGTTCTTCCGAGGCCTGCTGCCGTCGACGTAGGCATCTGCTACTGGCTTGAAGGTCGTGGTCGCTTGTGTCGGGGCCGCGGAGACATCCATCAGCCTCAGGCTTCCTGCGACCGCCAGAAGGGCCACGGCTGCAAGGCTCGCGCGGTTGCTTGATCTCACGGCGGATCGTCTCCTCTAGGGCCGGGCCGGTGCAGTCTCGCGCGCTCAGTAGCGGACGGGGGCGGGAAGGAACTCAGGGCAGGTTAGCGCCCCGGGCGAGAACTCGGGGGAAATCCGAGGGCCGTTGGATATCGGGCCCAACATTCCTGAACTGTTCCCGATAGGGCGACAACCAGGCGAGCCGATCCTTCATGTACCTCGAGGGCGTCGGGGTCGTTCTCCGTCACACGAGGGATGATCGGCTAGATCCCGGCGGGGCCAGCACCTGTCCCCCTTGAGATCTTTCGACGAGGTCGATCTTGGTCGCAAACGCAGCAGCCTCCAACCGAGAATGCAGCTCTAGCTTGATCAGGAGGTTCCGGACATGCGTCCTGGCAGTTTGCGGACTGATGACAAGGGCCTCTGCGATCTTGTTGTTATTGCCTCCGGCAGCCAAGATCGCCAGCACTTCTCTCTCGCGACTGGTGAGCCGGGCCGCTTTTCTCAACGCGTCGTCTTGATCCTTCCGGCGATACACCAATGTCGTCAACAGTCGACTCAACATCCGGGGCGGGATCAAGACCTCTCCTCGATGTAGGGCTCGCACCGCTTCGATCAGATCCGACAGAGGTGATTCATGGCTCAGGTAACCACTCGCACCCGCCTGCACAGAATTCACGAGCAGGCGATCGTCCTCATCATCGGTGAGCATCAGGACTTTGCAGGCGGGAATGTTCTTGGAGATGGATTCGGTAGCCCGCAGCTCCTCCCCGTTCCCGGCCCCGGCGCTCACGATCGCCACGTCGGGATGGACGTTTCTACACAACGCCAAGGCCTCGACCGCGCGCGAGGCCTCCCCAACGATGCCGAGGTCGTCGGTGTCCCCCAGAGCCGCTTTCATGGCTTGTCTCGAAAGCGAGTGCTTGTCGACGATAACGACGCGGATTAAAGGTGGATCGCTCATCCGTACTCTCTTCTCTTAACTGTTTTCTGCATCGACCCCTTTACGGGCATAGGCCCCCCAATGCGGGCATACGCCCCCCCTTAGGCTTGGCCAAAAGCAGTGCAAGCACATCCGTTCGTCTGGCGTAATTCCTGTACGTCGTATGCACTAGGCGGGGGCGACCTGGGCCCTTGAAGGGCTCCTGTCGTTTGCCCTGGCGTTCGAATCCACGATCCCAAAGCGAGTGGCGAAGGCCGCCGCCTCGAGACGCGAGTGGACCTGGAGCTTGGCCAGGATGTTCTGGATGTGCGACCGCACCGTGTGGGGGCTGAGCGACAGTTGGGTGGCAAGCAGGCGGCTGTTCGCGCCCTCCGTGAGAAGAAACAGAACCTCGCGCTCGCGTGGGGTGAGGTACCTCGCCCGGCACAGCGCCTCCCCTGCCTCGTCGAGCGGTCGACTCCGTCCAGGTCGCAACCTCTTGAGCCTGGATGGTCCTCCGTAGACCACGTTGTAGATGTAGGCGATGAAGTCGGCGGCGGCTGCGTCCTTCGAGATGAATCCCTCGAATCCGGCATGGAACGCGCTCATCATCCGCTCTTCGTCATCCGAAGAACCGATCGCGATCATCGTCACGGATGGG
>JACCXF010000062.1 GCA_013697295.1 Actinomycetota bacterium | reverse complement strand
TCACGAAGGAGCGCCCTGCCGAGCTGTCTGTAGGCGGCCTCGCCCTGGAAACGGCCCGGCGGCGCGCGCGCTTTGGCGGCAGCCAGACGGAGTTGACCCCCTCCGAGTGCGTTCTCCCCGGCACTCTGATCGATCACGCCGGGTGCATGGTTGGCCGCACCCTTCTATACGAGGAGCTGTGGGGCTTCGACCCCTCGCTGCGATCCCGGGCGATCGACGTCTACGTGGCGTCACTCAGGCGCAAGCATATGGCTCTGCCCTGGCAAGCTCTTCCATTTTTCGGCGTTTCACGATTGACAGCTTCGGGGGACAGGGGCAGACTCCGCAGACGGGCGGGAGGTGATCGATGGCAGAGGACATCACTCCAGATGTGATCAGCGGCGCATCCTTCTCTTCCAGCCTGCGCGGATTCGACAAGGACGAGGTCCAAGCGTTCCTGGCCGCTGTCGCGCAGCGCGTGGCTTCGCTACAGGATGAGGCCGAGAACGCTCACCTGAACCTGGGCGAACGCATCGGTCGGCTGCTTCAGGATGCCAAGGACAACTCTGACGAGATCACCGAGCGCGCTCGAAATGAGGCTGCCCAGGAACGTGAGGTCGCGGTTCAGGATGCGACCAAGACGCGGGAAGAAGCCGACGCATACTCGCTGGACACTCGAACCCAAGCCGATGAGTATTCCAGGGAGACACGGGCCGAGGCCGACACATACGCAGAGCAAACGCGCCAGGAAGCTTCGGATGCCGGCACTAGCATCCGCGCCGACGCCGATAGCGATGCTCGTACGACCCGACAGGCTGCCGAAACGGAGAAGACCCGTCGCATTCAAGAGGCGGACGAAAGCGTGGGCCAGCTTGTCGAGAAGGAGAGGCAGGTGAGGTTGCGTCTGGCGGCTTTGGGCGAGCAGCTAGGGGCGTTGAGCTCGGAGGTAAGAGCACTCGGGGCCACGCCAAGCGAGTCGGACCCGAACGACCTGACGATCGAAGAATCCGTCGGCGGCTGATCCATGCAGGTCGAAGACCAGACGAGCTTAGACCCCCTCACTCCGGATGAGGTCGAGTCGGCGTCCTTCCCCGAACAGGAGTACGGCTACGAGAAGATGCGCGTGGATGCCTTCCTCCACGCGGTCGCCGAGCGTCTGCGTGCGCTTTTGCGCGAGCTGGACATAGCCGAGGTCAAAGTGGAGCAACCATTGTTGGGGGTGGGGAGAGAGATCGGATCTCTGCTGCACGAGTCGCACGAGGCGGCCGAAGAGTTACTCACTACCGCTCGGATGGAAGCGGCCACGCTCCTCCAGGATGCGGATCGCATGTTGGCTCAGGCTAAGAAAGAGGTCGAGCGCACCGAAAGGGAAGCTAGCCGTCGCGCGGAGGCACTGGTTTCGGACGCGCAGGCCGAAGTCGACCGCCTCAGATCCGAAGCATCCCGCGCGAAGCACAACGCGACGGCCGAGAGCGTGGTCATCCGTCGAGAGGCCGAGCGGCACGCAAAGGAGATACGGGCCGATGCACAACGCGAGGGCAGGAACGTGATCGCCGACGCGACGGGTCGAGCAGAGGCCACCGCGCGAGAGCTCGAGACCCGTATCCGCCGGCTGCAGGAGGCTGAGGAGGTCCTGCGCGCTCGCATCCAGGCAGCAAGCGACCGCGACAAAAAGCCTGAAGTTCGGCCTCGTGCTGCTGAGAAGTCGATCGATCTGAGGACCGGCCACGAGGGATAGGCCGCGGGTCGACCACCCGATCGGGTTGTTAGCGGCTGTCGCTAGGCCTTGAACGAGGACACCGGTGACCAGCCCGATACGGCCGTGTTCGAGGTCTGCGATCGACCCTGGAAGGTGTAGTTCTTACCCGACCGCACGTTCACGGGCGATCCACCCGTGCCGAACACGCCCTTGAGCGCCGACGTGTTGTTCTTCCACGTCCTGTAAGTGCCACTTCCGACCTTGTAACGAACGTCGAATGCCGCGCCCGTGTCGGTGGACGCACTCGCCCACGTGACGGTGAATGGTCTCCCCGGGGGAGCGGCCGAGATCTTGGGCTTGACCTTCACGGTGCCGCTCATGCTGGAGCCGTGCACGTCGCATTGATAAGCGAAGGTTCCAGCCGAGAAGGTCTTCGTGAAGTTGATCGGGCCATCAGTGGGCGCGCCGGAGGCGAAGATCCCGTTGTTCTGTCTGATGTTGTGATCCCCGTTCTGTCTGATGTTGTGATCCCCGTCCGAACCCGCGGCGCGCGACCAGTGCACGCTCGAGCCGACGGACGTGCTGACGGTGCGCGAGATGAACTCATCGTCGTCCACCTTCACCTCGACGGTTGCCGCCGCGAAGACGTAGGTGGGGATGACCACCACCGCAGCGAGGGCGAGCCCGACGATGCCCGCCCAGGTGGACGGCGCCCGCCGTCATAGATGCGATCGCGACGCCGTCACGCATAGAGGATGCGGGCAGCGCCACGGTGACGCTGTGAGGCGTCGAAGCGGCAAGTCTGAGCTCCATCCCATCCCCTTCGGATCCGTCCGTTGCAGGCAGCGGGGCCCCCTCCGGACCCACCGATGAAGAACGGGCCGGACGCCTTCGCGTTACGCGACCTCGGGAATCCTTGGGATCCATCAACGAGCGGATCGCCCGTCACCCTCGTGGTGGGCATTACCGCCGGAGCGCCGGAAGGGGTTCATCGCCCGCACCGAGAACAAGAGGAGGCTCCACTCGAGTGGGGCCTATCGGGGTGCTCTTTACTCCCTCAGTTGGGGGTGGTGGCGAGGGCGGATCGCAGGGCCTCGAGCGGCCCCGAGGAGACTCGATAGAAGACCCAGGTGCCGCGCCGTTCGCGGCCGAGTAGCCCCGCCTCGAACAGCACTTTCAGATGGTGGCTGATGGTGGGCTGGCTCAACCCCAGCGGCTCGACGAGCTCGCAAGCGCAGACCTCGCCTCCGGGATGCGTTGCGATCATGCTCAGGAGGCGCAGGCGCGTGGGGTCTCCCACGACGCGGAAGGCCACGGCCATGCGCTCGGCATCCTCGGCCGAGAGGGCCGTCTCGAGCAGTGGGGGGCAGCAATCCTCGACCAGCGCGATGTTCTTCATGGCCTCATATTGACAGGCATCTATATATCGTGCAAGTATCGAGCATGTTCGATATAGACAAACGTCGATACAAAGAGGAGGCGGCCATGTCACGGGTGCAGCTGGCCCTAAATGTGGAGAACGTGGACGAAGCGGTGGGCTTCTACTCGAGGTTGTTCGGAGCGGACCCTGCGAAGCGCCGGCCGGGCTACGCCAACTTCGCACTGACCGAGCCGGCCCTGAAGCTGGTTCTGATCGAGAATCCCGGACATGGCGGGTCCCTCAACCACCTCGGGGTCGAGGTGGGATCGACCGAAGAAGTCACGTCCGCGACCCGGCGACTGAGCGACGAGGGCCTCGAGACGAAGGAGCAGAACGAGGTCTCGTGCTGCTACGCGGTTCAAAACAAGGTGTGGGTGGATGACCCGAGTGGCGCCCCGTGGGAGGTCTACACGGTGTTGGCCGACGCCCCGCAACAGGATGCCTCGTGTTGCACGGGGACCGAGCAGGCTGATGGGGCCGCCTGCTGCGCTTGAGCCACGGATGGGACGGGAGGCGCCGGCGCATTACAATGGCCCGCGACACTCCAAGAAAACGCTGAGGGGCGCCCTTGGGGCGCCCCTTTTCATGAGGCGACCCGATGTCGCCATCGGACGATCCACGAGGTGAGGTCATGGAAGCGCAGGACATCGTGTGGCAGGGGAAGGTGGGCTCGACGCCGCTCAAAGTGGCGGTACCCCATTCCGAGTTGATCATCGCCGAATGGGTGACCCCCCAGGGCAATCGTCAAAAGGTCTCCGAGACGGTCGAGGAGTTCGAGCGCTCGGTTCTTCTGCAGCTGCTGCTGGGGGCCGGGGCGTCGGACGCGAGCGCAACCGAAGAGGTGGTGGCCGCCGTCAGGACGGCACAAGCCGAGCGTCCCAAACCTGCTCCCGCGGCCCAGCCGAGGCGACGTAAGAACCCGAAGGCGCGCCGGCATCGCCGGTCACGCCGCCCACCTCGCCGCTAAGGGGGTCCAGATCCCCCCGTCTTACGACTTCGTCGAGGTGCACGGGCAGAAGAGTCGCATCCTCGACGTGGGATCGGGCCCACCGGTCGTGGTTCTGCACGGATGGGGTGGGCGCATCGAGTCGATGACTCCGGTCGTCCGATGTCTCGAGAGCCATTTCAGGGTGGTAGCTCTGGATCTTCCCGGGTTCGGAGAGTCTCCCGTTCCCGTGGGAGTGTGGGGGACCCCCGATTACGCGGAGTACGTCTTCGACGTGGTCCGCTCTCTGGATCTAGACCGCGCGCACTTCGTCGGCCACTCGTATGGGGCCAAGACCTCCATGTATCTCGCTGCGACACACAAAGACGCAGTCGCCAAGCTCGTCCTCGTTGGATCGTCGGGGCTTCGTAGCACTCCCTCGGCGAAGGTGCGCGCCAAGCGAGGAGTGTCGCGGCTTGCTCGGGGGGTGGGGGCCTTCGGCCCTACCGGAGAAAAGGTGCGGCGCGCGATCAACGCACGGATCGCGTCTCAGGATTATCAAGAAGCGGGAGCCATGCGCCCCATACTCGTGCGTGTGGTCCAGGAGGACCTCGGTCATCTGATGCCCGAGATCGAGGCGCCAACGCTGCTGATATGGGGAACCGAGGACGACGCCGTGCCCGTCGCTCATGCGCGACGGATGGAAGCTCTGATCCCGGACGCGGGCCTCGTGCTGTTCGAGGGGGCCGGGCATTTCGCCTATCTCGACGAGCAGCAGCGTTTCTGTCAGGTCGTCCGGCACTTCTTCCATGCCTCCGGCGCTCGATGAGCTTCACGGATCCCTTCTGGGGCTACTCGATCCTGCTGCGGACGATCGTTTACGTCCTGATCCCTTTGTTCGGGATCCTGCAGTTCGTTCGCCTGCGCCGAGCGCTCCACGTGTTCCAGTTGGAGGGTTATAAGCGTCGCGAGTTTCTGGCCTGGTGCCGCGCACATAGGCATAGGGCGCGCTTCCTGACAAAACCGACGGCGAAGAAGCCTCTGGTGATGACCGGCCGGGCGTGGCGCATCTTGATAACCGCGACGATCGTAAGCGTCCTTGCCGTGCTCGTGATTCCGGGCGTGGCGCACCTGTTCCTCGGTGGGTGGCCGGCGGACGTCGGGGCGTGGGCCGTCATGACCGGGCTGGTGTTCTTTGGAACCCCGCGGGTGCTCGTCCTGGCGGATCAGGTGATGACGCCTGTACAGGCAACGATCAATGGACGGTTCATGCGTGCCGCCCAAACCAGGCTGACCAAGGTCGAGCCTCTCGTCGTGGGAGTCACCGGATCGTTCGGCAAGACCTCGACGAAGTTCGCCATCGAGCGACTCATCGGTCGAAGAGAGGCCGTCCTCGCCACACCTGGTTCGTTCAACACTCCGCTCGGGGTCGCTCGCACGATCAACGAGCACATGACCGATGCGCACCGGTTCTTCATCGTTGAGATGGGTGCTTACGGGACGGGCGAGATCGCAGAGCTGTGTCGTTTCGTGCGGCCGCGGATCGGGGTCTTGACCGCGATCGGACCGGCTCACCTCGAACGTTTCGGTTCGATCGAAGCCATCCGGCGGACCAAGTACGAGCTCGTCGAGGCGCTACCCTCCGGCGGAACCGCGGTGATGAACGTGGATGATCCGGAAGTCCGCGCTGTGGCGGACGAGACGTCGCACGTCCCGGTCGTGCGTTACGGCCTGAAGCCGGAAGGTTCTCCGGACATCACCGCTCGAGAGGTGGATCTCACTCCTCGGGGCACCACGTTGACGATCGTCGACTCCCGGAATGGCGACGAACTAGGGGTGACCACGCACCTGCTCGGTCGGCACGCGCTCGGTCATGTGCTGGCGGCAACCGCGGTTGCTATCGCATCCGGACGGTCGCTGGTTGAACTGAAGACACCCATCGAGTCATTGCAACCTGTAGACCACCGCCTACAGATCATCGATGGAACCGGCGGGGTCACCGTCATCGATGATGCATACAACTCGAATCCGGAAGGGGCTGCCGCAGCGCTCGAGGTCTTGGGGTCGATGCCCGGCCATCAGAAGATCGTGGTGACGCCCGGCATCGTTGAGCTGGGCCCGCTGCAGCACCAGGCGAACGAGGACTTCGGGGAACGAGCCGGCCAGGTGGCGGACATCCTGATCGTCGTCGCCCGCCTCAATCGCGAGGCGATCACCGCCGGAGCAGCTCGATCAACCGGAACCAGGATCGTGACGGTAGATTCCTTGAACGAGGCCCAGAAGGAGCTGGCCGCCGTGCTGCGCGCCGGCGACGTGGTCTTGTTCGAGAACGACCTCCCCGATCAGTACGAGGACTAGGGCATCCGCCCTATCCCCGCGCCCCCTTAGACTCCACCCCCATGGACGGATTGACCCTTGGGGTGATCTTCGGCGGGCGCTCGGTGGAGCACGACGTGTCAGTCGTGTCCGCCCACCAGGTCATGGCCGTTCTGAGCGACCGGCATACAGTCGTGCCCATCTACATCACCCGAGAGGGCCGGTGGTTGACCTCCCCCGCGTTGAATGATCTGCAGGTCTACAAGGACGAACGCTGGGCCGAGGTTGGCGAAGAAGGCTTCATCCCCCCGTCCACAGGCTACGGAGGGCTCCTGGCCCCCGGGGGACGCCTCAAGGGATCGCGCCGGGTCGCCCTGGACGTCGTCATCCCGATGATCCACGGCACCTACGGCGAGGATGGCACGCTCCAGGGTCTGCTCGAGCTCGCGGATATCCCTTACACATGTTCCGGGGTGGTGGGCTCTGCCACGGGGATGGACAAAGCGGTGATGAAGGCTGCGTTCAAGGAGGCCGGGTTGCCCGTCGTGCCACACGTGCTGGTTGACTCCGGTCGCCTCGACGTAGATCCGTCGCCGGTGCTCGACGAGGTCGAACGGACCATCGGGTATCCGGCGTTCGTCAAACCAGCACGGCTCGGCTCCAGTGTGGGGATCGCCAAGGCGAGGGACCGGGCCACCCTGACCGACGCCCTGGAGGTAGCGGCTCGCTACGACCGCAGGATCTTGGTGGAGACGGCGATGGAGGGTTGCGCCGAAGTGAACTGCTCGGTCCTGGGGGGACCCGGTTTCGAGCCGCGGCCCTCCGTGTGCGAACAGCCGGTGGCGTGGGAAGAATTCCTGACCTTCGACGACAAGTACCTGCGCGGAGGCAAGAGTGATGACGAGCCGACGGGCGCCAAGGGCGAGGGCATGGCCTCGCTGGAGCGCCGAATCCCGGCCCCCATATCCGAAACGCTGACGAAACAGGTCCAGGACAATGCAGTGGCCGCCTTCCGTGCCGTCGACGCCGCGGGCGTCGCTCGCATCGATTCGTTCGTGAAGGAGGACACCGAAGAGACCTGGGTGATGGAGATCAACACGATCCCGGGGTCGCTCTCCTTCTATCTGTGGGAGCCGACCGGCGTTTCTTTCGAGGAGCTCC
>JACCXF010000061.1 GCA_013697295.1 Actinomycetota bacterium | reverse complement strand
CTCCCGACGGCTCCCGACGGGTGCAGGCGATACCCTGCTCCTTCGATGACCCATCACACGAGTGCGCGCTCGACCTTCATCATCGCGACCAGGAACAGGCCCGAGGAATTGCTGACCACGGTCGGATCGCTCGTCGCCCAAACCCTCCTTCCGAAGGATCTCTGCATCGTCGACTCGAGCGACGAGACGCCGGTGCGCGCCAAGATCGAGGAGTTGTGCGCCGGGGTGGGCCTACCCCTCGAGTATCACCATCCGGCCCCCAGGGGACTCACGGTCCAGCGCAACTTCGGTATCGCCCGGACGGATGGGGACCCGGTGTTCTTCATCGACGATGACGTGTTCCTTGCTCCGGATTGTCACGAGGCCATCCTGGCCGAGTACGAGCGGTGGGGGCCCGAGCTCGGCGGTGTTCGGGCGACGCCGGTTCACCCCGCCCGGCCCCCGCTTATCTCGGTCGCATGGCGCAAGTTGTTCGGCATCGGCGGTTGGTGGCCCGAGGCGAGTGGGCGGATGCGGCCCGGCTTCTGGGTCGAAGGCGTCTCCGAGGCTGCGGGAGTCCGGAAGCTCGAATACATGACCGGGTGGTTCATGTCCTTCCGCCGAGCAGTGGTGGACGAGTTCCGATTCGACGAAGCCCTATCCGGCTACGGGCACAAGGAGGATGTCGACTTCACTTATCGGGTGTCCCGTCGCTACGTTCTCCTCCAGACGCCCGCCGCTCGCTGCGAGCATTTCCAGACCGTGACCTCGCGTCTGTCATCACACCAACTGATGCGGATGAACCTGGGCAACCAGTTCTATCTGCACCGAAAGAACATGCCTCAGGACGGTCGTCACATCGCGGCTCTCTGGTGGGGGCTGGTGGGTCTGTTCGTGCTCAACGTCGGACGCGCTCTCTTCAAGAGGGATCCGGGGTTGGTAACGGGCATGATCGTGGGCGCTGTCGAGCAAGCGAGAGGTCGCGGGCTGATCGATCCCGCGTCCGAGCCCTCGCGGCGGTGACCGCCGTGGACGCTTCGGGCGCCAAGAAGCGCGACTATCCCTGGACGGTCCTCGTCGTCGATCCCCTTGCATTCCCTCTCGTTCGATTGCTCGAGCGAAGACGCTGGCTCACGCCCGACCAGGTCACCTACGTCTCGCTCCTCCTCGGGGTGGCCGTGGGTCCGCTGTTCGCGCTGGGCAACCGAGGGGGTCTGATCGGTGGAGCGATCCTCTACTACCTCTCGTTCGTTTTCGATTGCGTCGATGGGAAGCTCGCCCGATTGCTTGGGATCAATAGCCCGCGCGGGCAGGAGCTCGATGCTCTCGCCGACGGTGCTCGCCGGGGTAGCGCGGTCATCGGGCTTGGTTTCTACGCGTGGCGCACGGACGAGCCGGCCACCACGATCCTGTGGATCCTCGCGTTCGGGATCCTGTCCTTCTACTTCATGGAGATCTCTGGCGCCGAGAAGCAAACGGCCGAGGGTGGTCTCGGCGGCCGATGGTCGAAGACCCTCGCTCGACGGCGTTTGCTGCCCACCCCCGGGATGCCCGACGTCTCGGCGATCGTCTTCGTGATCGGCCCGCTCGTGGGCGCGATCCTGCCCGCGCTTTACGTGGGTATCGTGATGGTCGCCTTCGGCATCCTTCTAACTTTCAGGCGACGATTGCGGGTGAAAGATTGAGACACGGCACCAACAACAACAATAGGGTTCTGCTCCTCGGCCTCGACGGGATCACTTACTCGGTGTTGGAGCCCGCTTTCGAGGCAGGTCATATGTCGCGCTATCAGGCGTTGTTGGATCGTGGCGCACAGGGGATCCTCACCTCGACCGTCCCGCCCTATACGCCGCCGGGATGGACCTCGATCTTCACGGGCGTGAACCCCGGGAAGCACGGCATCTTCGGGTTCACGCTGGGCAACGTCCAGCGCAAGGACGGCCTGGTACGACTCGACCGGGTTAAGGCGCCGGCCCTGTGGAACGCGGCGAACGCTCAGGGAGCGCGCGTGGGTCTCTTCAACATCCCGATGACCTACCCGCCGCCCCCGGTGGACGGTTTCTCCGTCTCCGGGATGCTCACGCCGGAAGGCGGAGGAGGCACTCCCCAGGGATTCACCCACCCGGAGTCGCTGGCCTCGAGGATCGCCGAGGAGGTCGGCGAGTACGAGATCGATATCGAGGTGGATTACGACCAGGATTGGCGATCCACCGCGATCATCGACCGGCTGTCGCGCAACCTCGCTCTGAAACGAAAGGCATTCCGGATGCTGGTGGCGGAGGAGGCCGACGTTCCCATCCTCTTCGCCGTGCTCGAGGCGCCGGACAGGTTGATGCACGTCCACTACAAGTACATCGATCCTCGGTGCGAACACTACGAACGGCCCGAGGCCGGCCCCATCCGCGAGCGCGTGTGGTCCTTCTTCGACCAGATGGACGAGTTCATCGGGGAGATGATCGAGTGGGCCGGGGCCGAGGGTTACATCCTCACGATGTCGGATCACGGCTTCGGGCCGAAGGAGAAGGTCGTCAACGTCAACCTCGCGCTGAAGGAGGGCGGCCTCCTGGCGGTGGGCGGAGCCGGGGCCCTGGGGGGCAGCCGGTCGCTTCGGACCATGGGCCGGAAGGTGAAGAAGTTGTTGCCGAAGGCGGTCTACAAAAGGGCCAAGGGCGCGGCGCACTCGGCCATCGACTGGAGCAAGACGAAGGCTTTCGCATCACCCAATCCCCAACAAGGGATCTACATCAATCTCGAAGGGCGCGAGCCCAACGGATGCGTGTCGCAGGCCGATTACGAGACGGTGCGCGACGAGGTCATCGCTTGCTTCGAGGCGCTCAGGGACCCGGACGACGGCGGCCCGGTCCTCGACCGTATGTATCGACGGGAGGAGGTGATGGAGGGACCGGAGGCGGACAAGGCACCCGATCTCTTTCCCGTGTGTCGCGACTACTCCTACGAGCTCTCGGAGGGGCTGTACTCGCCATCGGCCATCACCGATTATCGGGATCTCCCGCGCGGGTTCCATCACATGGATGGTGTCTTCGGCCTGAGCGGCCCGGGGATCGAGCCCCGCTCGGGGGTCAGGGCGCATCTCTACGACATCGCGCCCACCGCCCTGTACCTCGCCGGCCTCAAGCTGCCGCCGATGGATGGCCGGGTCCTCACCGACCTCCTGCCGTCGGATCTCGTGACGGGCCGCCCGGTCCAGGTCGAGACGATGGACCTCCCCCTCGCCGGGGCGGGCTCGGAGGCCACCCCCTATTCCGCCGAGGAGGA
>JACCXF010000060.1 GCA_013697295.1 Actinomycetota bacterium | reverse complement strand
GAAGTAGCCCGCCCGCGCACCGAGAGGTCAGTCGCGGGCGGGCTCTCCTGCACGACCCAGCCGTTCCCGTCGGGGTCGGTGAAGAAGACAAACGAGTTCCAGTCCCCGCCTCGCCCATCCACCCAGGCACCATCGTCGAAGTGGCGGACCTCGCTGACCTCGACCCCGCGCTGCAACAGTTCAGCCCGGGCGGAGTCGATGTCGGACACGACAACTGCATGCCCTGGGCCGAGCCCGGCGGCGTGTCGACGATCCCGATGCCAAGGGCTATCGAGCACGCAGAACCGGAGGGGTGAGCTGCACGACACGCATCTCCTCGCTGATCCGCGTGTCGTGGTCGAGGTTGAAGCCGAGCTTTCCGTGTAGAAGCTCTTCGCCCGGTCCACGTCCTTGACGGGAACCGCCACCACCTCGAGCTTCCAATCCATGGGCCTCCCCTTTCGTGCAGTCCGCCCTCGACGATTGAGCCTCTGACACTAGCCGCAGGCGCGTGACATGATCCGCTGTCCCTGGGACGCGGGAGGCGCCGATGCTGGGATGGCCGGGGTGGATAGGCGTGGTGAGCGATGACTTGGAGCGCCAGCGGGCCTTCTATCGAGACGTCCTGGGACTTCACGAGCGCGAGGCGGGCGAGGGCTTCGCGATCTTCGAAATCGACGGGAACATCCTGGAGCTGCTTGCGCGGTCAGACGCCCCGCAGTACGCGAGTCGGTGCGTGTCCGTCGGGTTCGTTGTCGAGGACATCGAGATTGCTCGGGAGGAGCTCCTCCGTCGCGGGGTGAAACCGGTCACCGGGGTTGAAGGCCCGTCCGAGGGTCAGTACTGGGCCTACTTCCGCGATGTGGAGGGCAATCTGTTCGAGCTCGTCCAGCGCGTGAGCCAAGGAGCGTCGGATCTCCCGAATCAGGGTGGCGGGATGGAGGCATGAGATGAATGAGATGCCTGATACCGAACGATGGGTGTACAGGATGGGCGGTGCCGCAGCGGTTGTTGGCGCGGTCCTCGGGATGGTTGGAAACCTCATCCACCCGGTGACTCCGATGGATGATCCGGAAGGGGTCGCGCGAGTCATTGCCGAGAGTGGGACGTGGGTGCCGATCCACCTTGCGATCGTCATCGGCATCGCGCTCATGCTTGGTGGCCTCATCGCCATTCATCACTCGATCCGCGGAGGAGTTGCGGGCGCGCTGGCTCGCTTCGGGCTGTTCGCAGCGGTCGCCGGTATCACCGTCGGCCTGTTACTGGTCATCCTGGACGGGGTCGCCGCTCGACAACTCGCGGAGGAATGGGCCGCAGCGCCACCCGACCAGCGGGCCGCTGCTCTGGCCCTAGTGACCGCCAACGAGACGATCAACTTCGCCCTCGCCAGCCTTTTCAACATCATCTTTGCGGGCGTGACCTTCATTCTGTTCGGTCTGGCCGTGGCACTCAGCGACGCGTACCCTCGGTGGCTCGGATGGATCGTCGTCATGGCCGGCATCGGCTCGATCGCCGCCGGTTCGGTCCAGGCGTTCACCGGCGAGCCGAGCGATGCATCGAGGGTTCTGACGATAATCGGCCCCACGGTCATCACCCTCTGGATGCTGGGGATGGGAGTCCTGCTGCTGCGGAGGACCCGCACGACCGAGCCATCGCCAAGTTCTACGCTCGATGGGCGATAGGGATCTGCGCCTCAGGGACTCGGCGGGGCCGCGTGAGGTCATGGTGGATGTGCGGGCACCGGTCGACTTCACTCGCGAGCGGTAAGGGCACTCTCGCTCATCGCGCGGTTCTTGACGGGACATCGGACGATCTGGTTATGTGGCCTACCCCAAGATCGGCCCTGGGGAGCTTGTACCACGGTGTCTTGGATTCTCGATCTCTGGAGGGTCTACGTGGGATCCGGTGTGCCTGGATGGTTCCAGTCGTGGGCGGAACGGCTCGACCGGCGGCGCGGTTGGGACAGGGTCCCCCGGCCCCTGGGACTGCTCATGCTGAAGGGCATCCAGGACAGGCTTCGCCGGAAGAACCTGTATGACACCGACTCGACCAAGCCGGTCGAGTCCCTGCTCCCGAAGGAACCCGACCCCCGTGCTCTGACCAGCCGGACCCTTGACGGCACGTTCAACGACCTCGAGTCACCGGGGATGGGGAGTGTCGGGAGCCGGTTCGGACGGAACGTCCCCCTCCAGCACACCTTCCCCGAGAAGGAGCCGCAACTCCTCACGCCGAACCCTCGCCTGGTCAGCAGGGAGCTCCTTACTCGCGAGCGGTTCCAGCCGGCCACCACCCTGAACGTCCTGGCCGCCGCGTGGATCCAGTTCGAGGTCCACGACTGGTTCAGCCACGGCAAGAA
>JACCXF010000044.1 GCA_013697295.1 Actinomycetota bacterium | reverse complement strand
GAAGCCGGAGCGGATGGGCTTCCGGTACGGGCATAGGGCTGCAAGTGCGGCCCATGAAAGGGGGAATGAGATGTCGAGATTCAGGGGATCGCGATGGATCCTGGCCCTTATGGCGAGCTTCGCCATATTGGCGGCGGCCTGCGGAAGCGACGATGAGGGCGGGTCGGACGCAGGCGGAGATACCGGCGGCGAGGTCGAAGAGTTCGAGGCCGGCACGACCATGGCCGACCTTCAGGAAGCCGGCGAGATCAAGATCGGCGTGAAGTACGACGTGGCGCCCTTCGGTTTCAAGAATCCGGAGACGAATGAGGTCGAGGGTTTCGACGTGGAGATGGGGAAGATCATCGCGGACAAACTCGGCGTCGAGCCGAAGTTCATCGAGGCGATCTCGGACAACCGCATCCCGTTCCTAGAGGATGGAACCGTCGATCTCATCCTGTCCACGATGACCATCACCACGGACCGGGATGCCGAGATCGACTTCTCCCGGCCTTACTACATCGCGCACGGCCGGATCCTGGTACCGACGGATTCCGACATCGCCGGGATCGAGGACCTGACGGAGGGGACATCCGTATGTACGGCCCTCGGTTCGACCTATGAGTCCACGCTGAAGGAACAGGCTCCCGACGCTAAGCTGCAGCTCGTCGACTCGTACTCGGAGTGCTACGAGTTGGTTCAGAACGGATCCATAGATGCGGTGTCGACCGACGACGTCATCCTCACCGGGATGGTGATCCAGGATGATTCGCTCCAGCTCGTTGGCGAGGAACTCACGACCGAGCCGTATGGGGCTGGGATCACCGACGGCGACACGGAATTCCAGGCCTTCCTCGACGAGACGATCGGGGAGACCTTCGAAGACGGGACCTGGGACGAGCTGTACGAAGAGTGGGTTGGGCAGTACACGGGCGAGGAAGCGGACGATCCCTCGGTGATGACGCGAGAGGACGCGTACGAGTTGTTCCCGTGTGTCGAGTTCTGCTAGCGGGGTACCGACCGTAGTCCGACAGAAAGGGTTCTAGCGTGGAGCTGTGGGGAGTGCTGGCCGATCACTTCCCACAGTTCCGCGATGGCTTTCTGGTAACCCTGGGGCTCGTCGCGGTCTCTTTTGCGATCGCGGTGGTGGTCGGCACCTTGATAGCGGCGTTGAGGGTTCAGCCGATCAGGGCCCTGCGATGGATCGGAACCGTCTACGTCGAATTCTTCCGCAACATCCCGCTCCTTGTGCTGCTCTTTATCGCCTTCGCCGGGCTCAGGCGAGCGGGCGTGAACATCGGACCATTCGCGGCGGGCACCGGAAGTCTGGGTCTGTACACGGCGGCTTACGTCGCCGAGGCCATCCGTTCGGGCGTCTTCGCGGTCGGCCAGGGTCAGATCGAGGCATCGTTATCGATGGGCTTCACCTATCCGCAGACGTTGAGGAAGATCGTGTTGCCGCAAGCCATCCGCACGGTGATCCCGCCGCTAGGGAACCTCACTATCGCCATGATCAAGAACTCGGCGATCATCGGTGTCGCTCTCGGGCTGGCCCAGGATCTCCTCAAGGAGGCCCGGATCATCAACTCGAATACGTTCCAGACGAACGAGGTCTTCTTCTGGGCCGCCGTCGGCTACCTCATCATGACGGTCTCGGCCACGCTCACCGTTCGCCGGCTCGAGCAGCGACTGGTGATCCGGCGGTGAGCTATCTCGTCGACCCGGCGAACTGGGAGTGGCTCGGTGCGGGCAACAACCTGCGGTTCATCCTCACCGGCTTCCTCATCAACATCGAGATCGCTCTTCTCGCGATGCTCCTGTCGCTCGTTTTTGGACTCGTCCTCGCTCTCATGCGGATCTCGAAGAGGCGCGCAGTCAGCGCGCCGGCCTCTCTCTGGATCGAGGTCTGGCGGAACCTGCCTCTGATCTTCATCATCCTGTACCTGGCCCTCGCGATCCCCGAGTCGTGGAGAGACGCGTACGAGAGCAGCGTCCCGGCGTGGTTCCCGGACGCGTTCCAGACCCCCTTCTTCCTGGCTGCGGTCATGGGTCTGACCCTTTACAACTCCGCCGTGATCGCGGAGATCATGCGGGCCGGGATCGTCTCGCTAGAGCGAGGACAGGGGGAGGCGGCGGCGGCCCTGGGGCTCACGTACTGGAAATCCATGCGTCTGATCATCCTCCCGCAAGGCCTCCGCCGGATGGTGCCCGCCACGGTCTCGCAATTGATCACGCTGAACAAGGACACGACCCTGGTCAGCATCATCGGGATACAGGAGGTCATGCGCCAGGCGCGAATCGTTACCAACACGAGCGGGAGCCCATTCACGGGATCGGGCGTCGACGCTCCTCTACTTCAGGTGTTCTTGACCGTGGGGCTGATGTTCGTTCTCGTCAACCTGTTGTTGTCCCGTCTCTCGACGCGACTCGAGATACGAGAACGACGGAAAACCGGGACGGAGGTCGAGAAGGTCACCGGACTCGAAGATCAGGTCGCTGCAGAGGCGCAGACCCGGTGACGCCGCGCCCGATCGTGCAGGGAACCCGGCCGCTCAGTGAGGAAGTTCTGCCCATTCACGCTTCGTGATCGCATAGAGCGCGTAGTCGTCGCGGCCCTTGGTCGATGGCATGAAGGCGCGCATGATCCCCTCGAGGGCGTAGCCGCACGTCTCGAAGACGCGGCGCATCGACGCGTTCTCGATCGATGTGCTGCCGCAAACGCGTTCCGCTCGGTAATCTTCGAAGAGGTAGGAAGTAAATAGAGCGATGGTCTCGGACCCGAACCCCCGCCCGCGGTCGCTCTCCTCATACATCTCGATGCCCAGCTCGAAGACGCCAGGGGGCATGGATCGGTCGATGTGCCGGGCTTCGACCTCTCCCACAAGCTCCTCACCCGCGTCGATCGCAAGGAACAGCCACCCGTCGGTAAAGCGTCCCGAGTTCTGCACGCGACTCTTCAGGCGTTCATAGGAATTGGGGCCGATCATCCATGAGGCCGCGGTTGCGACGCGCCGCGCCCACAGCACGTTCAGCTCGTCCGCCACGAAGGGCCTCAAAGACACCTTCTCGCCCTCGATGGGGAGGGGGGTGCTCATGTCAGGTCGACGGCGCGCCGGATCGTGCCCGCCCGAGCGTGGCGCACCTCCAGTCGAACAACCGAGCCATCCGGGGCCTCGATGACCCATTCGGCCTTGGTCCGGTCGGTAGTGCCCTCTTCATGCCCCCACCAGAGCGCACTGCTCTTGTCGATGCGGCCTTCGAGCTGTCCCATCTCGAGCTTGAGGTCGCCCGCCACGACTCGTGCTCCCTCGGGTAGGGTCAGCTCGACCTCGATCGGCCGGGTCGCCTTCCTCTCCTTGGCCTTTTCGCTAACGGACGTGGGGAGCCAACCGGTGTTGACGACAACCAGTCGGATCGAATGGAGGTTCTGATCGATCCGGGTCACGTCGAGCGAGTGGATCTCGAGCCTGGGCGAAACGAGGGCGTGGAAGATGGCGAAGTCGGAATGGGGAGCGATCTCCGCTTCGAGGAACTCTGGCGGGGGATTGGTCCAGCAGTACATCTGGTCCCAGCCTCCTAAGTCGACCCGTCCGAGCTGTGGATGCTCGAACT
>JACCXF010000032.1 GCA_013697295.1 Actinomycetota bacterium | reverse complement strand
TTGGACGTCTCGGGATCGATGGCCCCCTACGCACGCGCCTTGATGCAGTTCGGGTACGCGGCGATGTCTTCGGGAGAACGGGTCGAGGTCTTCTGTTTCGGAACTCGTCTTACGCGTGTTACACGCTCGTTGCGGACGACCGATCCTGACCGCGCGCTGGCCGATGTTGCTCGACGAGTACACGACTGGGAGGGTGGAACTCGCATCGGTGAGTCGCTCAAGGTTTTGACCGATAACTATTCACAGGCCGCGGCGCTCAAGGGAGCGGTCGTGGTGCTCTGCTCGGACGGTCTCGAGCGAGGCGACCCGCTGCTGCTAGCGAGTCAGATGTCCCGCCTTCACCGCATCGCCCACGAGTTGGTGTGGGTCAACCCACTCAAGGGAACGACCGACTACGAACCTCTGGCCCGGGGAATGGCGGCTGCACTCCCCCACGTCGACCGCTTCCTGTCGGCCCACAACGTCAAGAGCCTGGAGGAACTGTGCGACTCGCTCGCAAGCATCACGCGGTGATCCATCCGTGGCCGAGGGGCGCCACCTCAAGCGCGAGCGAACCCGTGCTCGCGTATACCCACGACTGTGTTTCAGGACCTCATACGACATGCGTCCTCTTGAGTTGCCGGACATGCGTCGCTCCGAGAAGCCCGAGCGCGTTCACGAACTCCGCCGATAGGAGCTCCAGCGCACGAAGGATCCCGGCCTCGCCGGCAGCCGCCAGGGCGAACAGATACGGCCGGCCGATGAAGACGCCCTGTGCCCCGAGCGCAAGGGCGATGGCCACGTCCGTTCCGCGACGCACGCCGCCGTCGAGGTAAACCTCGCATCGTCCGGAAACCTCCTGGACGACCTCCTCGAGAACGTCTACCGAGGCGGAGACACGATCGAGTTGACGACCTCCGTGGTTCGACACGACGACGCCCGCCGCCCCATGTTCGACGGCCAACGCCGCATCCTCGCCGGTCAGGATCCCCTTGATCAGCACCGGGAGGCCCGACAACTCCCTCACCCACTCGACATCGTCCCAGGTGACCGTGGTGTTGACGACTTCATCCAATAGCTGCAGCAGCTCGGCCCCCTCACTATCCACGATCCCCGCGAAGTTCCCGAAGGCGGCCTCCCCCTCGTAGACAACAGGATGACGCAGCTCCCGTTCCCTGTACCCGGGGTACGGAAGATCTGCCGTGATGACGATCGCTCGATAACCTGCGGCGACCGCACGCTCGACCATCGCCTTCGAGATCCCTCGATCCCTATGGATATAGAGCTGGAACCATCGTGGCGCGTCCCCGACCGCCGCGACATCTTCCAGGGAACGATTGGCGATCGTCGACACACACATCATTACGCCTGCCTCCTTGGCGGCGCGTGACGTCGCGACTTCTCCTTCCGGATGCGCGAAGCGATGTTGAGCGGTGGGGCCGAGACCGACCGGGATGGGCAAAGGGGTTCCGAGGAAGGACGACGAGGGATCAATCATGGAGACATCCACCATCACACGGGGTCTGAGTCTGCGCCGCCGGAACGCGCTGATGTTGTCTTGCAACGTGATCTCGTCGCCCGCCCCCCCTGAGTAATAGGCGAAGGCCGAGGACGAGAGGGTCTCGCGCGCCAGCTCTTCGAAATCATGGAGCTTGAAGACGCCGGCCAGATCCGTCACGTCGGCAGGAGCAGGGAGTCGATCTCGCGCAGGTGGTCTTCCGACAGCGATGTGTCGAGCGCAGCGAGCCACCCATCAATCTGCTCCGGGGTGCGGGCCCCCACGCTCGCCCCTGTCACGGCCGGGATCGACAAGTACACGGGCTTCCTAGCTGAACTTGATTCTGGTGTACGCCACCGGTACCTGATGCCATCGTCCGTCCGAAGCTTCACGCTCCAGAAGCCTTGGATGGGTTCGCCGCTCTTGTAACGGCGTTGCTCCAAAGCATGGATGCCACCGATCAGTTCGAATCGCTCGACCACCAGCCCACCCACCTCGCCTAGTACCGGAAACGACTACCAGAGTGCCAGCACACGGGCGGGGCCCTCCCGAACCCTCCTGCCACGGGATGAGCCCGACGAAGGCGGTTGCCCCGCGCGCCGGGATGCGGCTGAGGTTCGCGAGGTTTTCGATCCCGTACCGATCGGCGCCGAGCACCTCGAGATGAACGTCGA
>JACCXF010000021.1 GCA_013697295.1 Actinomycetota bacterium | reverse complement strand
GCTTGAGGCCGGGCGAGCGCTGGCGCAACTGCAACAGGAAGGACGACGGTGAAAGAGCTCAGGGATCGCATAGGCCGCGAGGTCGCCAAGGTGGTGGTGGGCCAGCAAGACGCTTTGGACATGCTGCTGGCGGCCGTATCGGTGGGTGGTCACGTGCTGCTCGAAGGAGTTCCGGGCGTAGCGAAGACATTGCTCGCCAACGCCCTGGCCAAGACGCTTGGCGTGACTTTCCATCGCGCTCAATTCACGCCCGACATGCTTCCATCGGACCTCACCGGCACCATGACCCTCAGCGGCGGGGAGCTTGCCTTCAGGCGCGGGCCGGTGTTCACCAACATCTTGCTCGCCGATGAGATCAACCGCACACCGCCGAAGACTCAGGCGGCTCTACTCGAGGCGATGCAGGAGCGACAGGTCACGATCGACGGAACCGGGCACGCGCTGCCGGAGCCGTTCCTCGTCGTCGCCACCCAGAACCCGATCGAATACGAGGGAACCTATCCGCTTCCGGAGGCACAACTCGATCGCTTCTTGTTCAAGGTCGACATCTCCTATCCATCGGCCAGTGAGGAAGTGGCCATGTTGAAGATGGCGCACCGGGGAGTTGCGCCGTCGACGCTCGAGGATGTCGCCGTCGTCGCCGAGGTCGAGCATCTGCGTGAAGCGCGAGCTGACGTTGATGCAACGCGCGTCTCGGAGGAACTGACCGCTTACATCTCGGCGGTCACAAGGAGCACTCGAGACCTGCCGAGCGTGTCGCTGGGCGCCAGCCCGCGCGCGGCGGTCCACCTGTTGGCCGCTTCTAAAGCGGCAGCGCGCCTCGCCGGTCGCGATTTCGTCACACCGGACGATGTTGGTCGCATGGCACTCCCCGTGCTGCGACACCGACTCATACTCCGGCCGGAAGCGGAACTCGAGCGTTACCGGCCGGACGACGCCGTGAACACCGCGCTGCAAGGGGTTCCGGTTCCCCGTTGAGCCTTACGCCGCGCACGGCGCTGATCCTCGGAGCGATCGCGCTAGGCGCCCTGATACTTCCGCCCGGAGTGGTGGGCCTTCTGACCGTTGCGCTGTTGGGGGCAACAGTCGGAGATGCGCTACGAGCGAAACGCGTGCCGCCCATGGATCAGAGCACCAGCGACATCATGTCGCGCGGCGTCGCGTCGCCTCTCAGGCTGTCCGCGGAAGGGTCTACACCCGGGTCGTTCCGTATGCGCCAACCGGCTCCGCCGGACCTAGCGATCGACCCCGCAGAGGACGACGGAGGTCTCGACGCGCGGGTGGTCCCTGCGCGGCGCGGCCGATACACGTTGCCGGCTCCCGCGTTCCGAACCGTGGGACCACTGGGGCTCGGTTGCTACTACGGAAGGTTCGCCGTGGACCGAGAGGTCCTCGTCTATCCGGACATGCCGACCGCATGGCGACTGGCTCTTTCGGTGCGACGAAGCCGTTATCGCGATGCCGGAGACCGCCGGAGAGGGCCTCTTGGACTGGGCACCGAATTCGAGTCGATCCGCGATTACCTGCCCGACGACGACATCCGGCAGGTCAATTGGAGGGCAACGGCCCGCCTCGGCCGGCCGATGAGCAACCAGTACCGGATCGAGCAAGACCGCGACGTGATCTGCTTGATCGACTCGGGCCGGCTCATGACCGCGCCGCTCGAGGGTCGCACCCGACTCGATGCAGCGGTTGATGCGACGGCTGCGGTAGCTCTTGTCGCCGACGAGGTGGGCGATCGCTGCGGCGCGCTCGCTTTCGACGGGCGGGTGCAGCGCAACATCTCGCCACAGCGGAAAGGCGGCAACGCCGTGGTGCGAGGGATCTTTGACCTCGAGCCGGCCACCCAGGACAGCGACTACGAACTGGCGTTCAGGCACGTGTCCGGATTGAAACGCTCGTACGTCCTGGTGTTCACGGATCTTCTGGAAGAGGCCGCAGCCCGTCCCTTGATAGAAGCGGTCCCAGTGCTGGCGCGCAGGCATGCAGTCGCCGTGGTGAGCGCAGCCGACTCCGACCTTCAGGGCCTCGTCACCCGCAGGCCGGCGACGCCCGCCGACGTGTATCGAGCCGCCGCCGCGCTCGAGGTCTTGAACGCCAGGGAGCGAGTGGCGGCATCGCTACGGGCAACCGGAGCGGAGGTGCTCGAGGCACCCGTGGACAAGCTCGCGGCCGCATGCGTGGACGCCTACCTCCGCGCGAAGGTTCGTGCGCGTCTCTAAGCCGCCCTCACCTGCTGGGGTTCACGCCCGCGCCACACCACGAGGCCCCAGTAGACGCTCGCCAGGCCAAAGCCAACCACCGTCACGGTCACGAAGCCGAGCCCTCGCGGGGTGATGAATCCCTCAACCAAGCCGGCGACCACGAGCCAGGGAGCCGTTCCCAAGACGATCTCGACCGCGTTCCGCGCCTCCGCCATGACCGCGCTCAACCGCGTCCCCCGCCCGGGCTCCACCAGAGCCCACCCCATCCGTAGCCCCGCCGCAGCGGCCACGACGATGCACGACAGTTCCAGCACGCCGTGAGCGGCGACCAGCTCATAGAACGTGGTCCCGTTCCCACCCGATACGGACAAGCCCGCCGCCGCTCCAAGGACGACCCCGTTGTAGAGCGTCAACGCAGCCGTGAGTAACCCCGCGGAGATGCCGCCGGCGAAAGCCAAGAACGTTACGCGGATGTTGTTCGTGAGGATCTGCGTAGCAAAGGTGCCCTGTTCCTCGAGCGAGAGGCCGAGGTCGGTTCCCTCCTCTCGCGGCTCCGCGACCGACCGGAACTCCCCGGGGACCAGGCCCACCGCCTTGTCCGGATCCGACGCGGCCCAGCCCCCCGCGAGGGCGGCCGGCGCGATCAGCAGCGCCGCTGCTATGAGGAGCGGGAGAGGTCGAGAAGCGACCAACCGCCAGTAGCGGCGACTGAAGAAATGCAGCGCGGACGAGCGCCGGGTCTTGGCGTCATAGACGAGGTGCCGAGCTCGGCCCACGAGCTCCTCCAGCCGCGCGACGACCGGATCTCCGGGAAACTTGCGCCGCGCCAGAGCGAGATCGGCTGCGGCCCCGCGATAGAGAGCGCCCAGAGATCGAACGCCGTCGGGACCCAATCGCTCCGGCTTTCTGCGCGCACCCGCGCTCAGGCGCTCGAGCTCGCTCCACCCGGGCGCCCGCTCCGCCACGAACCGGTCGAGTTTCACGAGGGTCTTCGGGTCGCCGGCCCCTTCATCCGCAACGCCATCATTGATCCGCTTCCGTCTCGCGCCCGGCATCGCCGGTTCCGAAGGAATGAATGCCGCATTCGGTCTTGGAGAATCCGGGCCACCTACCTGCGCGCTCGTCATCGATCGGCGCCGCGATGGTGCAAGGGGCGCAACCGATCGATGCGAAACCCTGCTCCAGCAGAGGATGCGTTGGGATGTCATGCGTTGCGACGTAGTCGTCGACGTCGGCCCGGGTCCAGGTCGCGAGGGGGTGGACCTTCAGGATCTCATTGCCGGAGGGCAACAGTTGCGCCTCCAAGATCGGCGTTCGAACACGCAACGGGGATTGCTCCCGCCTGATCCCGGAGATCCACCCATCGAATTCCTCCAGGGCTTCCTGCAACGGCGCCACCTTGTTGATCCGACAGCACTTGTCCGGGTCTCTGCTGTGGAGATGTGGTCCGTATGCCTCCGCCTGGCGTTCCGGTGAACCGTGCTCCCCTCGCAGTTCCACGACCTTGAGGTCCCAGGCCCCCTGCATGCGCTCCTTGAAAGCGAGGGTCTCCGGGAAATGGAATCCCGTATCCAAGAACAAGACGGGGATGTTCGGTTCGATCGTGCGCAACAGATGTAGAAGGACGAGCCCGGAGGATCCGAACGACGTAGCTATCGCCACCCTGTCGATGGTCGAGGTCGCCCATGACAGGACATCGCGCGGATGAGCGGCCAGGAGGTCCTGATAGTGAGCATCGGGCGTGACGAAGCGGGCGCCTCCCGGCGCGTGGGTGAATGGCGTGACCCCGTTTGCTTCGATCGACCCACTCCTCCGTCCTGACCCGGTTCGAAGACTATCTGGATGCAGGGCTCGCAAGCGCCCAATGCGGGCGCGGATGCTCTAGGTTCGGCTCGGTGAGATACGAGGATCGCTTCACCATCTCCACACCCGAGGGCGTGGAGCTCGAGATGACGCTGGCCGGACTCGGTTCCAGGTTCATCGCCGCCTCCATCGACGCGGCTATCCAGCTCATCCCTTCGGCGATAGTCCTCATCTGGGCGCTTGCCGCCATGGGGGGGCGACCTATCGCGATCGCGATCGCGACACTCTTCTTGTTCCTCATCACATTCGGCTACGACGTCCTTTTCGAAACGCTGGCATCCGGACGAACCCCGGGCAAACGAGCCGGCGGGATCCGGGTCGTGCGGCTGGGCGGTGGACCGGTAACGTTCACGACGAGCGCGGTGCGCAATCTCCTACGTCTGGTGGATGCGCTTCCCTTCGGGTACGCGGCGGGGATCATCAGCATCCTCGTCAGCCCACGCAATCAGCGGCTCGGGGACATGGCCGCGGGGACCCTGGTCGTGCGCGAGCGCCACGGAGACGCTCGGCCGTCATGGGCCGTCCAGACGACCTGGGCGCCCCCCGACGCCGCCGCCGCGACCTGGGATGTGAGCGCGGTCACCGGGGACGAACTCGTGGCCCTAAGAAGGTTCCTCGATCGTCGTTACGAACTGCCGCCCGACGCCCGCGTCCATCTTGCCTGGGAGCTGGCGGAGCGCCTCCGACCAAAGATTGCCGGGGTTCCTCCTAACGTGCACCCCGAGTACTTCGTCGAACAGGTCGTGGCGGTGAAGATCTCACGCACGTGAATCTCCGGTTGCGATCGCGCGCGACCCATAGGGTGCCGTCTGTGGACGAACCCGCGCGCATGACACCGGCCATCCCCGCCTTTCGCGAAGGATCACCCAAGCTCAGGATGGTCCTCGCGCGCTCGGCCGCGATAGATCTCCACGATCTGCGCATGGCCGGGACGACCATGTTGTTCCTCGCGCTGATGCTTCCGTCCATTCCGGGGTATCCGGGCGTGCCATGCCTGTTGAGGACCTTCACCGGCGTTCCCTGTCCCTTCTGCGGGATGTCCACGAGCGTCAAAGAGACGGTTCGGCTTCAGTTGCGCGACGCGTGGGCGGCAAATCCCGCAGGGGTCGTTGCGGTCGTTGCCGCGGTGTTGTTGATCGTGTTCCGGCCCCGCCGGATGACGCTCCCCACTCTGCTCATCCCTGTCACCCTCGGGGCGATGTGGGTCTTTCAGCTCTTTCGCTTCTCGATCCTGTAGTCCATCAAGCAGAAAGGAGCCACCGATGTCGGACACACCGTCCCAGCCGCCGGGCCCACCGCCCTCCGGACC
>JACCXF010000018.1 GCA_013697295.1 Actinomycetota bacterium | reverse complement strand
GCGACGTCCATGCTGGGGGCGTCGATCCCCAGCTTCTGGCTCGCGCTGCTACTGATAATCCTCTTCTCGGTCCAGCTCGGATGGCTTCCGGCCTCGGGGCAACAAGGATGGGAGAGTCTCGTCCTTCCAGCCCTGGCGCTTGGGCTCGGCGATGCGGCCGTCATAGCAAGATTGACCCGCTCGAGCCTGCTGGAGATCCTCAATGAGGATTACGTCAAGACGGCGCGAGCCAAAGGGTTGTCGGAGAGCCGAATCATGATGCGGCACATCCTCCGCAACGGGATGGCCGCCGTGGTCACCCAGATCGGTCTCGCGTTCGGTTTCCTGCTGGCTTACTCGGCCATCATCGAGGTCATCTTCGTGTGGCCCGGGATCGGCCGTCTCGCCGTAGATGCGATCGGCCAGCGCGACTACACGATGATCCAGGGATTCGTGGTCTTCGCGGGCACGATCTTCGTCCTGATCAACCTGGTGGTCGACCTGCTGTACATGTGGCTCGATCCGCGTGTGATGCTCGGCCGGCAACGAGCAGTGGCAACCTGATGGCAGACGCGGCGCTTACGCCATCTGCACCTGAGCGGCAGATTCCCGCCCTACTTCCGCGTCGCCCAATGCTGCGTCACTTGGTGAGCGACCGGACCGCATTGGCGGGTCTCTTGCTCCTGATCTTGATGTTCACGGCTGCAGCGGCCGCGCCGCTGGTGGCCCCTCGAGATCCGCACGAACAGGATGTCGCCAATCGTTACGCTCCGGTCAGCATCGAGCACCCGCTTGGGACCGACAACCTTGGTCGCGACGAATTGTCGCGCCTGATCTATGGGGCGCGAGTTTCGTTGTTCACGTCGTTGGGCGTTGGGGTCGCCATCCTTGCGATCGGCATGGTGGTTGGATCGATCGCAGGCTTCGCGGGGGGCATCCTGGACGGGCTGTTGATGAGGATCGTCGACGTGCTACTTGCATTCCCCAGTCTTCTTCTGGCTCTTGCCATCACCGGCATGCTTGGTCCGGGCCTACTGCACCTGATGATCGGGATGGTCGCGGTGTGGTGGACGGATTACGCACGAATGATGAGAGGACTCGTACTCTCGATGCGAGAACGTCCGTTCGTGGAATCCGCTCAAGCCGTTGGACTTCCCGGTCGTTTGGTGGCCATACGCCACGTTTTGCCCAACATCGTGGGGCCCGTGATCGTTCTCGGAACGTTGCAGACGGGTCGCCTGCTTCTAGCATTGTCAGCGCTGTCATTCTTAGGGTTGGGTGTTCAGCCGCCTACTGCTGAGTGGGGGGCGATGCTTAGCGAAGGGCAGCAGTATCTCGCCAGCGCTCCCCAGCTGATGGTCTACCCCGGTATAGCCATCACGCTGGCGGCCCTTGGATTCAATCTACTGGGGGATGGACTGCGAGACGTCCTCGATCCGACGATGGAGAACTGACGAGATGGCCGGGGGCCCCTTACTCGAGGTCCGCGATCTGGCCGCCGGGTTCGACAGTCGCCATGGCTTGGTCAAGGCGTTGAATGGGGTCTCCTTCGTTCTGGAGCCGGGGGAGCGCCTCGGGATCGTGGGGGAATCGGGTTCCGGAAAAAGCGTGACGGCCCATGCCATTACCGGCTTGCTGCCCTCCAACGCCCGCGTGACGGGCGAGGCGCGGCTGGACGGCGTCGATCTATTGCAGATGTCGAAGAGAAAGATGAGACACGTGCGGGGTGAGCGCATCGGGATGGTCTTCCAGAATCCTTTGCACTGTCTCAATCCCTCCATGAAGATCGGCGCACAGATCGAAGAGGTCATCCTTGCCCACACCGATGCGGACAAGAGGGAAGCGAGCCGGCGGTCGCTCGAGTTATTGGACCAGGTGGGTATCCCATCGCCCGACCGGAGCGCCCAGGAGTACCCTCACCTCTTTTCGGGTGGCATGAGGCAGCGGGTGATGATCGCCATCGCACTCGCGTGCAAGCCCCAGATCGTGATTGCGGACGAGCCAACAACGGCGCTGGACGTCACCATCCAGGCGCAGATCATCGATCTGCTTGCTGAGACCTGTAAGGCCTACGGCGCGGCGGTGATCCTGATCACGCACGACCTCGGCATACTCGCGGGCTTTGCGGATCGGATAGTTGTGATGTACGCAGGCCGCGTTGTCGAACAAGGTGACGTGGACTCGATCTACTACCGACCTGCACATCCCTACACGTTGGGCCTTCTGCGGTCTGTCACTCGCATCGACGAGGCGAGGCGGGATCGCTTGGTGCCGATCACCGGGAATCCACCCTCACCCGTTCTGCTGCCATCGGGCTGCGCGTTCCATCCACGCTGCCCTTACACACAACCTGTGTGCTCTGAGCGCGTACCCCCGCTCGAGCTCAAGGGGGGGATCGATCATCCGGCTGCCTGCCACTTCGCTGAAGAAGTCGCTACCCATCGCGCCGGGGATGCTGTGCAATGAGCACCCCCCTTCTCGAAGTCCGGCACCTCAAGAAGATCTTTCCCGTGACAAGAGGAGCCATCCTGCGTCGCACCGTGGGGCAAGCACACGCGGTCGACGATGTGTCCTTCACCCTTGATCGCGGCGAGACACTCGGCCTCGTCGGAGAGTCGGGCTGCGGGAAGTCGACGGTGGCGCGTTGTGTCTTACGCCTGATCGAACCAAGCGCTGGGAAAGTTCTGTTTCGTGGCGAAGACCTGCTGTCGTGCTCCCGTAGCCGGATGCGTGACCTGCGGCGATATATGCAGATCGTGTTCCAGGATCCGTACGGATCTCTCAACCCCCGGATGACCGTGGGGCAACTGGTTGCCGAGCCGGCCTTGTTCCACGGCCTGGTGAAGGGACGACGGGAAGCGGGCCAGAGGGTAGGGGAGATGCTCGAAAGGGTGGGACTGTCGGCAAGCTACGCTCGTCGTTACCCCCATGAGTTCAGCGGAGGACAGCGTCAACGGATCGGCATCGCACGGGCGCTTGCCAGCGAGCCGGACCTTCTCATCCTCGACGAGCCCATCTCGGCACTCGATGTTTCGATCCAGGCTCAGATCCTCAATCTGCTCGAGGATCTGCAGTCGGATCTCGGGTTGACGTACCTTTTCATAGCGCACGACCTCTCGCTGGTCAGACATCTCTCACACCGCGTAATGGTCATGTACCTAGGCCGGGTGGTCGAAACGGCTGACCGCGATGCGCTCTTCGAGAGCCCGATGCATCCCTACACACAGGCACTGCTATCGGCGGTGCCGGTGGCAGACCCTCGCAAGGAGCGTCTACGCAAGAGGATCCCTCTGCCGGGGACGGTGCCCAGTTGCGTCGACCCCCCGGTCGCCTGCCGGTTTGCGTCCCGGTGTTTCAAGGTGCAGAAGGTGTGCACGGAGCAAGATCCGCCCCTCGAGCCGGTGGGCGAGAACGATCACCGAGCCGCATGTCTGTTTGCCGAACCCGCTCGACTCCTTTGAAGGCCTCTGCCCGGGCTGGTGACTAGAAGGCCTCTTCGACGGGGCCGCAAGGGACGGATTGCATGCCCAAGAGGAGCCGCCTTCAGGGGCACCCATCCTTTGCCGACCTAGAAGAGAAGGCCAGATCCAAGAGACGGATCGGCAGCCCGGTGGCCCCATCTGCGCGCGGTCGCCGCGGCTTCAATGCAAGCCCTCAGCAAACGGAGCTCGACCGTGACCGCACGCCGCCACACACGCCGCCTTCTATGGGCAGCCCCGCTTTGTGCTGTCGCGGTCTTAGCGAGCCTCGCCGGCGGAGTCGGCGCGGCTCAAGAGCCGACATCGGTCGAGAGTCTCAAGGGGCGTATGTCGGCCATCCAGGACGAGCTGGACGCGACGACCCTGCGTGTCGAAGACCTGCGCACACGGCAGGATGAACTCCGTCTCCGAATGGGGATAACGGATCTCAAGATCAACGGGATCGAGCGAAAGCAAGAGGCCCTGGTAGCTCGGGTAGAGGTCGTCGCTCGCGAGCTATACATGGGTGGCGATGATGCAACGCTCGACGTGCTCCTGAGCTCGGAAGACATGGGCGAGCTCGCCTCCCGCCTCGAGTACATGACCGCCGTCGACGAGAACAACTATCGACTCTTCCTCGAGCATGAGAGGACAGGGGAACAACTAGTTGAGACAAGAAACGAACTCGAGGATCAAGTGTCCGAGCTCT
>JACCXF010000009.1 GCA_013697295.1 Actinomycetota bacterium | reverse complement strand
CGAGAACGACGGCAAGCACGCACCGTCGCCTCACATCACGGAATAGGGCGAGCATTCTTCTTCGCTCCCTTCCGGAGCGACGTCCCCAGAAAGGGCAACGTTACCCCATCGACCCACCAGCGAACCGAAGCGAGCTTAGAGGTTTCTCTACCCGGGCGCCACCGCGACTTCTCCGGCGGTTGGGACCGAAGGTGGAACGATGGGTTTCTGGGGTGCGCGGGACGAGACGGGCGTACCTCTCGCAGGTAGTCAAACGACGAACTGCTTGCCTCTCCTAGATCCCAGAGGTCGGCATATCCGTCTAGTCCATCGAGAATCCTTGGGTCAGCGGGTTCAGATGGCCGAGCTGAAGCGCCCCACCGATGCTTCTGTCGCTAAGCCTGAAGACGTTCAGCCCCTTGGTGATCTCGAATTCGTAGATGAAGTTGTTGTACCAGTACGCGGACCACGCCCCTCCGAGGTCGGGGGGCGTGAGGGCCGGCAGATCCGACCAGTCGGTGAAGACGCCGCGTTTTCACGTTCGTTGCTGTGGCATGAGCGCCCTGAGCGACATGAGCGCACCAACGACAAAGATCAGAGTCGCTAGGTAGATGAGCCCGAGATGGCCTATCGTGTCGAAATCGTTGGGGTAATGGGCGGGAAGGGCCACCGCCAGCGCCAGAACGGGAGCCGCCACGGCCCCGACCCACGCCCACATGTATCCGCGGCGAACTCCGAACCACACCAAAAAAGCGACCGCTAGCCCCGTAGCTGCGATGAACCCGGACACCGCAATGTGCAGGTGGCTGATGTAGTGATACAGCGAGGGACTGAGCTGAGTGATCTGGTCCTTGCCAACGTCGACTTCGCTCTGCCCGATACCGAGCTCGAGGAAGCTGTCGGTGAAGTTACGGACGAAGAAGATCACCGCATAACCGATAAATCCGATCGCAGCGAACATCATGAGCCCGGTCCCGATCCGAAGACCAGAATCGGCGACGTTCGCTTGTCGAATATCCGCACTAGCCGTTGTCATTGTCGACCTTTCTTTCAGCACAGGTTTGCGCGCCCTAGAAGGGCTTCGCCCGCTTCGCCGCTACCGGAATCCGTCCCGTCAACCACCCCTTCCTCATCTCTGAACGCCAGATTGGAGCGCTTTATCCGATCAAAGTTCTCAGGCAGAGGAGGCGCATTCGTGACCTGGTAGGTAATGAAGTCATCCAGATCGAGATTGAGCGCCCGACTCGTTCGGCGTTCGCGTGCGATCGTAGAGATCGGCTTGCCGTCCATGCCCCGGCCGCAGGTTGAGCCCGCGTAATGGCCCGGATAGATCTCGGTTTCGTCGGGAAGGTCCAGCAACCTCCGAAGCGACGAATAGAGCATCTGTGCTCGGTCTCTCAGCTCACCCTCATCCAGTTCGGAAAGCGCAAGATCAACCCGTCCGACATCGCCCACGAACAGGGTGTCCCCCGTTAGCACGAACCAGTCATCGACCAACAAACAGACGTGCTCGGGAGTGTGACCGGGAGTGTGGATGATTCGAACGCGCCGATTGCCCACCCAGATCAAGTCGCTATCGGTGAGCGGTTCGAACGGGAATCCGACCTGAGCTTTTCCCCCCAGGCGCAGAGTTGCACCGGCGAATTCAGCGAGCGCGCGGGCCCCCGAAGGGTGGTCGGCATGTACGTGTGTATCTACGACATCAGTGATGCGCAGTCCGTGTCCTTCTGCTGCCGTGACGTAGGCAGTCATGTCGCCTTGAGGATCGACGACGGCTGCGACGCCCTCGCTGGGACAACCGATCAGATACGAGGCACAGGAACGTTGCTCGTGTAGGAACTGCCGGAAGATCACGATTCCCCCACCCTTGCCTCGACCGGTTGGAACACTTGCATACTGCGCCACCCGCTCCCTTATTGTCAAGTGTTCGATTGATTAGTATATTAGAGCTCATGACGAAGGCCTCGTCGAGAGGGATCGGCGCGAACCTCCCTCAGTTCACCCTCCTTGTCGGGATCAACGCGCTGGTCGAAGCCCTTGTGGGCCAGGAGCGGTCCCTGATCCCTCTTCTGGCGGAGAGAGAGTTCGGACTGGCGTCGGGGCTTGCCACTTCCCTCTTCCTCGTGACCTTCGGGATAGCAAAGGCTCCCAGCAACCTCGTTGCCGGCCTCCTCGCCGAGCGCTTCGGGCCGAGGCGCGTCCTCCTCACAGGCTGGCTCGTTGGGTTTCCCGTGCCCCTGCTCTTGATGTGGGCGCCCTCGTGGGGATGGGTCATCGCGGCGAACCTCCTGCTGGGGATCAACCAGGGGCTCACCTGGTCAATGACGGTCCTCATGAAGGTCCAGCTCGCCGACGACAGCGAGCGAGGGCGGGCGGTGGGTATGAACGAATTCGCCGGGTACGTGCAGTGGGCGTGTCCGCGTTGGGATCAGGGTTGCTCGCAGAACGTTTGGGATCAGGCCGGAACCATTCGTCCTGGGTCTTCTCGTGGTCGCCGCCGGTATAGGCGTGAGTTCCTCAATGGTCCGGGACCCTCACCCAGTCAAGAACCTCAATACTCGTCTTCAGATCCGTCCACTGTTCGAGGACAGTCAATTGCGTATCTGCGCACGTGTCGGTCTTGTCAACAACGCCAACGATGCGTTCGCATGGGCCCTGCTGCCCTTACTCCTGATCCAGGCCGACCTCACGATGCCTCAGATCGCCGTCGTCGCCGCCACCTACCCGATCGTTTGGGGGGTCCTCCAGCTGTTCACCGGTCCCCTGTCGGATCGCATCGGCAGGCGAATCCCCATCGGTGCCGGCATGCTGGTTCAGGCCGCGGCTCTCTCGTCCTTCTCTCTCACGCAGCAGCTCGCGCCAGCCCTGATCGCCGCGGCCGTTCTCGGGATCGGCACCGCGCTTGCTTATCCGGCACTTATCGCAGCCGCGGTCGATATGGCTCCTGAGGATCGACGACCCTCAGCCTTGGGTTTCTTCCGGATGTGGCGGGACGCGGGATACGTCGCGGGAGCCCTGGTCTTCGGTTCGGTGGTCGACCTCTGGGGACTGCCGGCGGCGGCAGCTGCTGCGGCTCTCGTTACGGGTCTTTCTGGCGTGGATGCGTCTCTGAATCTCCGCCAGGATATTCAAGCGACTGGTTGAGTATGTCCTATGATGTCGTCATGAGCGATCGCGCCACCAAAGAAGCTCTCTTCGATGCGTTCGCGCAGGTCGCCAAGGCACTGTCGAACGGACGGCGTGCCGAGATCGTCGACGTGCTGGCGAACGGCGAACGCAGCGTCGAATCGCTGGCTGGGGAGGTGCGTCAGACGATCGCCAACACGAGTCAGCACCTTCAGATCCTAAAGAATGCAGGGCTCGTGATCCCCAGGCGCGATGGGACGTTCGTCTTCTACCGGCTCGCCTCTCCTGAGGTGGTGAGCTTCTGGCGCGCGCTGCAGGGCATCGCGCGTGAGAGTCGCAGAGACGTCGAGCAGCTAGTCCACGAGTACCTCGGCGATGACGATGTCGAAGAATTGCCGATGGACGAGTTGTGGGAGCGCCTCCAGCGCAGGAACAAGTTGGTCGTCCTGGATGTGCGACCACAGGAGGAATACGACGCC
>JACCXF010000126.1 GCA_013697295.1 Actinomycetota bacterium | reverse complement strand
ATCCGATCTCGGCCAGCTACTCGGACCGTGTGGTTCTTCTGGCCGACGGTCAGATCGTCGACGAGGTTCGCCAGCCGACGGTGGAGCGCGTCCTCGACAAGCTCAAGTCCTTGGAGGGCTAGTCATGTTGAGGACGACGCTCAAGAACCTGATGGCGCACAAACTGCGCTTGGGCCTAACCGCGCTTGCCGTTGTGCTTGGCGTGGGATTCGTGGCGGGGACGTTCGTCCTGACGGACACGATGAGCCGGACGTTCGACGATCTCTTCACGGACGTCACTAAAGGGGTGGATGTCTATGTCCGCAGCGAGAGCTCGTTCGAGGCTCAGATCGGCGGGAGTAGGAAACCGATCCCCGACGACCTCGTGCAACGTGTCCGCGACGTCGACGGAGTCGCCATCGCCAGCGGGTCAGTGGACGGATACGCACAGTTCGTGGATCAAAGTGGCACAGCGATCACTCCCAACGGGGCGCCCACGCTCGGGGTGAACTGGGTTCCCGAACCCCTCACGCCCCTTACGCTCAGAGATGGCGAGGCGCCGGTGGGATCGGATGAGGTCGTGATGGATGCCGGCACCGCCGGCGATAACGGGTTCGAGGTGGGCGACAGAATCACGGTTCTCACTCAGGCTGGCGCTGATGAGTTCACCGTCTCAGGCGTGGCCGGTTTCGGCGAAGCCGACAACCTCGCCGGGGCAACCCTCGCTGCGTTCGATACCGAAACGGCCCAGAAGCTATTCGACCGCAAGGGCCGTCTCGCATCGATCGAGATAGCCGCCGAAGACGGGGTGGCCACGGCGGACCTGCAGACCCGCATCGAGGAGGTCCTGCCGCAGGGGATCGAAGCCTCCAGCGGAGCCAGCGTCGCTCGCGAGCAGGCTCAGAGCATCCAGCAAGGGTTGGGATTCTTCAACACCGCACTACTCGTCTTCGCAGGAGTCGCTTTGTTCGTGGGCGCATTCATCATCTACAACACATTCTCGATCACCGTGGCTCAGCGAACGCGCGAGTTCGGACTCTTGCGCGCACTAGGGGCTAACGGCCGCCAGATCATGGGGTCGGTGCTGCTGGAGGCTTTGGTAGTGGGGGTAACGGCTTCTCTGGTCGGACTGGGGGTCGGAGTCGCGATCGCTGTCCTGCTACAGGTGCTCTTGGCAACCTTCGGGATCGAGCTTCCTTCGACGACGCTGCAACTCCTACCTAGAACGGTCGTCGTGTCGCTGTTCGTGGGGACGATCGTTACGGTCGTGTCCTCGGTCTTGCCGGCGCGCAAGGCGTCGCGCGTCACTCCGATGGAAGCTCTGCGTGACACACACCCCTCGGATGCCCGGTGGTCCTTCGCAAGGACCGCGACGGGAGCCCTTCTGACGGCTGCGGGTGTATCGACTTTGATGTTCGGCCTGTTCGGCAACTCGTCACAGGGTCTATCGCTCGTCGGGCTCGGGGCCTTCACGACCTTCATCGGTATCTCGGTGCTCACTCCTCTCTTCGCCGCGCCTCTGGCCCGAGTCATCGGCACGCCCTTCAAGAAGGTGATGCACCTGCCGGGCAAGCTCGCCCAGCAGAACGCAGCGCGCAATCCACGCCGGACCGCGTCCACCGCAGCGGCGCTCATGATCGGCCTGGCCCTCGTGGGACTCGTCGGGATCTTCGCTGCCTCCCTCAAGGCTTCCACGAACAAGATCGTTGACGAATCCCTCAAGGCCGATTTCATGATCTCGAATGCGTCGATCACAGCTCCCCCGGCCATCAGTCCCAAGCTCGGCGAGAAGATCGCCCGGCTCGAGACCGTGCGGTCCGTCGCACCGCTACGGCAAGCCCAATTCCGTGACGACCAGAAGCGTTCCCTCTTCCTCGCGGCCACGGATCCCTCGACCTTCGACGATGTCGCTGACCTCGAGGTAACCGAAGGTTCGATCGAGGCGTTATCAGAAGGGGGGGTACTTCTCTTCGCCCCTACGGCCGAAGACCTGGATCTCGCCGTCGGCGAGGACCTGAAGATGAGGTTCGCCGCCACGGGTGCACGAGACGTCCCGGTGGTCGGCTTGTACGAGAACAAATCGATGGTGAACACCGACTACCTCATCTCACTGGACACTTACGACGAGGTATTCACCGAGCGCGTGGATAGCACGGTACTCGTGGCTAAGAACGCGGAGGCTTCTGCAGCGGAAGCGCGCGCCGAGATCGAGAAGGTGACGGATGAGTTTCCCAACGTTGAGCTCCGGGACCAGACCGAGATCAAGGAACGATCTGCGTCCGACGTGGACCAGCTGCTGGGCTTGGTCACCGCGTTGCTCGGTCTCGCCCTCGTGATCGCGCTTCTCGGCATCACCAACACCCTGGCGTTGTCTGTTTTCGAGCGGACGCGCGAGCTGGGTTTGTTGCGAGCTGTTGGTATGGCCCGCTCTCAGACGAAGTCCATGATCCGCTGGGAATCCGTCATCATCTCGTTGTTCGGCGCCTTGCTGGGGATCGCGGTTGGAATCTTCTTCGGCTGGGCATTCGTCGCTGCCCTGAACGACCAGGGGATAACCGAATTCGCGATCCCCTTCGGGCAGCTCGTCATCTACATCCTGTTCGCGGGGGTCGCCGGGATCGTCGCTGCCATCCCTCCCGCTCGCCGCGCCGCTCGCCTGAACGTTCTGGAGGCGATAGCGACGGAGTAGCCATGCTAGGTGGCCGCCCTCGTGCGTGAAACTACCGCTCGATGGTTCCGGCCAGTGCTTCGTCGATGGCCTGCACCGTGTCGTCATCCAGCTGGACGCCGGATGCGCCCGCGTTGTCCTCGACCTGCTCCGGTTTGCTGGCGCCGATGATCGCCGAGGACACGTTCGGTTCACGCAGGACCCATGCAAGAGCCAGTTGCGCCATGGATACACCGAGCCCCGCTGCGATGGGCTGCAATCGCTGCACGGCCTCGAGCGTGTCACCCTCGAAGAAACGCTTGATGAACCCTCCCATCTCTGGACTGGTGGCACGGGAGCCCTCGGGCGGATCCTGCCCCGGCTGATACTTCCCGGTCAGAACCCCCTGGCCCAGGGGCGACCACACGATCTGGCCGATCCCGTTCGAGGCACACACCGGGATCACCGCTTCTTCTGGAGCTCGCCAAAGCATCGAATATTGCGGCTGGCTCGAGACGAACTTCTCGACTTCGGTGAGGCTCAGAGCGTCCTGGATCTGATCGGCGGACCATTCGCTGAACCCTATGTAGCGCGCCTTCCCTTGCTGCACCACCTCGCTCAGAGCCGACATCGTCTCATCGAGCGGAGTGTTCTCGTCGTAGCGATGGCACTGGTAGAGATCGACGTAGTCGGTCCTAAGGCGCTGCAACGAAGCATCGATCTGCTTTCGGATCTGGGGAGCGGAAAGCCCCCGATCTCTTTCCGACATCGGGAAGAAGAGCTTCGTCGCCAGGATGTACGAGCTGCGTTCGCGGCGGGGAAGCACCTCGCCGAGGAAGGACTCTGCCGCCCCTCGCCCGTAAACGTTAGCGGTGTCGATGAAGTTGATGCCGAGGTCGAAGGCCTTGCTCACACACGCCTCCGCGCGCTCGCGTTCCACGCCAACCCCATAGGTCAACCAGGAACCAAGACTGATCTCGGAAACCTCGAGATCACTGTCACCCAGGCGTCGAAACTTCACCCATCACTCTCCGATCGTTGCAGACCAATCGCAACTGTCCGTCACTTCACCGGCGCGCCCTGTCATCCCCGGCGCGTAGCTGCCGGGAGACCGTGGTCCCCCGGCCGATGCTACGACCGATCTCTAGGCCGTCTGGCCCTCGTGCTGGCCCTCGGCGAATTCCTCTATCGCCTTCGCGCAGAAGGCGTCGAGGTCGTCGGGGTTGCGGCTCGTCACGAGTCCTTCATCGACGTGGACCTCTTCATCGACCCACGTCCCTCCGGCGTTACGGATGTCCGTTTGCAGGGTCGGCCATGATGTAAGCGTGCGCCCCTGAACCACTCCGGCCTCTACGAGAGTCCACGGGCCATGACAGATAGCTGCCACCGGCTTGCGC
>JACCXF010000267.1 GCA_013697295.1 Actinomycetota bacterium | reverse complement strand
AGAGCTTGCCCTCGTCCTTCAGCCGGCCGAGGTGCAGGGCGAGCAACATCCCCTTGCTCAATTCAACGAGCATGTTCACGAGCTTCTGCTGCGTTAGTTGGAAGCTCCCGATGGGGACATCGAACTGCTTGCGCGTCTTTGAGTATTCGAGCGCGGATTCGTAGCAGGCGCGCGCCGCCCCCATGGTCCCCCAGATGATCCCGAAGCGTGCTTCGTTCAAGCAAGACAGCGGTCCCTTCATCCCCGAGACTTCCGGAAGGACCGAGTCGGCGGGTAGCCGGCAGTCGTCGAGGATCAACTCCGACGTGACCGAGGCGCGCAGGGATAGTTTCCGATGGATGTCACGCGTGTCGAAGCCGGGAGTTCCGCGCGGAACAAGGTACCCGCGGACGCCGTCGTCTGCACGCGCCCACACGATCGCGACATCGGCGATGCCACCGTTCGTGATCCACATCTTGTTGCCATTGAGTATCCAGTCATCGCCGTCGCGCTTGGCCGATGTGCGCATGTTCGCCGGGTCGCTGCCATGATCCGGCTCGGTCAGTCCGAAGCAACCGATGGCCTCACCGGCCGCCATGCGCGGTAGCCATTGCTGTTTCTGCTCCTCGGATCCATATTTCCAGATCGGGAACATCGCCAGGCTTCCCTGCACCGAAACGAAGCTGCGAAAACCGCTGTCTCCAGCCTCGAGCTCGGTGCTCGCTACCCCGTAGCTCACCGCATTGGTCCCGGCGCAGCCGTAGCCTTCCAGATGCATCCCGAGCAGACCCATAGATCCGAGCTCGGTCGCGACCTCGCGTGGGAACTCCCCCTGTACGAACCATTTTTCGATCCCGGTCAGGACTCGCTCATCGACGAAGCGACGGACGGTGTCGCGGATCATTCGCTCTTCGTCCGAGAGCTGGGCTTCTATCCCCAGGAAGTCGAGCGGATCGGGGGCCATGGGCTAACGCTAACTGACCGTCAAAAGCTCGGGGGACTGGGGCCCGGCGCCCAGAAGACGGTCTCGATGGGTCTCCAGCCACTCGGTTGGTTGCCCGTCCGGTGTGAGCAAGGTCGCGACGACTTCCGCGGTCACGCACACCTCATCGTCACGGCGTATCTCGAAGTGGTAGGTGATCGATGATCGCCCGATGCGCGCCACGATGATGTGACAGTCGAGGAGGTCGCGGAACATCAGTAATCGCTGGAAGTCCGCCGTGATGTGAACCCGGGGGAGGCGGCCGTAGATCTCACCGAGGAGGCCGATCCTCTCGAGCAGCGCGGTCTCTGCGACCTCTATAAGACGGAAGGCGGCAGTGTTGTGCCAGTGGCCCGAAGCGTCGGTGTCGGGCCATTCGATACGGCGTTGTACCCGGATGCTGGCCGGCGACCGCTCGCTTCCCTCGTCCACCGCGTCACCCTAAGCGGGCGCCGGCATTCGATGCACTAACTTAGGCCCGTCCGAAGACTCGATGGCAGACGGTTCGACGATCGAAGGAGGCGAGCGTGAACGTGGGCGTCGGATTGCCGACCTCGATCCCCAGTACCGGCGCCGACCGCCTCATGGAGTGGGCGCAACGTGCCGAGTCTGGGTCCTTCTCCAGTCTCGGCGTGGTCGATCGTTTGCGGTACGAATGCTTCGAGCCCATGACCTCGCTTGCAGCGGTGGCTGCATCCACCGAGCGCATCGGACTCGTGACGATGGTCGTGATTGGGCCCCTCCGCAACGATGGCGTGCTTGCGAAGGCTGCAGCCACCCTCGACGCGATCTCTAACGGCCGGTTCACCTTGGGGCTTGCGGTCGGTGCACGCGTCGACGATTACGACGCAAGCGGGATAGCGGCCGCGGGGCGAGGCGACCGGCTCACCGAGCAACTCGTAGAGATCCGGATGCACTGGGAGCGCGCCGAGACACAGAGGATGCTGGCGAGGCCCCACGGACCGAAGCTGCTCGTCGGAGGGATGAGCGATATGGCCTTTTTACGCATGGCGCGCTACGCGCAGGGCTACGTTCATGGGGGTGGTCCTCCGAGAACCTTTGTGCGCGCGGCGGATAGAGCGCGAACGGCGTGGTCGGAGTTGGGGCGGACGGGTCAGCCCGCTCTTTGGGCGCAAGGGTATTTCGCCCTGGGGGATGACGCCACGATCGTTCGCGGACTCGACTACATGCGCGACTACTACGCGTTCACCGGGCCCTTCGCAGAGCGCATCGCCGAGGGGTTGCTGAGAACCCCGCAGGCGGTGGCCCAATTCGTTCG
>JACCXF010000249.1 GCA_013697295.1 Actinomycetota bacterium | reverse complement strand
CTGGCCAGGCTCCCGTGTCCCCCGGTAACCGGTGAGTCGCGGATCAACACCCTGAACCCGTCGGGCTCCTCCTCGATATAGGTGAGCAGCGCGAGCGCGGCCTGTTCGACGAGAGCGCGCGGATGGTCGCCATGTAGGGACGCCGTAACGGCTGCCACGAGCGCGCGGACCTCGCGATCGACCACCACGGCGTAGAGCCCTTCCTTGCCACCGAAGTGTTCGTACACAACGGGCTTGGTGATCTTCGCGCGCTTCGCGATCTCTTCTATCGAGGCAGCCTCGTAGCCCACCGAGGCAAAGACCGAACGACCGACGTCGAGCAGCTGCGCCCGGCGTTCCTGCCCGGTCATCCGCACCCTGCGATCCTCGCCGGCGGTCATCTACGAGCTCTTGGCCGCCAGTTGTTTGGGGTTGACACGCTTGACCCGTCGGGCGGCTCCCACCTTCTCGAGGAATCCGATAAAGGCTCCGGTGAGATCGAATTGGAACCTGCCGATCCCGTGGCGCGCCGCGGTCGGGAAGGCGTGGTGGTTGTTGTGCCACGACTCTCCCAGAGACACGAGTGACAACAGCCAATTGTTCGTGGAGTGATCGTCACCCTTGAATGGACGCTTGCCGTAGAAGTGACAGATCGAATTGATGCTCCAGGTCACGTGGTGCAGCATGAAGACGCGCACGAGCGATCCCCACAAGCCGGCCGTGAGCGCGCCGGCAAGCGTTCCCGTTACGGCCCAACCGACCGCCGGCGGCAACGCAAAGGTAAGCACGAGCCACAGAGGGAACAGGCGATCGATCTTCATGATGACAGGGTCCTTCAGCAGGTCGGGGGCCCAGCGGCGCGGTGAGGTCTGCTCGTCCGAGAACAGCCATCCCATGTGAGCGTGCCACAGTCCCTTCACGACGCCCTTGACGCCCGGACCGTCCTCGAGGTGAGGGGAATGCGGATCGCCCTCCTGATCGGAGAAGGCGTGATGACGCCGGTGGTCGGCCACCCATTTGATGACCGGGCCCTGCACGGCCATCGAGCCGGCGATCGCAAGCGTCCCGCGCAGGAACCGGTTCGTTTCGAAGCTCCCGTGTGTGAAGTAGCGATGGAACCCGACCGTGATCCCGAATCCGGTGAAGAGGTAGAAGCCTCCGGCTATGACTGCGTCGACGACGCTGAGCCCACTTCCCCACCAGGTCACCACGGCCCACACGAAGCCCACGAAGGGAATGATCGTTACCGCCAGGACCAGGCGCCTCTGAAGCGTCGCGGTCCTCTCGTCCAGTCGCCGGACCCCGGGGGTAGCCTCGGGTCGTACCGCCTCCTGCAACGCCTGTGCCATGTCAGCTCGCTCCTTGGATCGCCTACCTACGCTTCCGTAGCCTACTGTCGCGTAAGCTACCACAGCGTAGGTTCAGGAAGGTCGCTGTACGTCCCCGGCGCGCACCTCGTGCCAGGTGGGTCGCTTGATCTTGAACAGGCCTTTCGACGTATCGGAGTAGAGCGATCCCGCCAGTCTTCCCACCGGCTTGAACAGCTCTGGGTCCACCCTGCCGTCGCGAAACACACCTTCGTCCACGTGGGCGACCAAGACGTCGCCGAAAACCATGTGCCCATTCCCCTTCGACACGATGTCGTTAACGCGGCACTCGAGCGCAGCCGGAGTCCCGGCGACGCGCGGCGGTCGCACTCGACTGGAAGGCTCCGCATGCAGGCCCGCCCAATCGAACTCGTTCTCCTCGGGAGGGAAGTCGGCCGACGTGAAGTTCATCTTCTCGACCAGCTCGCGCCCGAAGAGATTCACGACGAACTCACCGGTCGCCCGCACGTTCCGCAGGGTGTCCTTCTCGCCGGTTGAGGTGAAGTGCACTATCCAGGGGTTACTGGAGATGACATTGAAGTAACTGTGGGGAGCGACGTTGGGAACCTCGTCCTCAGAGAGCGATGAAACCCATGCGATGGGCCTCGGTACGACCAACGAGGTGAGCAGGAAATAGGGTGCGCGGCCCTCCAGCTCTGCGGGAACGATCTCTCGGTACGGCATCAAACGGAACCCTAAGGGAGACCGGACCGAGGCAAGGGAATGCGCGCCTCAACCCCTCTTGGTTCGAACGTCTTTAGATCAGCCGGAGCGGGTGGGGCCCACCTTTTCGATCGCGATACGGATCACCAGGCGCTGCTCTTGTTCCATCACGCGCCGGTAATCGTCCCAGTCCGGATGCTCGCCTCTTATCCCCCGGTAGTACTCGACTAGCGGCTCCATCGCATCGGGCAGGCCCAGGAGATCGACCGTACCGTCCACCTGAATCCAGCGTCCGAAGAATTGGTCCGTGAAGACACAGAGGCTCACGCGCGGGTCGCGCCGGATGTTGCGCACCTTATAGGCGGTCTCCCTGCTGCTGATGATGATCTTGTCGTCACCGGCGCCCACTGTCACGGGCGACATCTGAGGATTCCCCTCGGCTCGACGCGTGCTTAACACCGCCCGGTGATTCTCGGCTACGAATCCGAGTGCTTCGGCCTGCTCCACCATGAGTCTCTCCTTGGGCGTCCGACCGACCATCGTAGAGGAAGGTTCGATGGGCTCGACGCCTAGAACAGGCCTCGATACACCAGTCCTGCGAGGGCGCTGACCGAGATGAGCCATAGCACGTTCAGGCGGAAGCGCCACAGTG
>JACCXF010000216.1 GCA_013697295.1 Actinomycetota bacterium | reverse complement strand
TGAGGAATCGCCTGGCCAACTACTTCACGACGGGTCTTCATCCGCGCACCGAGGCGATGGTCGAGGCGGCCGCCGAGGTCGAGTGGATCGTGACCGAAAGCGAAGTCGAGGCCCTGCATCTGGAGCTGAACCTCATCAAGCAACACCGACCCCGATACAACGTTCGCTACAGGGATGACAAGAGCTATCCCTACCTCGCCATCACCCTCGATGAGGAGTTCCCGAGGGCGCGAGTCATGCGGGGCAACAAGAAGAAGGGGGTGCGCTACTACGGCCCGTTCGCTCACGCATACGCGATCCGCGACACGCTGGATCTCCTGCTGCGCACGTTTCCGATGCGAACCTGCTCGCAAGGGGTCTTCGACCGATGCAGACGCCGCAACCGCCCGTGCCTCCTCTTCGACATCGAGCGCTGTGCTGGCCCCTGCGTCGGAGCCGTAACGGCCGAGGAACACCGCGCCGTCGCTCTAGATCTGTGTGACTTCCTCGACGGGAACACGAAGCCGGTCGTCGATCGCCTCGAGGATGCGATGGGCACTGCGTCCTCACGACGCGAATACGAAGTGGCGGCGAAGATGCGCGATCAGCTCGATAACGTGCGGAAAGCGATCGCCCGGCAACAGATGGTGTCGTCCGAACGCGAGGAGCTCGATGTCGTCGGGATGGTCGAGAACGATCTCGAAGCTGCGTTTCAGGTCTTCTTCGTGCGGCGGGGGCGGGTCACCGGGAGAAAGGGATTCGTGGTCGACAAGGTCGAGGACCTCCACACGCCGGCGCTCGTGAGTCGCTTCCTGCAGCGCCTCTACATGGAGGGAAGTGTTCCGAAGGAAGTCCTCGTCCCGGTCGTGCCGGACGAGCGGGACCTCATCCAGACCTGGCTCTCGAAGACCAGGGGAGCGAAGGTCCGGATCCGCGTTCCTCAGCGCGGCCAGAAGAGGCAGCTTCTGGAGACCGTGACAAGCAATGCCAAGGAGGCGTTCTCGCAGCACCGGCTGAAGCGGTCGAGCGATTTCGCAGCGCGCACCCGGATGTTGATGCAGCTCCAGGAGGAGCTGGGGCTGCCGGACGCGCCATTGAGGATCGAGTGCTTCGACATCTCCAATACGGGGCAGTCGGAGGCCGTCGGTTCGATGGTCGTCTTCGAAGACGGCCTTCCCAAGAGGTCGGATTACAGGCGCTTCTCCATCAAGTGGACCAGCGGGCCCGATGACGTGGCGATGATGGGGGAGGTGATCCGTCGGAGGTTCAGCAGGCTCAACTCGACCGCTGAAGAAGAGGGGGCGAAGCCCAGACGGTTCGCATATCCCCCAAACCTGGTGGTGATCGATGGAGGTAAAGGTCAGCTGAACGCTGCCGTCGATGTGATGCACGAGCTCGAGGTCGAGGGCGTTGCTACGGTGTCGCTGGCCAAGCGGATGGAAGAGGTGTTCGTCCCGGGAACGCCCGACCCGGTCCTCATCCCCCGGGGGTCCGAGGCCCTGTACCTGTTGCAGCAGATCCGCGACGAAGCTCATCGCTTTGCACTGGCTTACCATCGGTTGCGCCGAGGGAAGCGGATGACGCAGTCCGCTCTTGATGGGATCCCCGGCCTGGGCGAGGTGCGCCGAAAGAACCTGCTGAAACACTTCGGTTCGGTGAAGCGGATACGCGAGGCTAGGCGCGAAGACATCGAAGCCGTAAAGGGTTTGCCCAGGGGGGTAGCAGGCGCGGTGTACGAAGCACTTCATCCAGAGCAAGAGAAGGTTTCAGGTACGACAGGGCCCGTGGAGAGAGAGGCGTCGTGAGCACGACCCGTCGCGCGAGAGATGTCGAGGTGATCGTGATCTCCGGGCTGTCGGGCGCGGGCCGCTCGGAGGCGGCGAAAGCTCTCGAGGACCTGGGGTGGTTCGTGGTCGACAACCTGCCGCCCACACTGATCAAGACGATGATCTCGCTCGCGCTGGCGCCCGGGAACGACATCGAGCGGGTCGCGGTGGTCATAGACGCTCGGGGCGGCAGGTTCTTCAGCGAGGCTATGAACGAGCTCGCGAAGTTGCGCAGGGATGTGTGCGATTACCGGCTCGTGTTCCTCGAATCGTCGGACGAGGCCCTGGTCCGCAGATTCGAGGCCAGCCGCCGGAAGCACCCGTTGGCGCTCGACGACCGAGTGGCCGTCGGTATCCAGCGAGAGCGCGAGGTGATGCGCCCATTCCGCGATGGCGCAGATCTCATCATCGACACTTCGGAGATCTCCGTCCGCACGTTGCGCACCCGGATAGGTTCCTTCTTCGAGGGCGCGCAGGGGCCTGAGGGACTGAAAACGACGGTCATGTCGTTCGGCTACAAGTTCGGGCTTCCGCCGGATGCGGACATCGTCTTCGACGTTCGGTTCCTGCCGAATCCGCACTGGGTCGAGGG
>JACCXF010000214.1 GCA_013697295.1 Actinomycetota bacterium | reverse complement strand
CGCCCGCATCTCGGCCTCGAGCCACTGGTGCTCGTATGCCCTCAACTCGGGGTCCTCGTCGAGCGTTTGGACCGCGAGGTCACGAGCGGCTTTGACCTCCGTCTGGTGCTCTAGCACTCTGGTCATCTTCAGCTGGGGCATGCCCGACTGGCGCGCCCCGAACAATTGTCCTTCGCCGCGTTGCTTCAGATCGACGAGGGCGAGCTTGAACCCGTCGCCCGTGGCGACCAGTGCGTCCAGGCGTTCGGCCACCAGCCGGACCGGCGCGTCCGAGTCGGCCTTCGATAGGTCGACGTCCGTCGCAAGGACGCAGAACGACGCATGTTCCCCGCGGCCGATCCGCCCGCGTAGCTGGTGAAGCTGGGCCAGGCCGAAGCGATCGGCGTCCTCTACCAGCATCACGGTGGCGTTCGGCACATCCACCCCGACCTCGATGACCGTGGTTGCGACCAGCACCTGCGTCTCGCCGGAGCGAAGCGCACTCATCGCGGCCTCCTTCTCGTCGCTCTTCATGTCCCCGTGCACCAGCCCAACGGCGAGGTCCGGAAAGACATCGGCGGCCAAACGCGTCGCTTCACCCTTGGCGCTGCGCAACTCCGTCTTGTCGGATTCGTCTCGCAGCGCGTACACGATGAATGCCTGCCTCCCGGCGACGACCTCTCGGCGGATCAAGTCGTAGGCGGCCTGCCGGGGTGTTTCGCCGGCCGCCAGCGAGGTGTTGATGGGGCGCCTGCCTCGAGGCAGCTCATCGAGGATCGATACATCGAGGTCTCCGTAGATCGACACGGCCAGTGTCCGTGGGATCGGAGTCGCGGTCATCACCAGGATGTCGGGCTCGCCGACCGCTCCCTTCTCTCTTAGCTTCTTGCGCTGGTGAACCCCGAAGCGGTGCTGCTCGTCCACGACCGCCACCCCGAGTCGAGCGAAATCGACGGTCCCCTGGATCAACGCGTGCGTCCCGATCAGCAGGTCGACCTCACCGCTCGCTACCTGATAGAGGATCTCCTCCCTGCGGGCGGCCGGCGTTGAGCCCGTCAGCAACCGCACCACCGGTCGTCGTGTCACGTTCGCGAACAGGTTCCGCGCTTCCTCGGCGCCGAACGCGCGGTCAAGGAGGTCGTTCACGGTCAGGTGATGTTGCTCCGCCAGGACCTCCGTGGGCGCCATGAACGCGGCCTGGTAGCCACCGGCGATGGCGGACAGGCACGCATAGACCGCCACCACGGTCTTTCCCGACCCGACCTCCCCTTCGACCAGCCGGTGCATCGGGTAGGGCTGGGCCATGTCGGCCGCGACCTCGGCACAGGCCTTCCTCTGGGCGCCGGTCGGCTCGAACGGCAGCTCCGCGACGAAGGACTCCGGCAGGGAGTCCGCCGCGGGCGGAGCATGAGGGATGCCCCGCACCGTGCGCTCGAGCTTCCTCTTCCGGTACACAAGGCCGAGTTGCAGCGTGAAGACCTCGTCGAAGACCAGCCGACGCCGCGCTTGCATCACGTCGCTCTTGTCCTCGGGAAAGTGGATCGCCCTGATCGCGTCGCCGCGTCGCATGAGTCCGAGGCGTTTGCGGAGATCGTCGGGCAACGGATCCAGAATTTCTTCGTTGGAGGCGAGCGCGTCCCACATCAAGCGGCGAAGGGTGTCGCTCGAAAGCTCTGCGTTCGCCTTGTAGATAGGGATGATGCGGCCGACGTTGAAAGGCTCCCGGCCGGAGCGAACGATCTCGAAGCGGGGGGCGGTCATCTGCAGCTTGCCCGCGAACCGACCCAGCTTCCCGTAGAAGAACGCTTCGGTGCCGGGCGCGAGAGCCCGAGCCACCCAGGCCTGGTTGAACCACGTCACCCCGATCGCGCCGGTCTCGTCCCCGATCTCGCCCTTGACGATCCAGCGCTTGGAGTTGCGGGGCGCGTTCCTGGGCTTGAAGGGCTTATTGACTTTCTTGACTCGCGCGAGGACCTGGACCTCCCCGTCGTGGCCCTCGGCCACGAGGCGGCCCAGATCGCGCACCGTACGAAGCTGGGTCCGATCGACGTGGTAGCGCGGGTAGTGCTGGAGGAGATCCTGGACCGTCTCGAGCCCGAGCTTCTCGAGCCCCACCGCCCGCTTCGTGGTGGTCGCGAGGGGGTGGGCCCTACTTCGGGGAGCGAACAGCTCGAGCCCGCGCGGCGGCGCGGCGACCACCTCAGTCATCGTCCGAGACTAGTGCGGGTCCGGGATGCCGACGTGCATTTGATAGCCTTGCGAGCCTCATGTCATCTGTATGCGATATCTGTGGAAAAACACCCGGGTTCGGGAACAACATCTCGCACTCGCACCGGCGCTCGCGCCGCCGCTGGAACCCGAACATCCAGCGTCTCCGGGTCATGGTCAAAGGTGCGCCGAAGCGGCAGAATGTGTGCACCAAGTGCCTCAAGGCCAACAAAGTCGCTCGCGTCGGCTGATCGCCGGCTCGCCTCCTCTCTCGCCACGCGCTTCTTGGCCCACCTTCGGTGGAGGCTGATCCGTGGCGTCGAGGCTGGTGGCGCAGGCCAAGTTGCGGGTCGAGCGGACCCGGGTGCGATGGCCCTGGTTCGACATCGCGGTGTCGACCGTCAAGCGATTCTCCGACGACGATGGAGGTTTCTACGCAGCCGGGCTGAGCTACTACGTCTTCTTCTCGATGTTCCCGCTTCTGTTGTTCGCCACCTCGCTCCTCGGATACCTCACCCTCGACGAGAGCACTCAGACTCGGATCTTCGAAGCCGGAGTCAAGGCCGTTCCCCTGTTGGAGGATGCGTTGAGTCCCGACGGCTTCAAGGCCATCGAGGCCAATCGTCAGGGTCTCGCCCTCACCGGCTTCGTTTTGGCGCTCTATGCGGGATCGGGCGCGGTCGTGGCCTTGGAACACGCCCTGAACGTGTTCCACGGGGTCACGCAGGAGCCCAACTTCCTGAAGAAGCGTCTCCGGTCACTGCTGCTGCTGGCCGTGCTCGGGGCGGGAGCGATCCTGTCCGTCGTTGCGACTTCGGTCGCTGGGTTCGTGACCGACCCCCTGGGTGGGATCGGGGGCATCATCGCGGCGATCGGTGGGTATGCCCTGGGCGTGGCGTTGAGCGTCGCCATCTTCGCCACGGCCTTCAGGATCTTGCCCGCTACGAGCACGTCGTGGCGGGAGGTAGTGCCGGGTGCGGTTGCAGGGGCGCTGGTCTTCGAGGTTCTGAAGGTTGTTGGTGGAGTGCTCATGACTCGAGGCGCCGAAGGCCGCGATGCGACCTTCGGCTTGTTCGCAGCAGCAGCGGGATTGCTCGTCGCGTCGTACCTGGTGTCGCAGATCATCCTTCTTGCGGCCGAGATGAACCGGGTACTCGCCGAGCGAAAGATCACGAGAGAATCATCATCGGGCAGTCGATAAGGAGGCGCCGTGTCGGATCGACCATCGGAGCAGGATTGGCACCGCGAGAACGGCCGGACCGAAGGACGGTCGGCCGGACGACTCATGAAGGAGATCACCGAGGACATCTCTACGCTCATCCGCAAGGAGATCGAGCTTGCGAAGCAAGAGCTCGGGACATCCGTGGCGACCAAGGCCAAGGGGGCGGCGATCCTCGCCGTGGTCGCCGTGATGGGCTTCTTAATGCTGATCTTCTTATTGCTGGGGCTACGGGACGGTTTGGACAGCTTCCTCTGGACGTGGGTGGCGGATCTCGTGACGGTCGGCGTGCTGGGGATCATCGCCCTGGTAGCGGCACTCATCGCGAAGCGTAAGCTTGCGACCCCTATCAAGGCAGACATGACCAAAAAGACGATCAAGGAAGATGTCGAATGGGCGAAGACGCTCGGCAAACAGTAGACGAGATAGAAAAGACGAGGGAAGAGCTTGCTCGGAAGGTCGACGAGTTCGTCGACCGAGCGAAGGTTGAGGCGAGCCAGCTCGGCAAGAAAGCGGCAGTGGGCGTAGCCGCGCTCGCCGGGCTGGTCCTGGTCGGATGGTTCGCCAAGAAGCGCGTCCAAGACGACTAGCCCCTCGGTGGCCCCCCCTGATG
>JACCXF010000197.1 GCA_013697295.1 Actinomycetota bacterium | reverse complement strand
CCGAGCGCGTCGACGGCGCCGAGGCGGAACGGCTCGGCATCGCTGAGGTGGCGGTCGATCCCGAGCGACTGGAACAGACGGTCGACGACCTCGCCGCGCGCCTAGCGGCCGCCTCTCCCGTTGCGGTGCGAGAAGCGAAGCGCCTAGTGAACCTGGGCGGCCGGGTCGATGTCGACGGCGCCATGGACGAGGAAGCGCGCTCCCAAAAACGGATCTTCGCCTCGCCCGACTTCGCGGAAGCCATCTCGGCGTTCATGGAAGGGCGCCCACCCCGCTACGGCGGGTGAGACGCTTGCGCCCCTGGTCGAAGTGATCCGCGACACCCCCTCCCTCGACACAGGCGACAACTCAGACCTTCAGGGCAACTCTTCAGCTCGACGCCGATAGGGATGGATACGCGAACGATGACTGCGCACCACAGCAGGCAGCGGTCAATCCAGGGGCCGAAGACTTCCTCGATCCGACGTACACGGACACGAACTGTGATGGGATCGACGGCGATGCTGCCGAGGCGGCGTTCGTATCCGTAACCGGGATCGACACACCGGGTTGCGGAGCGATGTCATCACCGTGCGCCACACCCCAACAAGCCATCGACGCTGCGCTTGCCGGTGGCCTGCGTGAGGTTTACGTGGGGCCCGGTACTTATAACAACGCGGCCTTCACCATGGCCGACGGCATCGACGTGTACGGCGGGTTCGATCAAAGCTTTCAGCGCGACCCGTCCAAGATCAACGGCTTGACGACCGCAACGATCCAGGGGCAAGAGGGATATCTAGTGTCAGGAAGCCCCGAGGCGGTGACGGTCGTTGCCGATTCGCTATCGCACCCCACGACGCTATCGGGGCTCACTATCGTCGGACCCGACACCCAACAGCAAGTGGGCGAGAGTGGACGGTCGACCTTCGCGATCCTCGTGACGGACACGGATGCGCTCACGATCGAGAACAACATCATCGCCGGGGGCATCGCTGCTGACGGTCTGGCCGGCAGCGATGGGCAGGACGCACCCAGCCTGACGAGCGCTCCAGGAGGGCAGACCGGAGGGTCGGCCGCCGAGTACTCAACGTCTTGCGACGAGTCGAGCCACGGCGGGGGCGGCCCGGCCGTAACCAACTCATACACCGGTGGATCGGACCCGGGGAGTGGGCGCGGCGGCGACGGGGGCGAGATGGATACGAGCTGCGGCTGGTGGGGTGGGTGCTCGAACTGTTTCGCGACCGCGGGAGACCCCGGTCAGAATGCTGCGCAGTGGATCGCCGGCGGTTACGGGTTCGGGGGGTACGGCGGCTGGTGATTCGCCCGCAGGAGGTGACGGAGGTGACGGAGGTCACGGAGGTCACGGAGGTGGTGGTGGTGGCGGCGCCGGTGGAGTCGCGGTCGGGATCTTCGAGGTTCTCGACAGGAACCCCATCCTCGAGGCGATCGCCTATTCAGGAGGCACCGCGGGGTCGGGAGGAGCGGGAGGAGCCAGCGCCCCGAGTGCCCCGGTCGCAGAGCGAGATGGCAACGACGGCATCTCCGGAGACGCCGGCAGCGTGTCTGTGGTGCTGGACTGCAACTCTCTTTCGACCTGCCCCTGAAAGCCCGTTCCGGTTAGAAGTGGAAGGGCAGGGATTCGAAGCAATTGGGCCACGCGCCCGGGCCCTGGATCGCAAGCACCCGCTCCGCTATGGCGATCTGCTCGATCTTCGACGCCTGATGTGCGTAACGACCGAACTCGGCGCCGCCGAATCCCAACCAGGTAAGCGGATGGAACTGCAAACCGCCGTCGAACTGAGAATCGATGTGCCAGTCGCCCGATGACTCGCACATGGCGACCGCCTCCCAGTCCGCGCTGTAGGTGACGAGCGATCCATTGATGGTGAGAGCCGGCGCTCCCCTCTTCGACCGGATGCGCTCCTCGACGACTTCCTCGAGCTCGGCGATCTGATCCTCGCGTTGAGCCACCAGGTCTTGCTCCAGCGCGTCGAGCTCGACGATCCTCGTCTCTGCCCCTGCCCTTTCCTCGCGCGCGAGGTTCAAGCGAAAAGAAACCGCGACGAGGTCGAACGAGGGCCCGAAGCCGGGGGTGTCCGCACTGCTCAGCTCCTGGGTCTCGGCTGCGATCCGAGCGTCGAGGTCGGCGAGACCGGCTCGCAACCGGCTGAGCTCCTTCGAAACATCGTCGTGGTCGAATTCGATCCGCACTAGCGCCTTCTTGATCCTCTTCGCCTCCCGTTTGAAGCCTGGGAGGCGGGCACCCGCGGGCGAACCCGAGAGCACGACTGCAAGGACCGTCGTTGTGGCCAGGATGCACCTGACATCCGTCTTCATCCTGAAGATGCTAGCGGCGAGAAAGACGATCCCGGGGATGGCTCTCATCACCCGTCCTCCTCGACCAGGTCCTCGACGGTTCTCCCGCTCAAGACCGACTCCGGCTGGGTGCCCACGGGATTACGTCGCGCGTCGGCCGCCTCGTCCTTCATCTTGACCACGAGCCATCGTTCATCCTTACCGGTCGCAACGCGCGTGATCGCATAGCCACCCGTGAGCTTCCGTCCCTCGAGCCACACCGTGGCATGCCCGGCATCGAGTGCTTGAGCGAGATCGATCGCCGTGCCCTTACGAGTGGTCGTGTTCTCGAACGTCCCGTTGTCCCACACGATCACCGGGCCGCCGCCGTACTGTCCCTTCGGGATCACGCCCTCGAAATCGATGTAGTCCATGGGGTGATCCTCCGTCGGCATCGCCAGACGCTTGTCCCTCGGGTCGGTGGACAGGCCTTTGGGCACAGCCCAGGAGCGCAGAACCCCGCCGACCTCCAACCGGAAGTCGTAGTGCAGCGAGGAGGCGTCATGCTTCTGGATCACGAAGCGACGGCCCGCCCGCTGCCTCGATGCTCCTGGTGGCTCAGCTGTCCGTGCGAAATCGCGCTTGTCCCTGTACCGGCGCAGCCTGTCTTCACCCACGCACCGAGCTTAGGGCAGGCGAAGGGGGTCGAGGCGCCTAGGCATGCGCTCATCCCCGAAGGCAGCCCGAGCGGCGTATGGTTCGGTCTCCGATTGAAGCGGAGGAGAAACGTTGGCCAGCGTCATGGGCTTCTGCCCGTTGTGTCAGAGGACGGTTCACATGGGCGAGCAGGACGACCGCGTTTGTCCCGTGTGCTCTACCCCTCTGATGGTGACCGAGCTGAGCGAGCAACGCGTCGAGCGCCTCGGCAGAAACGAAGACCGCTTCCGCGTGGCGAATGAGGCCGTCGAACGCGCCGCCCAGGTCGAGGCGCGGCCTCAAGAGAAGATCGATTACGTGTGCGAGTGCGGGGCCGCGACGTGCTCTGCCCTCGTCCAGCTAAGCACGGAGGAGTACGAGGCGGTGCGCCACCATGCGGCGCGATTCATCCAGCTTCCGGGCCACGATATCCCCGAGGTCGAACGGATCGTCCACGAAGGCGACGGCTACATCGTCGTGGAGAAGATCGGCGCAGGTCGCAAGGTCGCAGAAGCCCTCGACCCCCGCTCCTCAGACTGACGGACCTTCTACAGGACCGATTCCAGGTTGGGGATAGATAGTCCGTTTGGGCTATATCAGCGCTGCTGACCCCGTTTGTAGCATTCCATTCCAGGACGAATCTGGTGTTCCCCCTCTTCCCTTGGAGGCTCCATGCGATGGGACGTTCGGCGACGCTGGCGCGCGCTGGCAGCCGCTACGCTTGTCGTTTCGACCGCGACTCCTCTCTTACCCAGCGCCGCCTATGCCGGCACCAATCGCTGGACGAGCGCGGGCCAATCACAAAGGATCTTCAACTCGATCGCCGTGCATCCAGTTCGCTCCAACATCGTGTACGCCGCGACCGACAGGGGACTCGTGAAGAGTGTCAACGGCGGGGACAGCTGGACCGCGATTAACTCCGGCCTGTTCGATGGAGACGTGATGTCCATGTCGATCATCGCCATCTCCCCCGTCACTCCGGGAACCCTGTACGCGGTCGACGGCACACGGGTACCAGAGATGCGACTGATCCCCGAGGGCGGCAACGTGTTCAAGTCGGTCGACGCAGGTGAAACTTGGACGAAGGTATTGGCGTCGAGTGACTACAACGCAACCGTTCACGCTCTAGCGCTCGATCCACTTGATGGCGATGTCGCATACGTCGGCACTGATGGTGCAGGTGTCCTCAAGACGGTCGACGGTGGTGAACTCTGGGAGCCCGCCAGCACCGGCCTGGTGCCCGCCGTGGTGTACGCGCTGGCGATCGACCCCAACGCCCCAGCGACGCTCTACGCTTCCCTACCGCAGGGTTCGGAGCCGGACACGCGCATCATGACGACCGCCGACGGCGGCGACAACTGGGTCTTTCACTCCAACGTCACCGCTCATCTGGAGGGCTATACGTCGGCCCTGGTCGTCCACCCGGAGACCTCTGGTCCATGGGGGATCGTGTACGGGCACGCCGCCGAGTACAGGCCCGCGGGTTGGGCTGAGGGCGTCTCGGAAGACTTTGATGTTGGCCACACGGTTCTGGGGATAACTCCCGACGCAACGAACGGCCGACTCATCTACGCGGCCATCGAGGGCAGCGGCATCTGGAGGGTCGAAGCGCCTGCGGAGCTAGGGCTGCTCGAGGGAGCGCGCTTGAACAAGGGCCTGACGGATCTCGACGCGCGCAGCGTGACCACAGCCCCCTCCAGTCCGAACGAGATATGGGCCGGGACCGACTCGGGAATCTTCCGCTTTACCAGGAAGCTACCTACAGCCCTTTCGCTCCAGGTGACCAAGACCAGGTCAAGAGTAGTGGCGGGAGGAGAACTGAGTCCGCCTCATCCCGACTCGATGGTGGCGGTAGCCATGTACTCGAAACGAGACGGGCCGTGGAAGCGTGTGGCATCCAAGCGCGCCGCGTTGAGTATCGACGGTCACTACCACACTTCATTCGCCCGGGTCCCCGGTAGTTCGTGCAAGGTAGTGGTGCGTTTCGCCGAGGATGCGGATCACCTCGGCGCCAGTCGAAGCAAGACCTTCGCCTGTTAACGATCCCGCCGAGCGTGCCGAAGCCCGCTCCGTTTGATGAGCTCAGCCAGAGTCCCCGTCGTCGAGATTGATGTAGATGTGCTTGACCTCGAGGTAATCCTCCAGGCCCCAGGGACCTAGTTCCCGGCCGACGCCGGACTGCTTGTACCCACCCCAGGGAGCCTCTGTGGGGGCCGGCTGCGAATCGTTGATCCACACGATCCCTGCCTTCAGAGCCTTTGCGGTGTTCAAGGCCTTCTTGATGTCACGCGACCAGACGGCGGCCGCCAGCCCGTAATCGCTGTCATTCGCGAGTCGCAGAACATCGTCCACCGTGTCGAAGGGGAGCACCGACATCACCGGGCCGAATATCTCCTCGCGCGCGATGGTCATGTCGTTGCTGACGTCATAGAAGATCGTCGGTGGAACGAAGTAACCGCCCCTCAAAGCCGGATCGTCAGGTGGATCGCCGGCCAGCGCGACCTTGGCCTCCTTGCGCCCGTGGCTGATGTAGCTCAACACTTTCTCTTGCTGGTCCTTGCTCACGAGTGGGCCCATCGTCGTGGCCGGGTCGAGGCCGCTCCCGACCTTAACGTTCCTGCCATGGTCGACCATGGCTTGCAGGGCGTCGTCGTAGATCGATCGCTCCACGAACACGCGGCTGCCGGCCGAGCAGATCTCGCCCTGGTTCCAGAAGATCCCGTTGCAGGTTCCCTCTACCGCTTCGTCGAACGATGCGTCGGCGAAGAAGATGTTGGGTGACTTCCCGCCCAGTTCCAGCGTCACGCGCTTGAGCGTGTCCGCGCCCTCGCGCATCACCACCTTGCCGACCTCGAGCGAGCCGGTGAATCCGATCTTGTCGACCTTCGGGTGCTTGACGAGAGGGGCTCCGGCGGACGCCCCGAACCCCGTGACCACGTTGAAGGCGCCTGGAGGCAGTCCGGCTTCTTCGAGGATCGGCGCCAGTTCGAGAGCGGTAACCGGCGTTTGCTCGGCGGGCTTGAGCACAACGGTGCATCCTGTGGCCAGCGCTGGCGCGACCTTTTGTACCGCCATGAGCAATGGATAGTTCCACGGAACGATGAGGCCGGCGACGCCGATGGGTTCCTTGATAACGAGACTCATCGCGTCCGGGCCCACAGGAGGGATCGCACCCATGACCTTGGTGGTCCATCCCGCGTAGTACTCGAACATGAAGGCTGCCTCGTCGATGTCTTCCTCGGCCTCGCCCATCGGCTTGCCGCTATCTCTGACCTCGAGCTCGGCCAGACGGTCCCGTTCGCGCCGGATGATGTCCGAGACCTTGTGCAGGACGCGCGCCCTGTCGCGTTCGGAAGCCCGGGGCCAGGCCCCGTCGTCGAACGCACGACGCGCGGCATCCACCGCGCGGTCCACGTCCTCGGGCTGGGCGTCTGGCACGGAGGCGAACGCCTCCCCTGTGGCGGGATCGACGACATCGAAAGTGCCTTCCTTTGCGGCCTGGATCCAGCGCCCGTCGACGTACATGGCGTATGCGCGCATCCTCGAACACCTCTCTCAATCTCGTGACCATCGCCGTGCCTAGTCTCTACTTTGCCGTGTGACAAGAAGTCACGCCTGGGGCGTGACGGAGCGCAAGCTCACGGCCGTTGCGCCAGAATGTAGCGGCACAGAAAATGGCCCCCGTCACCGGGGGCCATTTTTCGGATCGTGGGTTCTCTGCTTAGATCGCCCGCACGTTTGAGGCCTGCTTGCCCTTCGGGCCTTGCGTGACCTCGAACTCCACGGCCTGTCCCTCATCGAGGGACTTGTATCCCTCCATGGTGATGGCCGAGAAGTGGACGAAAACGTCCTCGCCGTCGGGCTGCGAGATGAAACCGAAGCCCTTCTCGTTGTTGAACCACTTCACTGTTCCTTCAGCCACTGCCAACATCCTTTCCTTCAGCGGGAGCAGCAAGCAGCATTCCTTGCTTTGGGGACCCCCGCCTCGCAACGGCCAAAACGGTAGCACAAACGGCCCACACCGACGAGGCCGAGCGAGCAGGAAAGCAGGCGGCGACGCCATCATTCGGGCGAGCACGCGTCACAGAGGCCGAACACCTGGATGTCATGAGTCACATCCTCGAAGCCGTGCTTTTCAGCCGTTCGTTGGGTCCATCGCTCGACCGCCTCGTTCTCTATCTCGACGGTGTACCCACAGGAGCGGCAGACCAGGTGATGGTGGTGGATCTGAGTGTCACAACGCCGGTAGATGGTCTCGCCATCCTCCCTTCGCATGGCATCGACCGCTCCGCTCTCGCTAAGAGCCTGGAGGGTCCGGTAAACGGTGGTCAATCCGACCTTGTGGTCAGCCGCTCTCAACTCATCGTGCAGCTCTTGCGCACTGCGGAAACCGGGAGCAGTCGCAAGCGCTTGCGCGATCGCAGCACGCTGGCGGGTGGCCTTGGGACGAGGAGATGAGCTTCCCTCTTGGTGGGTCGTCAACGGATCGTCTTCCGATCGCGAAAGAGTGAGGCGAGACCGAAAGCCATGATGCTCGAGAGCACGATGGTCGCCGCGGGAGCAACGTCGACGTAGTAGGCCACGATGAGGCCCAAGGCGCTCAGGGTCGCGCCCAGGATAAGCCCGGAGACCACGGTCGACCGAAAGCTGCGAGTCACTTGTTGCACCGCGGCTACCGGAAGGACGAGCAAGGATGACACCAGCAACACGCCGACCACGCGCGCCGATATCGCGATCGCGAT
>JACCXF010000110.1 GCA_013697295.1 Actinomycetota bacterium | reverse complement strand
CAGTTCTGCCCTTCTTGCGGTCATCGCCTCGATCGCGCGGCGCCCAAGGAGGAAGAGAGGAAGCTGGTTACGGTCCTGTTCGCCGACCTGACCGGCTCGACGGCACTGGGCGAGCAGCTCGACCCGGAAAAGTTGCGCGCGCTCCTGGGCGATTACTTCAAAGCCATGGCTTCGGTTATCGAGTCGTGGGGAGGGACCGTCGAGAAGTTCATCGGCGACGCGGTCATGTCCGTCTTCGGGATCCCGATCACGCACGAGGACGACCCCGAACGCGCTCTCCAGGCGGCTCTCGACATGCAGGCCCGCCTGACCGAGATGAACCCGGATCTCGCCGAGCGGCATGGGGTCCGGCTTGCGATGCGCATCGGCGTATACACAGGGGACGTTATCGCGGGAACGGGGGGCGACCAGTTCATGGTCACTGGCGACGTCGTGAACGTCGCAGCCCGCCTCCAGCAGACCGCCGAGCCCGGAGAGGTCGTGGTCGGGGAGCGCACCTATCTCGCGACACGGAGGATGTTCGTCTTCGAGCCGCTCAAGGAGCGGGAGCTCAGAGGCAAATCGCGGCCCGTACGGGCCTGGCGGTTGATCGACCGGGCGGAGGCGGCGGGGCCCCGTGCAGTGCCGGGACTCGCCACCAGGCTCGTGGGGCGCGACCGGGAACTCGCTCTCCTCGAGACCCTGTATCGAGCCACCGTGGAGGGAGCTCGCCCCCACCTCGTGACGGTCCTGGGCCAGGCGGGCATCGGGAAGACGCGCCTTACAGAAGAATTCCTGGCCCGAGTTCAATCGGGCGATCCGCCCACGGCGGTGTACGGGGGTCGCTGCCTCCCTTACGGAGAGGGCATCACGTACTGGGCGCTCAGGGAGATCTTGTGGGCAGCCGCCGGGATCCTCCTCGATGACCGAAGCGCGCTTGCGGGCGAGAAGCTACAGAAGCTCGTCGGGGGGGTGTTCGAGGGATCTGGTGTCGATGCCTTCGAGGTGGACCGGGTGATGCACGCCCTCGCCACGACCGCGGGCATCTCCCTTCCGAGCAATCCCTTCGAGCGGATGTCATCGGAATCCGTCGGCGAGGAGCTCAGCCTTGCATGGCCCCGGTTCCTCAGCGTTCTCGCCGCCGAGCGGCCCGTCGCGGTCGTGATCGAGGATCTTCACTGGGCCGAGCCGCCGCTGCTCGACATGATGGAGCACCTCGTCTCACGCTCGACCGGGCAGGTACTGATCATCGCCACGGGCCGCCCCGAGTTCGCGGAGGCACGACCGGGTTGGAGCTCCAGGCCGGCGATATCCCAGATCGGGCTCGAGCCGCTCACGGACGCTCAATCGCGTGAGCTCTTGGGCGAGATGTTGCCCAACGTTGGCCCCGAGCTTCGCGAGAGGATCCGTTCTGCAGCCGAGGGAAACGCGTTCTTCTCCGAGGAGATCGTCCGTCACCTCATCGACGAGGGTGTCTTGGAGCGCGACGGTCACGAGATCGTCGAGGTGGATCCCGATGCCATCCTCACGATCCCCGACACGGTGCGCGCCTTGCTCGCCTCTCGAGTGGATTCACTTCCCGCCGAGGAGAAATCGGCGCTGCAAGACGCTGCGGTGGTGGGGCGGATCTTCTGGGTCACCACCCTCGAATCGATGCGCACCGATGTGCCGATCCGGGTTGCTCTCCGGGCGCTCGAGAACAAGGGCCTCGTCGTCACGAGGCCCACCTCTTCGCTACCCGGCCAGACGGAGCTCTCTTTCAATCACGGCCTGACGCGCGAGGTCGCCTACGAATCGATCCCCAAGGGCAGGCGCGCCAGAGCGCACGCAGCCGTGGGGGGATGGGTCGAACGGGTCGCCGGCGACCGCCGGGAGGAATTCGTCGATCTCCTCGCCTACCACTATGGCTGCGCGGCGCAGTCGGAGGACGCGGCCCTCGCATGGCCCGATGATGCGTCGCACCGTGAAGAGATCCGGTCCAGGGCGGTCGCAGCCCTGCTCGATGCCGGGAGCGCCGCCAAGACACGGTTCGCCACCGACCAAGCGGTCGGGTTTGCCGAGCGAGCCCTGGCCCTCGCGAACACGGAAGCCGAACGGCTGGCCGGGCTCGAGCTGAAGGCACTGGCTGCTCACGCCGCCGTCCGTGCCGACGACGCCTGGTTCTGCTACCGCGAGGCCTTGGACATCGCCCGTCAGATCGGAGACGCGGAGGCGGTCTCCAGACTCAGCGCGAATGCCACACTGCTTTGGGCTCGATACGGTGGAGCCTTCACCACGGATGAATGGAAGGTCCAAGCCGTCTACATCGTGCGGCGAGGGCTGCATGAAGCCGGCGAATCAGCAGAGACGTTCGAGACCGGCGCCCTGCTTACCGGGCGTTCGGCGTTCCGGTACTGGGCACTGGCTCATCATGAGAAGGAAGACGCCCGGCGTGACGCCGAGAGAGGCATCGAGATCGCCGAGACGATCAACTCCCCGTATCTCCTCTCCCATGCCCTGGATACGCTGGCCGCC
>JACCXF010000106.1 GCA_013697295.1 Actinomycetota bacterium | reverse complement strand
TCGGCGTCGACGAGGGGGCCGAGCTCTTCCAGCCCCCGTGCGAGATCCCCGACCGCGGTTTCTGGTTCCCTCCGACGGTGTTCACCGGCGTGTCGCAATCGCACCGCATCGCGCAGGAGGAGATCTTCGGCCCGGTGCTCTCCGTCCTCACCTTCCGCACCGAGGACGAAGCCGTCGAGAAGGCGAACAACACCCCCTATGGCTTGTCGGCTGGGGTGTGGACCGAGAAAGGCTCCCGCATCCTGTGGATGGCCGACCGGTTGCGGGCCGGCGTCGTGTGGGCCAACACGTTCAACCGTTTCGACCCGACGAGCCCGTTCGGCGGCTACAAGGAATCCGGCTTCGGACGCGAGGGCGGACGGCACGGCCTCGAGGCCTACGTCGAACTGAGCGAACGATGACCCAGCGCATCGACGTCAAGAAGACCTACAAGCTCTACATCGGGGGGAAGTTTCCGCGCTCCGAGTCTGGTCGCTCATATGAGGTCACCGATTCGGACGGTGCCTTCCTCGCCAACGCAGTGCGGTCATCTCGCAAGGACGTGCGCGATGCGGTGGTCGCGGCGCGCAAGGCGTGGCCCGGGTGGGCGGGGCTCACCGCGTACAACAGAGGCCAGGTCCTCTATCGCGTGGCCGAGATCATGGAGGGACGCCGTGCACAGCTCATCGATGAGGTCGCTGTCGCCGAGGGGAACGATGATGCCGAAGCGCAGGTCGACCGTGCGATCGACGACTGGGTCTGGTACGCGGGGTGGACCGACAAGCTGACACAGGTGGCCGGGGGCCTGAACCCAGTCGCCGGCCCGTACTTCAACATCACCGCGCCGGAGTCGATCGGCGTGATCGGTGTGATCGCCCCGGAACAGCTAGGCCTCGCTGGGCTGGTCGCCCGCCTCGCTCCCGCGTTGTGCGGCGGCAACTCTGTCGTGGTCCTCGCTTCCGAGGCGCATCCGCTGCCCTCGATCACGCTCGCCGAATGCCTCGCCACCGCGGACGTTCCCGGCGGCGTGGTCAACGTGCTGACCGGCCACAAGTCTGAGCTCGTGCCGGTGATGGCTTCCCACCTCGACGTCGACGGCCTGGACATCACCGGCGTAACCGAAGACGGCGTGGCCGATGTCGAGCGAGCCGCGGCCGAGAACGTGAAGCGGATCGTGCGCTCCACCGAGGTCCGCAGTCCCTACGAGGTCACCGGTCTGATGGAGATGAAGACCGTCTGGCACCCGAAGGGCGCTTGAACACTTCTTCGTCCGACCGGCTGAGGCGGGTCCTCGACTTCGTGCGCGGCATAGAAGACCGCGCCGCCCGACGGCGCGTCCCCTTCAAGTGGGGAACGGCCCTCCTCAACGATGACTTCCCGCACGTCCACGACCTGAACTTCCTGCGCGTCGACGGGGCGCCAGAGGACGCCACCGCGAAGACCCTCGCGGCCGAAGCCGATCGGATCTTGGGCGGAGCCGGCTTCAAGCACCGAAAGGTCGTCCTTGACGACGAGGCACTGGGGCACCGCCTCATCCCCGGCTTCAAGGAACTCGGGTGGGAGGTAGGCCCTCTCCTTTACATGGAGGCCGTGCGCGAGCCCGACCGTCCACTGACCCCCGGGATCGTCAAGGAAGTCCCCCTCGAGGACCACCTTCAGGTGAGAGACCAGTCGTTCCGCCAGGACCCTGAGATCGCGGACGACGAGGAAGTCATCACTCAGCTGCGCGATTGCTTCAGGGTGTGGTCAGAGGCTTCGGACATGCGCCAATTCGCAGCTTTCGTCGACGGACAGCCGGTCTCCAGCTGCGAGCTCTACAGCGACGGCACCACGGGCCAGATCGAGAGCGTTCTCACGCTCGAAGAGCACCGCAACCGCGGCCTGGGCGTCGCGATCGTTCTCCTCGCCCTACAAGAAGCGAAGAAGGCGGGACACGACATGGTGTTCCTGATCGCGGACGAGGATGACTGGCCAAGAGAGATGTACAAGAAACTTGGCTTCGATCCGATCGGCATCACCCACGAATTCAAGATCCCCGACGTCTCGAAGGCGGAGCAGCCCACTCGTCAGTAGAGTCTCTCTAGAACTCCTCGCAGCAGGCTCATCAATCGAGCTGCGGCTTGTCTGCTGGCTGCCGTTACTTCTTCGTGGCTCAAGGGTTCGGGCGTCGTGCCCGCTGCGTAGTTCGTTACTACCGAGATGCCAAGCACTTTCGCGCCGAGGTAGCGCGCCATGATCGCTTCCAGGACCGTCGACATGCCTACGAGGTCGGCACCGAGGGCTTTCAGCATCGTCACCTCGGCAGGGGTCTCGTAGGTTGGGCCGGTGAGGCCCGCATACACGCCCTCTTTGAGATCCGGATCTATCGAGCGCGCCAGGTTGCGCAACTCTGCGTCGTAGAGGTTTGTGAGGTCTGGGAAGCGCGGCCCCCGCTCGTCGTGTTCGCCCATCAACGGGTTCTGTCCGGTGAGGTTGAGGTGGTCGCTGATGAGAGCCGGCGCGCCCACGTCGAGGTCGAGGTTGATCCCGCCCGCAGCGTTGTTAAGCACGATCGTGTCGCAGCCCGCTCCGATCGCGGTCTCGACCGCGGAGGTGACGGCCCGAGGACCGTGACCCTCGTAGAGGTGCACGCGCCCGGCGAACATCAACGTGGGAACGCCGCTGACGTCGCCCGCATAGAGCGCGCCCTCGTGCCCGGCCACCGTCGAAGCGTGCAGTCCTTCTACATCGGCGAAGGAGATCGGGTCGCCGCCGACGATCTCCCGCGCCAGACCGCTCGATCCGGAGCCGAGCACGACCGCGACCTTCCAGTCGGACCGGCCGGTCGCTTTCACGATGCCGTTGCTCATGGGCCGATCCGCTCGAGGATCATCTTCGGGGGCTCCGGCTGCTCCGGGCCCACCTGTACAGCGCCATCCAGCGCGGCGACCGCGTTCTCGAATCGGTCGGGATCGTCGGCGTGCAGCTCGAGGATGGGTTCGCCGGCTTCGACCTCGTCCCCGGGCTTCTTCAGACAGACGATGCCCGCGCTCGGGCTGACCGGGTCCTCCTTGCGAGCGCGGCCCGCACCGAGGCGCCACGCCGCGATGCCGACGGCGCGCGCGTCGAGGCCGGCCACGAAGCCACCGTCCGGAGCATCGAAGGTGCGACGTTCCGGTGCCTCGGGCATCTTCGCGTCCGGATCGCCTCCCTGGGCGGTCACCATCGCGCGCCACTTCTCGAGCGCGCTTCCATCCTCGATGGTGGAGGCGGGATCCGCCTTCAAGCCGACGAGGTCGAGCATCTCTTGCGCCAGCGCGATCGTCACCGCCATCAAGTCGTCCGGCCCCTTGCCCTGAAGGGACTCGACGCTTTCTGTTACCTCGAGGCCGTTGCCGGCTGTTCGGCCCAGTGGGATATCCATGTTCGTCAGCAACGCCGACGTCTTCACATCGTGGGCCTCGCCCAGCTTCACCATCGTCTCGGCGAGCTCGCGAGCCATGGAGATGTCCGGAAGGAACGCGGCGGAGCCGACCTTTACGTCGAGCACCAGAGCTTCGGTGCCCTCGGCGATCTTCTTCGACATGATCGACGACGCGATGAGCGGGATCGATTCGACGGTTCCGGTGACGTCGCGCAACGCGTACAGCTTGCGATCGGCGGGGGCGAGGTCAGGGCCGGCCGAACAGATGACGCACCCGACGTCAGCGAGCACCCGCAGCATCTCGTCGCCACTGAGGTCGACGTCGTATCCAGGGATCGCTTCGAGCTTGTCGAGGGTCCCGCCGGTGTGGCCCAGCCCCCGGCCCGACAGCATCGGGTCGGCAGCACCGCAGGCTGCGACCATGGGGGCCAGTATCAGCGAGACCTTGTCCCCGACCCCGCCGGTCGAATGCTTGTCGACGGTCGGTGCCTTTATCGACGAGAGATCCATGCGTTCGCCCGAGGAGAGCATCGCTACGGTCCAGGTCGACAGTTCGTTCGGCTCCATGCCGCGCCAGACGATCGCCATCAACAACGCGGAGGCCTGCTCGTGCGCGACCGTCTCTTTCGTGTAGGCGTCGATGAACCAGCGGATCTGGTCGTCGGTGAGCGTGCCGCCGTCGCGCTTGGTGCGGATCAGGTCGACGACATCGAAGCGCGCCATCAGGCGATCCGACCGCTACCGAGGTCAGAGATCATTCGGTTCGTTCTTTGAGCGTCTCGGGTGTGAACGCGTCCGGGAGCAAGGTCCCGAGCGTGCGCACCCCGGCGTCGGAGTCGACCAACAGTTCCGTGCCGCCGAACTCGATCAGTACCTGGCGGCACCGCCCGCAGGGGGCCAGGTAGTTGCCGTCCCCGTCCACGATCGAAATCGCCACCAGGCGGCCTCCGCCCGAGGAGTGCAGGTTCGAGGCCAGGCCGCATTCCGCGCAGAGACCGAGTCCGTAGGTGGCGTTCTCGACGTTGCATCCCGTCACGATGCGACCGTCGTCGACCACCGCGGCGGCTCCGACATGGAGCTTGCTGTAAGGCGCGTAGGCGTGCTCGGCGACGGCCTTGGCCCTCGTCCGTAGCTCGCTCCAATCGATGTCGTCTGTCATGCGAACCATCCCTCCAGAGGCGTGAGCAAGCGCGTGGTTTAGGTGGTGGCTCCCTCGTACGCCTTGCCCGCAGCCGCCGGTGGATTGACCCGCCCGACGAAGCCGGCGATCGCGATGATCGTGACGACGTAGGGGATCATCCGGATGAATTCCTCGGGCAACAAGGAAATGACGGGAGCGTCGTTGAGCCGTAATGGGATGGCCTGAGCGAAACCGAACAACAGCGACCCGATCATGAGCCGGATCGGCGTCCAGTTCCCGAGGATGAGAGCCGCCAGCGCGATGAACCCGAGGCCCTGCGTCTGCCCCTCGCGGAACAACCCGTTGATCTCGATCGCGAGGAATGCACCCGCCATCCCGCCGAGAAGTCCGGAGATGCCGACGCCCGCATATCGCAATGGCGCTACGCGCACTCCGAGGGAGCGGGCGGCTTCGGGGTTCTCGCCGGCGGAACGCAATCGAAGGCCGAAGCGCGTCTTGTTGAGCACGTACAGCGCGGGGATCGTGATGAGGAACGCGAACGGAACGACGGGGGACATTCCGGCGAATGCATTCCCGAGACCGAGCGGGAGATCGCTCAACAACGGGACACTGATCGTGCCGAAGTCGGGGATCCCCGGGTTGGACTGCGTCGCTTGCCCGAAGAACAGTTGTGCAAGGAAGCGCGCCAGTCCGATCGCGACGACGTTGATGACGACGCCCGACACGATGTGGTCGACCTTGAAGGTCACTGTCGCCAGGGCGTGCACCATCGAGAAGAGCATCCCGGCCCCCGCTCCGATCAGCAGTCCGGCGAACGGTCCGTATTCGATGGTGCCCCAGGCGCCCATGACCGTGCCGATGATCATGATGCCCTCGAGGCCGATGTTGACGATCCCCGAGCGTTCGCTGAACAGCCCGCCGAGACCGGTGAGGTAGATGATCGTGAAGTAACGAAGGCCCAGCGCGATCGCGGCTCCGAGATCGATGAGCGGCATCAGGCCGTGGCCTCAGCGGGTCGCGCGGAAGGAGGCTCTTCTTCAGCTCGAACCTCTTGTTGCCGGCGGCGCGTGATGCGGCGTGACACGAGCTCGTACGCGATGACTACGGACAGGATCAGCACGCCCTGCAGGATGATGAGGATCTCGGTCGGAAGATCGGTGAGCACGGCGATCCCGTCTTGACCGCGCGACAGCATGCCAATCAGGATCGCGGCGAGTGGGATCCCGGCGGGATGGTTGCGTCCGAGGAACGCGACCGTGATGCCGTTAAACCCCAAGAGGATCTCGTAGTTCGAGCCGAGGTATCCCTTGTCTCCGAGCAAGTGGTTCAGGCCGACGAACCCGGCGAGCGCGCCCGAGATCAAGAAGATCTTGATCTGCGTTGCCCCGGTGGAGATGCCACCCGCTTCCGCCGAGCCACTGGACGAGCCCACCGCCCGGACCTCATAACCGAGACGGGTCCGGAACAAGAGCACCCACACGAGGAAGCACGCGACGAGCGCGAGAGGGAACAACCACGTGAAATACACCGAGCCGGGGATGCTCTCGATGCCGAGCGTCTCGGCGATGGTGGGGATCAACGATTTCTTCGGGAGCAGGTCCGTCCGTAGGTCGATCATCTGGCCGGCGGTGCTGCGCATCGGGTTCAGGATGAGCCAGGCGACGAGGCTGATGGCGATCCCGTTCATCATGATCGTCGTGACGACCTCGTGGGCCCCCGTTTTCACCTTGAGCACCGCGGGCACCGAGGCCCACACCATCCCCCCGAGCATCGCGGCTATCAGCACCGCCGGTACGAGCAGGAACCCCGGAAGGAACGACAGCCCCAACGCGGCGGCCGCCGCAGCGGCCATGGCAACGATGTACTGGCCCTCCACGCCGATGTTGAAGAGCCCGGCCTTGAACGCGACGGCTACCGCAAGCCCGGAAAAGATCAGCGGCGTAGCGTTCTCGAGAACGCTCGCGATGTCCTGTGGCCGGTTGAAGCTGAACTCGAACACGATGCGGTAAACGTCCAGTGGGTTCTCGCCGTAGGCGAGAATGATGATGCTTCCCAACAAACCTGCGAGCAGGAACGCTCCGAGTAAACCGATGGTGCGCGCGAGTGCGGAAGACAGCAGGTCGCGTCGGGGGGCCCGGGTCGCTGCACCGGTCGCCGGCGCCTCGCTCGACATCAGCTCGGCTGTGCCTTTGCTTTGCCGCCGGTCATGCCGATGCCGAGCTCCTCAGGAGATGCGTCCGGGGAGTATTCGCCGGTGATCTGACCCTCATAGAGCGTGACGATGCGGTCCGACAGTTCGTAGATCTCTTCGAGCTCTGCCGAGATCAACAGGACCGCTCGCCCCGCGCCCTTCTGTTCGAGGATCTGCTTCCAAACGAATTCGATCGCTCCGACGTCGAGACCGCGGGTCGGTTGCGCCGCGATCAGGAGCTGCGGATCGTTCTCGAGCTCGCGCGCCAGGATCAGCTTCTGCTGATTGCCGCCGGAAAGCGTTGCGGCGGTGACCGAGATGCTCCGCGCTCGCACGTCGAACTGTTTGATGAGGCGCACACACGTGTCTTTCACCTTCTGGATCGCGAGGAGCCCAAAGCCTCTCTGATACTTCTTGTCATCCTGGCGACCCATCATCGTGTTCTCCCACAACGTCATGTCGAGCACCAGGCCGCGCCCGTGCCGATCCTCGGATACGAATGCGACGCCCTCGTTCCTGATCTGCTCGACCGTTCGACCCGCCAGGCTCTTGCCGTTCAACTTCACCTCACCGGCGTCTGGTCGTAGCAGACCGATGATGAGCTCGCCCAACTCGCGCTGGCCGTTGCCCTCGACGCC
>JACCXF010000157.1 GCA_013697295.1 Actinomycetota bacterium | reverse complement strand
TTGTCGACCGTGTACTCCACCGGCACCTCATCCGGGATCACCTGGCGGAGGATCTGGTCGGTAGTCCACCTCACCGTCGCGACCGTCTGGATCCCGAGACGCTGATAGATCTGCGCCCGGCGGGGGTCGTATATGCGGGCGACGACTTGGGGGATCCGGTAGTGCTCCCGAGCGACCCTTGCGGCCACGATATTGGAGTTATCACCGCTGGTAACCGCTGCGAAGGCCTGCGCTTCTCCGATGCCGGCCCGTTCCAGCACGTCGCGGTCGAAGCCCAGGCCGACGATCTTCTTCCCGTCGAAGTCGGCCTTGAGCCTTTCGAACGCCTTGCGAGTCTTGTCGATCACGGCGATGGAATGGCCGAGTTTCTCCAGATTGCCCGCGAGCTCCGACCCAACGCGCCCACAGCCGGCGATGACGACGTGCACCTGTCTGAGCTCCCTTAGTTACCCGTCGGAAAGAACGCGGGCGATACTGCCATACTTCGCCATCGTGGCAGGTATCAGACGGGCGTTCGAAAGCATCTCGCGACCCCCGGAAGAGGTCCGGGCGGCGACCCTGCGTGCGTGGCGGGACTCTCTGGCCGGCACCACGCCGATCGCGGATCTGGAGCCGCGGAAGAGGTTCAAGGTGGCTGGGGTCATCCAGAACATCCGGATCGATCCCAGGGAAGGCGGCGGGTCCATCGAGGCCACCATCATCGACGGCACGGGAGAAATGATCGCAAAATGGCTGGGGCGCCCGACGATGTCGGGCATCACCCTCGGGACCGGGCTGATAATGGAGGGGGTCATCGGACGTGATGAGGACGGCGAGTTGGTCATCCTCAATCCCGAATACGAACTGGTTTCGAGCCCAGAGCACGGATAGATGTCCCGAGCCCCTGCTGCGATAAAGCGAATCTTCGTCGGTCGCCCGATGTCATCGGGCGAGCTCGAGCACACATTGCTCCCCAAGACCATCGCGCTCCCCGTCTTTGCCTCGGACCCACTCTCGTCGAACGCTTACGCCACGCAGGAGGCGATGCTCGTACTGGGGACTGCCGGCACCGCGTCCGGAGCACTCGGCTTGACCATTCCCATCTCCATCGCAGTGGCGTGCGTCCTTGCGATCGTCGTCAGCTCGTACCGGCAAACCGTGCATGCGTACCCTTCCGGTGGCGGCGCCTACCGAGTGTCCGCCGAAAACCTCGGGATGCTCCCCGGGCTTCTGGCCGCCGCGGCCCTTCTGGGCGACTACGTCCTCACCGTCGCGGTTTCCATCACGGCTGGAGTGGACGCGATCAGTTCCGCCGTGTCCTCGATCGACGATCACCGAGTGATCGTCGCTGTCGGATTCGTCATCCTCGTAACGCTCGCCAATCTGCGTGGTGTAAAGGAGTCGGGCACCCTCTTCGCGATCCCCACCTATGGGTTCGTGGCATCCATCTATCTCCTGCTAGTCGTGGGATTCGTCAAGTGCGCGGGAGGTTGCCCCCAAGCCGAGTCCGCCGGCGACCAACTCAAGGCCCTGGAGCCACTCGGTTTCTTCCTGATCCTGAAGGCGTTCGCCGCGGGCACAACGGCTCTGACCGGCGTCGAGGCGATCGCCGATGGGACGGCCGCCTTCCGTTATCCGCAATCCAAGAACGCAGCGACAACGCTCTCGGTCATGGGCGCGTTGACGATCTCGATGTTTCTGGGGATCTCGTGGCTGGCCGACCACACCAACGTCATCTTCCACCATGACGCCGGGCGCACCGTGGTCGCCCAGATCGGAGCTGCGATATACGGCGAGGGATTCCTGTTCTACCTGCTTCAGGTGATGACTGCGGCCATCCTGATCCTGGCGGCCAATACCGCCTATCAGGACTTCCCTCGCCTGTCGTCCATCCTCGCGAACGATAACTTCATGCCCCGCCAGTTCAGGAACCGTGGCGACCGGCTGGTGTTCTCCAACGGGGTCATCATCCTCGCAACCCTGGCATCCATCCTCATTTGGGCCTTCGATGCCCAGCTGAACGCGCTCATCCAGCTTTACCTGATCGGTGTCTTCATATCGTTCACGCTGTCTCAGACGGGCTTGACGAGGCGCTTCCGGAAAGTGAAACCGCAAGGTTGGAAGGTCAAGGCACTTCGCAGTGGTTTCGGAGCCATCGTCACCGGCATCGTTCTGCTGGTGATAATCCAGACGAAGTTCATCGGCGGAGCCTGGATCATCCTGGCCTCGATCCCCGTGATCATGTACGGGATGTATTCGGTCCACTCTCATTATCAGGACGTGGCCCGCCAGCTCGCACATCCCGAACGCCGGCCGCACGATCGCCGCCCGACGCATCAGCGCTTCGTGGTGTACGTGCCGAAGGTGGACGCCGCCACCTGTCGAGCCGTCGGCTACGTAAGATCCATTTCCGCTGCCGAGGTGACGGCCGTTACCTTTGATCCTGCGAACGAAGCGGCGTGGGAACGGCTGGCTCCCGATGTGCCGCTGATCCAATTGCCACGGGCCGGATTCTCGAACACCAAGGCGCTCCGGAGATTCCTGCGGGACAAGCGTCGGGAGTTGGGAAGCGACGATTTCCTGACTGTGGTGATCCCTGAGGTATTGCAGGCCGGGGGCCTCTCGGAGATCGTGCGTCACCCTCGCATGCACCGGTTGAAGGCGAGTCTCCTCTCCGAACCCGGGGTCCAGGTACTCGATATCCCGATCACGAAGGCCGACATCCATGCGATGACGGATGAGGTTCAAGAACCCGGGCGCAACTTCGCCCTGGTGATGGTCGCCAGCATCAACAACGCAATGTTGCAGGCGATCGAATACGCCGAGACGCTTCGGCCCACCGACTTGCGAGCCGTTTCTTTTGGGCTTGAACCTGAAGCAGTCGAGAAGTTGGGTGACGACTGGCTCACCGCACGGATCCCCCATCCCCTCGAGATCGAGGCTGCTCCCTTCCGGGACATCGGTTCTTCGGTCCTGCAATACGTGAGGCAGTTCGAGGCCGACGGGATAGATCGGGTCGTTACCGTGATCATCCCGGAATTCGTCGTACCCAAGAAGAGGCATCAGATCCTGCACGGACAGACCGCGTTGATCGTGAAGCGGCATCTCCTGTTCGAGCCGGGAGTCGTCGTCGTCAGCGTCCCCTACCACCTGGACTGACTCCACAAGAGAAGAGGGGCCCCGGAAGCCCCCTCTTCTCTTACATGTTCGTTACGCTTGGGCGCCGATCGGCTTCGAAGCGGGGGCCTCTGGGTTCGCCCCCTGCATCGACATCCCGCCTTTGCGCTTACTGAACGAGATCGCTGCGATGAGGATGACTAACGCCACTCCTGCGATGGAGAAACGGGCGACGTCGTTGTCCTTCAAGTTGATGACCGCCGGCAGGATCAGCAGCGAGACGAGATTCATGACCTTGATCAATGGGTTGAGCGCGGGGCCGGCCGTGTCCTTGAACGGGTCGCCGACGGTGTCGCCGATGACCGCAGCCTTGTGAGCTTCCGATCCCTTACCCCCGAGATTCCCATCCTCGATGTACTTCTTGGCGTTGTCCCACGCGCCACCAGAGTTCGACAGGAAATTCGCCATCAACTGGCCGGTGAGGATGACCGCCGCAAGAAAGGCACCAAGAGCGAAATAGTCGATCCCGAAGCCAACGATCACCGGCGTGAGGACGGCCAGCAGCGCCGGTGTTGCAAGCTCTCGCAGAGACGCCGTAGTGCAGATGTCGATGACCGGCCCGTACTCGGGTCGCTCGGTGCCGTTCATGATCCCCGGCTTCTCGCGGAACTGCCTCCGCACCTCCTCCACTACCACCGCCGCCGTCCGACCGACGGCCCGGATGGCCAGAGCGCTGAACATGAACGCGATCGAGCCCCCGATGAGAAGTCCGATGAAGGTCTTCGGATCGGCGACGTTGATCTGCGTCTGGGGGAGCCGGAAGACTCCGGACCCTTCTGCCTCCAGGCCCAGCTCCCCGGCGATGGTCTCGATGAACGAGGCAAATAACGCAACCGCAGCGATGACAGCCGAGCCGATCGCAAAACCCTTCGTCACGGCCTTCGTGGTGTTGCCGACCGCATCTAGGCTCACCATGATGCGCTCGGGCTCGCCACTGAACTCGCCCGACATCTCGGCGATGCCCGCCGCGTTGTCCGCCACCGGGCCAAAGGTGTCCTCTGAAACCACGACACCAGTGGTCGCCAGCATCCCCATGCCCGTCAAGGCGACGAGATAGAGCGAGAACTGCAGGTTGCCACCGCCCAACGCGATCCCGACACCGAGGGCCGCTGCGATGGCGATGATCGCGTAGACCGACGATTCGAGTCCAGAAGAGAAACCGGAAAGGATCGTCGTCGCCGGTCCCGTGCGGGTCGCCTCAGCGATCTCGCGTACGGGAGCCGTCTCGGTCGACGTGAAGTACTCGGTCAACCTGCTGACCACCTGCGCTAGCACGAGCCCCACGACCACGGCCCAAAACACGCGCAGGTCCTTCACGTAGAACTGGGCGACCAGGAAGGTGCCGATTACCGTCAGGAGGCCGGCTGCAAGGAAGCCGCGATTGATGGGCGCCATCGCCGACTTGTCCTTGTCGGTTGCCTTAACCATGTAAACGCCTACTATCGATGCGAGTACACCGATAGCGCGCGCGATGACCGGAAAGATAAGTCCGAGCGCCGGGTTCAACCCGATGGAGTTGAACGCGGCCACGCCGAGGATGATCGAGGCCACGAGCGTGACCTCATAGCTCTCGAAGAGGTCCGACGCCATACCCGCGCAGTCACCCACATTGTCACCGACGTTGTCGGCGATGGTCGCCGGGTTCCGTGGGTCGTCCTCGGGGATGCCGGCCTCCACCTTGCCGACGAGGTCCGCACCAACGTCCGCTGCCTTGGTGAAGATGCCTCCTCCGACACGAAGGAAGAGAGCCAGCAATGAGCCGCCGAAGCCGAACCCGATCAGGATCGCGGACGAGGTGTTCTGAAAGATCAGGATGATGATGGTTGCTCCGAGCAAACCCAGGCCAACCGTGAACATCCCCGCGACGCCGCCCGTCCTGAACGCGACCTTCAGGGCCGCTGGGAGCGATCCCGAGCGCGCGGCCGCAGCCGTACGGACGTTACCGCGCACGGCAAGGCTCATACCTATGAAGCCGGTAAGGCCCGACATGAAACAGCCGGCGAGAAAGGCGGCCGTCCGGAAGATCCCCGATTCAACGAAGCTGAGCGCCTCCTCTCCGTCTGGCATCGGAACCGCCGTCGAAGTCGCGAACACGATCACTCCCAGAGGGATGGTGATCAGCGCGATGGTCTTGAACTGACGACGAAGGTACGCGAGCGCCCCTTCCTGGATCGCGGCGGCGATCTCTTGCATCTTCGGTGTCCCCTGATCCGCGGCCAGGACCTCGCGCATCAAGAGGTACCCGATCACGAGCGCCAGGATCGCGGTTGCGGCTGAGAAGAAGAGCCAGAAGAACTCGGCTCCGCCGAGCGTGAACTCCTGGTATCCCCCCTCCGCGGCGAACAGGTGATTCATGCTGTCGCTTCCTCCTTCTCTTCGTTCATCCAGTCATGGGCTCTTTGGGTGTTGCGAACTGCGATCGCATGAGATGCAACGATCTGTGGCACGGCTAGATCGCCTGTTCCTTGCGCACGTATATCTGGTTGGCGACCTTCTCGCCGATGGTTCGATCGCGCCCCTCGACCCTCAGCACGACCGGCCCATCGAAGGGATGCTTCTCTTTCACTTCGACGGTGACACCGGGACGGAGCCCCATCGCGTCGAGAAACTCGATGACCTCGGGGTCGGTTGCTCCGGGGACGGCGACGACCGCCACGTCTCCGGGCTCGAGCGCGTAGAGCGGTGGCATGTCGGGGATCTCCTCGACGTCCGGATCTGGGATCGGGAAGCCGTGGGGGCAGGTGGACGGCCGGTCGAGCGCAACGAACATCCGCTCCTCGACCTCCTGTGGGAGCTCGTGCTCGAAGGTCCCGGCGAGACGGTCGGCCTCGTTCCACGGGTAACCAAGCATGTCCGAGAGGAACCGCTCGACGATCCGGTGCCGGCGGACGGCCGTCACCGCAGCGGCTCGTCCGGGCCCCCTCAGCTCTACGCCACGGTAGGGCTGGTGCTCCAGGAAGCCCCGTTCGTCCAAGCGCTTCACGGCAGCCGTGACGGTGCCGGGCGTCAGCCCGAGGGACAGAGCCAGACGCCCGGTATGCGCGAACGACCCATCCCGGGTCAACCGGTAGATGGCCTTCAGAAGCTCGCGGTCGGATCTCGAAAGTTGGGCATCCATTTTTGGGCGCCCTAAGCTAGCTTTTGTGTCCCCAAAACGTCAAGTTGGCCCAGGAAAGGATTGGTAACCGTCATCGGGTCCGGCGCGGGACGGTGAAGCGCGTGGCCATTCCGGGCCCCTCCCGGGGCCCGATCTCGCAACCGTCCATCAGGCTACGGAGCAAGGCGACCGACATCGAGAGCCTCAGCAGCGCTTGGGTATCGTCGGCATCCAGCCCATCCGGGTCGTAGACGGCCCCCTCGTCGACGATCTCCACCAGGAGGCGGCTCGGCTCCTCGTTCCAAGTAACGGTGACAGGGGCATCCACGCCCGACCGCTCGTGAGACAGAACCGAGTTGGTGCAGGCCTCGGAAACCGCGATCCGAAGGTCGTCCACGATGTCTTCGTCCAGTTCAGCGGCTCGGGCGAGCGCCCCGATCGCGAGCCTCACCACGCCGACGTAGGCCGACCGGGCCGGGATCGAGAGCTCTACGTCGGCCACGAAGTCACTCGCTCGAAGCCCCGGTCGCCTCGGCCACCGAGGCGTGGATCGGGAACACCTTGGTGAGGCCGGTGATCTTGAATATCTTCAGGATCTTGTCCTGCGTGCAGACCAACGACAGGCTGCCGTCGTGCGCCTTCACACGTTTCAGTGCGCCCACCAGAACACCCAGCCCCGTGGAATCGAGGAAGTCGACCCCTTCCAGGTTTACGACCACGTCGTAGGAACCCTCCGAGACCAGTTCGATCAACTTCTCCCGCAACTTCGGAGCGGTGTAGACGTCTATCTCTCCCTTGACGTCCACGACCGCATGAGAATCGGTCTTCGATACGTCGATTCCGAGCTCCATGAGTGGAAATCCTTCCTGCTGACTAAAAGGTGAGCAATCCTAACCTCGCGCCGTAGAGCGCCCGATGGATGGCTTGCATCCACTTGATGCTCCGCTACCCTCGCCGACCGCCCGCAAACCCAAAAGGAAGATATTGGACATCTCGATCGCCGCCTCTCGCAGGATCTGGGTCCCGCTGGTAGCGGTGGTGATGCTCGCCACGGTGGGGGTAGCGGCATACGCCCTCACGAGGCGCGAGGGCTCATCGAACCACCAGTCCGGCCCACAGCCATCCGACTCACCGGTCATCCTGGAACAGGCTCCGTGGCGCATCCAGACGCTCGCTACCGGGATCACCTCCAAGCCGACGAAGGAGGAGAAAGACCGGCTGCGCAATCAGCGAGGCCCATTGACCGCTCTTGTGAAGGAGCTGCACTCCGCATTGTTCCTCGACCCCTCCACCCGAAAGCGTGTCGTTCGCAGACTCTTCTCTGCGTCGGCCGCAAGGCCATTCCTTTCGGCTCGGCCGGGAATCACTGTGGCGGCCGATAGCGTGAGAACGCTATGGCGCCGGGGGCGCATCGGTATCCAGGCGCCCGGCGCACGCCGTGCCGCCGGAACCGTCACCGTCGTGGCTCGCATCGAAAGCGACGGAGAAACGGTTCGTATCGGATACCGCTCTGACCTCTTCCTAGAAAAGAAGCGCGGTCGCTGGAGGGTTGTTGCTTTCGAGACCGATCAAGAGCCCCTGCCCGAGTCGGAAGAGAGAAATAAAGCGTCGCGCGATCGGAACGAGAAGGGCCGCAAGAACGACAACAAGAAGGGCGCCTCGAGATGACACGTCGCGCCGTCGCTCTCGTCGTCATCATCCTATTCATCGTCGCGGCTTTCCCGATGCTGCGCGGGGGTGGCTCCGATAGCCGTGCTTCCGGAGTTGTCGCTGGACGTGTACATGAAACGTTTCAGCCGAATGACGGAAAGATCTACATCCTGGTGCTGGGTAGCGACGCGCGTCATGGGAATCCACAACGCGCTCGTTCCGACGCCATCCACATCGTGGGGATCAACGCGGAGACCATGCGCGGGGGCATCCTCAACTTCCCGCGCGATTCGTGGGTGGATATCCCCGGATACGGGTCAGCGAAGATCAACGAAGCGATGGAGAGGGGCGGTCCTCAGCTTCTCGCCAGAACATTGGAGAAGCTCACCGGGATCCGCCTCGACTACTGGGTGCTGACCGGGTTCGAAGGTTTCGAGGGCCTTATTCGCAGGATAGGCAACGTCCCCATCACCTTGAAACGCGACATCTACGATCCCGGAGGTTCTGGAGCGCGCCTCAAGGCAGGAAGGCGCAGGCTGCCGTCGTGGAGAGCCCTGGCCTATGTCCGAACGAGGAAGGTATTCAAGGACGGAGACATCGCCCGCACCTCGAATCAGGCGCGCTTCCTCCTCCAGATGCTGAAGCTGCTGAACAAACAGGTGGAGAGGGATCCCTCGGCCGTGTTCAAGTGGATCGCAGCTGGTCGCGAGTTCACCGACCTCAACATCTCTGCCGATGAGCTCTTCCGGCTTAGCGTTCTGGCCACCCAAGTGGACGTCAGCCGTATCGGTAACGTCACCGTGCCGGTCTCCATCGGGTCCGTCGGTGCATCTAGCGTGGTGTTCATCTCACCACGCGCCACAGCTCTGTATTCCCGTTTCCGGGAGAAGGCGAGCCTCCGCTAGCACTCAGCTTGCGTTCGTGATCAGACCGGATACGAAATCGTCCGGCGAGAGGCTGCTTCCCGTCGCCTTTTCGATCAAGACGCTCCAGGTCATCAGGTTCCCCGGCGCGAACACCCGCTCCGAGAGAAGCGTTCCCGCCTCCTTCATCCCGACCAATCCTCCACATTCGCGCGCGCAGGTCGCTTCGAGCTGCGACGCGAGCATCTCTCCCAGCAAGTAGTTGTGGTAGTAGACCGGAGCAACGGCTGTATGGATCTTCGCCGCCCAATCGGGTGAGCCACGACCAGGGGGAGCTGTCACCAACTGCATGCGTTCGACCAACTCCCACCAACGAGCGTCGAGATCGGCCTCTGGGTCCGCATAGAGATCGTGCTCGAAGTGGACCATCACGAGCACCCATCGAGCGAACAACAGAGAATGGGCTGCCTTCGTCCTTCGGATGTCCGCCTCGATCGCACCGATCTCCGACGAGGCTAGACCGGCGACATTCGTGAGCCATTCGGGATCGCGGGTGAGCCGTCCGGAAAGGATCGCGATCGCTTCCGTTACGAAGATATGAGCGGGGCGGCGCAGCAGGTACGGGAGTTTCGGGTCGATCGTGATGTCGTACGCAGCGTGACCCGACTCGTGCAGCATGACCTCGACCCAGCGTTCTCCCGGAACGACATTCGCGAGGATCCTCACGTCACCGTCGCGATCCACATTCAAACAGAACGCGTGCTGGCACTTCCTGTCGCGGGGATACAGATCACTGGCATCCAATACGGAACCGAGATCGATGCCCCAGGATCCGAACGTCTTGTCACACAACTCCGACGCGGAGAGATTCTGTAGGGCGTCGTCGAGGCTGACGCGGCCATCTGGCGGCGTTTGCTGGAAGAAGGGGTCGGCGTAATGCCACGGATAAAGCTGCTGGGTTGAGAACCGCTCCCGTAACCGTCCATCGAGGGCGCCCTTCCAGGCCCGGAATGGCTCCTCCGTCAGCCGCTCGAGTCTCCCCATGACATCGAACAACCATTCCTCCGACATCTCCTGCAGGTCGAGCGACATGCCGTAGTAATCCGCGTACCCCAGATCGCGGGCCATCTCGTTGCGGACTCGGGCGAGCTCGCGGACGCGATCGGCGACGAGAGCACCGACCTCCTTCGACGCCTCCCAAGCCGATCGCCGCAAGTCGGGGTCGTTCGAAGACCTCAAGATCTCATCGATCTCGTTGTCGGAAACCGTGCGGCCGTCCAGCTCGGGGCGGAAAGATGCGAAATCGCTCTCGACCGCGCTCGATAATTCGACCAGCAACTCCCGTTGAGGTTCCTGCATCTGATTGCCGAGCAAGGACAATCTGAGAACCTCGAGCTGCCTCTTCAAGACCGGATCGTGGATATCGTCCTGCAGCGCTCCCTCGACTGCGGCCAGGGCGTCCGGGTCACCCTTGATCCGCCTTAGCTCGAGTTCCAGCTCGGCGCGTCGCCGCTCGGACTCCGGTGTGGCCTCGACCTGTGAATCCCAGTAGGCGCGATGGAACTCGATCTCGAGATCCTTGGAGCGCCCTTCGAGGGTTTCGACGAGACGATGGGGCTGATCGGAGATCACGGCGCCGCGTTCCTTTCAGACGGGAATGCTGCATCCTAGCTGCGGCTCCCAGCCAGCTCGAAGTGCCACGGTTCGTTCGACAAAGGCCGGTACATAGGCAAGCCGAGCGTCTCGATCATTCGGGCCGCAAACGGGATATCGCCAACAAGGTCAACGGCCAAACCTCGCTCGTGCATCGATGAGCCGGGGGGCGCAACCCAATCGTTGGCCGCCTCAGGGCTCCCGTAGCGTCGTACCGCCTCACTCCAGAGCTTCGCCTGCTCGACAGGCGAGCGGTACCCAGATGACACGTAGACGGAGGCACGCGTCGCCTCGATCAATCGCTCTACGGCGGCCGCCAATCGAGCATGCAATCCCCGGCCGTCGAAGGCGAAGGACCCGGGCGAGAGCATCGCCGGGTCGAACGTTGCTCTGGCGGTAGCCTCGACACCGTCCACGGCAACGCTCACCTGGACGGCCGTGGAGCCCACAACGCATCGACACTCGACCAGCCGGCCCCCGTTGTGCTCGGCATAGGCACGAGCGATGGCCTCCTGACGACCGGTGCCGTAAGGGGAAACCTCTGCAACGGCCGCCAGCGCCGTCGCGTCCGCAGCAGCCTGAGCGCGAGCCCGGGCCGTCGAAGCCGCACCCAGGTCTATGAAGAAGACACCAAGAAGCATCGACAGCGAAAGACTGAGCCCGGCGACCAACAGGGTCACGGTTGTTCGATCCGCATCGTCGCGGTCGCATTAAGATCGACGCTTCGCACGATCAGACCGAGTAGCGGAAGATGCCCCGGCGGCTCGTAACGGATCTGAACCGTAAGGGGCCGACCTTGTATGCGGTGAGCCACGTCGGGATCGATGGTTAGCTCCAACGGGGACAAGCCCGAAGACTCGGCGGCAACGGCCGCTTGGATCGGGTCAGAATCCACAACCGCAACCCGGGCGGCCTCTCGAGCCGCATGCCAGAGCCTCACCTGGTCTCCTGCGAGGAGCGCTACCTCTACCAGCGCAGCGAACGCCGCTGCGAGGAACGGGAGGAGCAGCACGAACTCGACCGTCGACTGGCCTCGCTCGCGGTCAGCCCCCGGCACGATCGATGAGACCGGAGATGATCGTCTTGAACATGTCGTCAAGGGCTCCGGACTTCACGAACGCAGCAAGGACACCGACCACTAGTCCGGCAACTAGCAGGACGAGGGAATATTCCGCAGTCGTTTGGCCGGCGTCGTCGTCGTGCCATGACCGCCCGAGATCGGATCGGCCTTCGTGTTCCATCGACGCCTCCTTCGAGTTCCGGCGGGTTACCGGAAAGGTGGCGCCTATGTCATCGCTCGCGTGGCACAGCGTCAGTGAAAGCCATCACTCGAAGCGTCAGTTCATCCGGATCCGGTCCCCAACCGACACTCCCCAGGCCCCGAATGCGCCACGGTTGACCTCCAGCGCTCCCCAATAGGACACGCCGGGGTCGTACGTGGGACACGGATCCTTCTTGCAGGGCTTCATGTCGAGGATGTCGAGGATCTCGCCGTCCTGGCCGAAGAACGCGATCGACAACGGGATCAACGTGTTCTTCATCCAGAAGCCTCCCAAGTGCTCCTCGAAGAAGATGAACACCATGCCGTGGTCATCGGGCAGGGACGTTCGACCCATCAGACCTTGTGCACGGTCCTCGTCGGTCTCGGCGACCTCGACCGTTAGCATCACTGGCTCCGCGTCGGTTTCGATGATCGCGGTCTTCTGCGGGAAGCCCCCCTCCGAGACCGCCGGTGAACCCTCCGAGCTCGGCCCCTGTTCGTCTCCACCACACGCAGGAG
>JACCXF010000151.1 GCA_013697295.1 Actinomycetota bacterium | reverse complement strand
TGCCCGGCCTTGATGAAAACCCCTCCCGAGACGCATCAGGGGCCCCCGGAAAAGGGCCCCTGACCTGCACTTATGTCGGAGCGGGCGACCAGATTCGAACTGGCGACCCTCACCTTGGCAAGGTGATGCTCTACCACTGAGCCACGCCCGCACAAGGGCCATTGTAATGGCCCGGATGAGTTGGGGCTAGCGGCCGGTGCTCCCAAAGCCCCCCTCGCCCCTGACCGATACATGGAGCTCCTCGACCGCCTGGAGCTCGACCTCTTCGACCGCCTGGACCACCAGCTGGGCCACCTTCTCGCCCCGCTTGATGTAGATCGGCGACGCCGGGTCGAGGTTGGTGACCAGCACCTTGATCTCGCCCCGATACCCGGAGTCGATGAGACCCGGCGCGTTCACGAGCGCCAGGCCCTCGCGGAGAGCCCGACCGGAGCGGGCGTGGACGAAGCCTGCGTAACCCCGTGGGATGGCGACGGCGATCCCGGTGGCAATCGCCGTACGGTCGCCCGGCTTCAGGGTGACGTCCTCCGCAGCCAGAAGATCGAGGCCTGCATCCCCTTCGCGCGCGTAGCTCGGTAGCGGCAGGCCCTCGTCCAACCGCTTCACGGGAAGCTTCAGGGCCCTCCCCCATTCACTTGCTTGGGAGGCGATTTCTTGAGCAGCGAACCCAGCTCGCGCTCGAAGTCGTCCAGCTCCTGGAAGTCCTTGTAGACCGAGGCGAAGCGGAGGTAGGCGACCTCGTCGAGGTCACGCAGGCGCTCGAGCACGTCGCGCCCGATCTCAGAGGTCGGCACGGGGCGACGACCGTCGGCACGCATCTCGTCCTCGACGTCGGCCGCGATCGACTCGATCTCGGCCATGGTCACCGGACGGTTCTTGCACGCCCTCTTGATTCCCTCGACGACCTTGGCAGAGTCGAAGGGTTCCTCCACCCCGTTGCGCTTCACGATGATGATGGGGACCTCTTCCGGCCGCTCGAAGGTCGTGTAGCGACGACTGCAGGCGAGGCATTCACGACGGCGTCGTATCGTGCGGCCTTCCTCGGCAAGGCGCGACTCGACGACCTTGTCTTCTTCGGCTGAGCAGTAGGGGCAGCGCACGTTTAGACCCTAGCGGTTAGACCGCCTCGGCCCCCTCGTCGCGGATCTTCTTCAGCTGTGCGCGCAGCTTGCGAAGGTCGGCCTGGTAATCCTCGACGTCCTCGGGCACGGCCGGCTTCTTCGCGGTCGTCCACTTGACCGACTCCCGTCGCTGAGTTCCGCACAGGGGACACGAGGTGGAGCGGGGTTCTAGCTCCGCTCCACACTCGGCGCAGTTCTTCGCGGCCATGTCAACCAGCTCCTAGGAGCACCCGCTCGTCGAGCCGCACGCAGGGCAGGCGAAGCACGATCCGGCCGGGTGCATCTGCACTCCGCAGGTTCCGCAGAACGGGAGCGATCCGGCGTGCGCATCGGCCACCGGTCCGAGAACCATCACGCTCTCGGCGGGGCCGCCGTTCGTGTGGCCGTTCCCATTCCCGTTCGTCTTCTCCTCGTCCCCCGGGGCAAGCTTCGATTCGATCTCGGTCACCCGCTCGCCGGAGGTGCGGATGTTGAGCGCGTTCCGTTCCTCGGGTGTCAGGTACTCGAGCGCCAGCAGTCGGAACACGTAGTCGAGCACCGAGGTCGCGATCCGGAAGTCGGGGTCGTCGGTCATGCCGGATGGCTCGAAGCGAGTGTTCACGAACGTCTTCACGTAGGCGGAGAGAGGCACCCCGTACTGCAGGCCCATCGAGATCGAGATGGCGAATGCATCCATGATCCCGGCGAGCGTCGAGCCCTGCTTCGCGACCTTGAGGAAGATCTCGCCCACGGTCCCATCGGGGAACTCGCCCGTCGTTATGTAGCCCTCGGTGTCGGCCACCCGGAACTTGTAGGTGCGGGCGCTCCGGCGCTTGGCGAGGCGGCGGCGCACCGGTTCCGGCATGGCCGTCGCCGTGGTCTCGACTTTCACCACGTCCTTCTTGGTCGCCGAGAGCGGCTGCCCGACCTTGCAGTTGTCGCGGTAGAGGGCGAGCGCTTTCAGGCCGAGCTTCCATCCCTCGATGTATGCGTTCTCGACATCCTCGACCGTCACGTTCTCGGGAAGATTCACGGTGTTGTGGTTGACGACTCCGTTGCCGACGAAGGCATGCGTCTCGGGGACCGAGATGTCGTACACCTTGCGGATCCCGCTCTCTTGGACGGAGCTGACCGGACTGAAGCGCAGGTTCTGCTGGAGAACCATCCTGAGCCAACCGGGTAGCTCTACCCCCGGGATCGCCGCCACCCGCTCTAACGATCTCCGGCTGACGCGCTTGGTCCTGACGTCCAGGAGGTGCCGCATGGTGTGACGCGTCGCCTGGGCACGCTTGTCCACTGTAGGGATCAGCTGGTACAGCTCTCGCCCGGAGATGCCGGGCACCACGTCCGCGGTGCTTTGGGTAAGTTGGCCTCGAGCGTCGAACCGGGCTGCTTGGTAGGCCTTGTGGGGCTCGAGGAACTTGACCTGGGTCAGCAGCCACTGGGCGTGCTCGCCCGTCGCGTAGACCTCATCGTAGGTCTTGCCGTTCTCTCGATTCCGCTTAGTCATCCGACCATGAACCACCCCGAGGTTCGTGAGCACTGCCTGCAGGTCGTCGAGAAGCTTGGGAGAGTCGACGCAGATCCCGAACTTGGATGCACGTCCAACGTGGACATAGGCGCCAAGGAACAATCCGCTGAGGAAGGCGAGAACCATGCTTCTTGGGGATCGTAGGACGGCGTCGGGGATGCGCTTGTTGGACGCACGCCCCCCACACTCGAGGAAATCGAAGAACTCGACGACGGTCTTGGAGCTCACGATCAACCCTGGGCATTTCCCGGCCTGACGCGTTATGCGACCCTCAACACCGAAAACGTCTCGGAAGGCTTCCTGCATCCGCATCAATACCGAGTCGTACGAATTGGTGATCGTCAAGGTCCAGTTGCTCCGGGTGATGTGTCCCTCGGCCACGAATGCTCCAAGTAGCAACGCCAGGTCCTCCGTCATCTCCTGCGGAAGGCACACCTTCTTCTGGCTGCCGTAAGAGGGCACGGCCTCGAAGCTCCTGAGCGACGCCGGAAGGTCCGCCCACATGCCGGAGCCATACCGGGTAGCTACGTAGTCGCCCGGCTTTATCTCGGCGAGCGTCTTCCACGTCAACTCAGCCTCGCCCGCTACGAGCAGCCTGTGGTTCTCCGTGCCGGCGACGCGGTGACCGGACCGAAGCTGGACCTCCCGCACCTTGCGGAGGCCGCCATAGTAGAAAGCATCCGTCTTACGTGGCCCATCGGTGGAGGCGACCTCAATCACCTCGTCGCGGAACGTGTCGGGCTCTTCGTCTTCATAGAGGCTCTTGATACGAATGAGCCCTTCGTTGGTGGTGAGCAATGTCTCGCCCGTTACACACTTGCTGATGGCCCCGCTGATGAAGGGCTGCACCGCAGACATCATCTTGATGTGACCCATGTAGTGGATCGAGCGATCGCCCATCGCGGTGTCGAACACGGTCATGTGCTCTTCACGTAGGTGCGGTGCGCCGACTACGTGCGAGTTGTCGTCGATGTAGGCGACGATGTCCTTCACCTGGTTCTCGTCGTAGCCCAGCTTGCGGAGAGCGCGCGGGACCGTCTGGTTCACGATCGACATGGTTCCGCCACCGACGAGCTTCTTGGTCTTCTTCAGTGCCAGGTCCGGCTCGATGCCTGTGGTGTCGCAATCCATCAGTAGTCCGATGGTCCCCGTCGGCGCGAGCACGGTCGCCTGAGCGTTCCGATAACCGTTCATCTCGCCGAGAGCCACGGCTTCGTCCCACGACGCCCTGGCTGCATCGACGAGCTCTGCGGGGGCCAGCCCATCCGGGATCTCGTACGCCGCGTCCCGATGCTTGTTCATCACACGGATGTGCGGATCGCGGTTGTCCTCGTACTCCTCATACACACCGACCCTCTTTGCCATCTTGGCCGAGGTCGCGTAGCAGTGTCCGGTCATCAACGCGGTGATCGCCGCGGCCCATGCCCTGCCCTTGTCCGAGTCGTACGCGAGTCCTGAAGCCATAAGCAGAGCCCCGAGGTTCGCGTAGCCCTGTCCCAGCTGGCGGAAACGGCGGGAGTTGTCGGCGATCGCCTCGGTCGGGTACGAGGCGAAGCCGACCGAGATCTCCTGTGCGAGGAACATCACCTCGACCGCGTGCTTGTAACCCTCGATGTCGAAGACGTCCTCGTCGCTAACGAACTTCATGAGGTTCAGCGATGCGAGATTGCAAGAGCTGTTGTCGACGTGCATGTATTCCGAACAGTTCGAAACCACGAGGCCGTTGACCATGTACGAGTGGTTGACGGGCTCAGTCAGGTTGTAGGTGAGCTCGTAACCGTCGCTCTCCCGGCTCAACAGGCAGGCGGCCTTCGATACGTACCTCGTGTGTCCTTCGACCATCGCCCGAAGCGTGGTGGCCTTGCGCTCGAGACCGAAGCTAACCAGGCCCGCGAAGGTCTCGATGCTCTTGCCCGGGATGCGCAGGTCGAAACTCCCGCCTTCGCTGCGATAGGTAACCGCCGAACCGTCCTTCCTGGTGTACTCGAAGGAGCGATCCCGCGTGCCGGTGACGTCGTAGACCCGTGAGTAGATGCCGAGGGTGCTCAGCAGCAGCTGCGCGCCTCGGAGAAGCTCTTGCGACTTGCTCCCGAGGCCCACGTACCGGGTCCCGTTCTTGCCATCCGAAGCACATCCGGCGGCGTCGAAGAGACCCTGGAGGAACGAGCGCACGATCTCCTCCGGCGCCTCGAACAAACTCCACGGGATCTCCTTACGGGCCGCCTTGATGGGCTTGACCCCGAGGGCTTCGATGAAGCGAGCGAACGGTCCCCTGCTCAGTCGCAGCTGAACGGTCCCGTTCGCCTGCACCGAAGGCTTCGACGCGACGCCCCCGTTGATCTCGGTAAGGAGCTCGAGGTGCCTGGGAAGGATCTCGTTCCGATCCTCTTCCGAGCCGTAGATCGTCGACACCGTGTTGTTCGAGATGCAGCCGTCGCCCACCAGCCACCCGAGGTAGTGAGCGAACTCCTCGCTCCACTTCTCGGGGAAGTTGAGCGCGACCGAGTGGGTGCCCTTCGCTGCGTACGATCGCCACGAGGTGGGAACGGGCAACGCACGGGTCGCCATGGCCGCCGGCACGCGCCGGTCGAGCGCTCGGATCGTGTCGTCGAAGGTCAGCTCGTCCGCACGGACCCAGCCCCGATTCTCGGTCCAGAACCGGTGGTTAGGGGTGCATCGGATCTCACGGCCATCGCTGAAGCGCAGCTTCAGGACCTCGTTGGTGCCGGTGACCATGAACTGGCTCGGCTTGGACAAGCGGATCGTGTCCTGAGGGTTATCGGGGTTCGTGATGTCGTTGGTGTAGACCTCGTAGGTTTCGCCATCGATCACCGCCCGCATCATGTCGTCGAAGCGGATCAGGCCCTTGTCGGTGTGAACGCGGGCGTCGCCCGTGAAGCATGGATTAGATCCGTTGATCCGGCCCGAATTCGGCGAGGTGTGCCAGTCGTTGATCGTCGTGTCGTACTGCATGCCGGGGTCCGCGCAATCCCACGCAGCATCCGAGATCTCGCGCAGCAGCTCCTTGGCCTTGACCGTTTCGACCGTGTCCTCGGTCGTCACGGCTTTCAGGTCCCATTCGCGATCCTCGAGCACGGCCTGCATGAAGTCGTCCGTGACGCGCACCGAGTTGTTCGCGTTCTGGTACTGGATGGAGTGCGAGTCCTTGCCGTCGAGATCCATGTCGAAGCCGGACTCGCGCAGGGCCCGCGCCTTGCGCTCCTCGAGCGCCTTGCACCAGATGAAGTCCTTGATGTCCGGGTGATCGACGTTAAGGATCACCATCTTGGCTGCCCGGCGAGTCGCGCCGCCCGACTTGATCGTGCCGGCCGATGCATCCGCGCCGCGCATGAATGAGACCGGACCCGAGGCGGTTCCCCCGGACTTCAGACGCTCCTTCGAGGAGCGGATCGCAGACAGGTTGATGCCGGCTCCCGAACCGTGCTTGAAGATCGTGCCTTCCTCGACGTACCAGTTCAGGATCGAGTTCATCTCGTCGTCGACCGAAAGTATGAAGCAGTTGTGCACCCTCAGGTTCTCGGAGAGATACTCACCGCTCTCAGTCTGGATGTCGAAGACCTCCATCGGCCCGAGGGACTCGATGCGCTTGATCTCGAGCGTCTTGACGTCGAGGGACCTGTGCCCTTCGATCTCGAAGCTACGCTCGAGCTTCTCGCTCTTGACAGGGTCGATGAATCCGATCTCCATAGCGAACAGGCGTCGATCGCCGAGGCTCTGGACGCTCAGCGACCAGCAGCCCCTACGGTCCTCCCGCGGGTCAGGCTTGAACCCGACCCGGGCGAAGATGCCGAAGCGAAGCAGGAGTCGCTGGGCGCCACGGATGATGTCCTCCGAGATCATGTCCATCGCTATACGGGCCGAGCGCTCGCGCAGCGAGATCGACCCCTCCGCCTGGAAGAGGCTGCGGAGGTAGGCCGCCACGACCGGAAGCGGTGCGGTGAAGAGATGCTCCGGCACCTTCATGTCGACGCCCCGCGTACGTAGGTCCCACTTCTCCACGAAGCTCCGAAGAACGTTCCCATAAAGGCGGGTGCGCCGGCAATCCAGGTGAGTGCTCTTGGTCTCGACCGTCCGCTCGTGACGGTGCACGTCGGGGAACACCGCATCGAGCGCGTTCGTCACCCAGGCGAGCTCCGCATCGTTGACCGTCATGGCCTCGACCGTCAGCGACCTGTTCGTTCCTGCGTATTGACCGACGAACCCATCCGATTGGAGCCATCCGGCGAGGGCGGCCTCACGCATCTCGCGCACGTCTAGCTCGGCCTCACCGAAGGAGCCCCGGCGATGCCACACGAGGGCATCTCCCGGCTGCAGCTCGCCGGCCTGCACGAACCTGCCGGACCGATCCCCGGTCTTCTTCCACACGAGGTGATCGGCCGTGACGTCCAGAGCGTGTCCCGCCTTCGTGTGGACACGCAGGACGTCCTTGGTTCCGTTCGCCTTGACGGCGACGATCCGAGTGACCCCCTCGGCGTCGTACACCTTCAGGCCGACCGCGTTCTCCTCGACCAGCTTCCCTATCGGAACGAGACCGGCCGGTGTGCTGACAAGCGAGTGGTACGGCTGGCACGCGCTGACTTGCTCTTCGCCCTTCGGGCGCCAGCCGACGTTGAACCAGACCGGTGAGTTGAAGGCTGCTTTCTGGGTGACGAGGAGGTGGGTGAGCTCGTCCTGGAAGACCTGCGCCTCGTCCGCATCGGCGAAGTAGCCGCGCTCGAGGCCCTCCTCGCGGTAGCGGCCGACCACCCGATCGATCATCTGGCGGACGGAGCGCTCGCGCTGGGGGGTGCCGAGGGTGCCCCGGAAGTACTTCTGCGACGCGATATTCGTGGCGTTCTGCGACCACGAGCGTGGGACCTCGACGCCTTTCTGCTCGAACGCGATCTCACCCGTTCGGAAGTTCTGGATAACTGCATCCCTAAGCTCCCACTCGAGCTCGTCGTACGGGTGGACGCCTTCGGTGGTGAAGTGGCGCCGGATCTTCAGATCCGCGTCGTTGACGGCCGGGCCGGCCGTCGTTCGGGTCACCTGCGGCACGCTTCTCCCCCTTCTCGGGCGGACGCCTGGAGCCAGCGTCCATCGTTCGATCCTCCCATGCCCGCCACCGGCTCATCACCAGATATAGGGCCCCCCGGAACGTTCACCACCACATGTGGTGTAACTGCGTGCTTGAAATTACGCCTGTGTAACGGCGGGGTCAAGGGAAGATGCGCAGAAAACGCGACTATTTCGGGAGCTTCAGGCGTTGCCCGGCGAGGGGCATGCCGTCCAACCTGTTGAGCTCGAGGATGGAGGCCACATAGGCTCGGCGGTCGATCCCATCCGGGGCGTAGCGCTCGGCCAGATCCCAGACCGTCTCGCCCTGGGCGACCGTGATCCGGGCGGGCGTGCCGGGCCGGGAGGCTACAGCGGCCCCCCCAGGGCCCGTGGCGAGGACCATGGCGGCGACCAACACCAGGCCCGCCAGACCCACTCCGAGACGGCGTCGGGCCACGATCGCCCGGCGCCCGGCGGAGGGCAGTCGAGGCCGCCGGACGGGGCGCTCGGGGCCAGGGAACCGAAGGACGACCGCTCCCGGGCCCTCCACGAGCTCTTCTCGCACCATCGCCATGTCCGAAACCTCCCGTATCCTCGACCCGTTCCATCCCCTGCACGTTAGGAGGGGCCTGCGACAGAAATGGCCCTGTGGGGCCCCTCGATCTCTCTACCCCCAAACGTACGTTCGATAGGTTAGTCGAACACCTGTTCGTATGCAAGAGCATCCATCGAACACATGTTCTTGATTCGGCCCCGACTGTCGTCTAAGGTAGGGCGAACACGCGTTCGCCAGGGTGCCCAGGATGCCCCAGGGCCCACGAAAGGGAGGCAATCGGATGGTCGAGGGACTGACCGACAGACAGCGCCAGACGCTGAGCTACATAGCCGAGACCGTTGGCGGTCGCGGCTATCCCCCTTCGGTGCGCGAGATCTGCGAGGCCCTCGGCCTCGCGTCCAGCTCCACCGTGCATTCCCACCTGCAGGCCCTGCAGCGGAAGGGATACATCAGCATCGATCCCACCAAGCCCCGGGCCATCGAGCTCCACTTCGATACCGACACGGGCCTCGCCGCGGATCGTCGTCCGACCCGCTCGGTGCCGCTTCTGGGCCGGATCGCCGCCGGCACCCCGATCATGGCCGAGGAGAACGTCGAGGAGATCTACCCGATGCCCGCTGATCTCGTGGGCGACGGCAACATCTTCATGCTCGAGGTGGCGGGCGAGTCGATGATCGACGCCGGCATCTACGACGGGGACTTCGTGATCGTCCGCCAGCAGCCGACGGCGCACTCGGGTGAGATCGTGGCTGCGATGATCCCGAGCGAATACTCGGATACGCCCGAAGCAACCGTCAAGACGATCCGGCATCGGGGCTCGGCGATCGTTCTCGAGCCGGCGAACGAAACGATGGAGCCTTTCGAGGCTCCGCCCGGAACCGAGATCCTCGGCAAGATCGTCGGCATATTCCGCCAGCTGTAAGGGGGCTAGGCTCCGCCGGCCCCCACGGACGCTCCGGCGCCGACCTCGAATACACGGTAAGGGCGCCGGATGACCGTGTGGGCCACGTTGCGCACCTGGATGCCGCCGGGCGTTACTCCCTCCTCGGATCCGTAGTGCGCGTGCCCGTGCACGACGAGGTCCGCACCGGCCGCGTCGATCGCCTCGGCCAGAAGGAAACTGCCGAGGAACGGATACATCTGCGGATGCTCCCCCTTCACGGTTGCCTCGACCGGGGCGTAATGCAGAAGCGCTATCCGTCTGTCGACCGTCAGATCCTCGAGCGTCGTTTGCAGCCGCTCGGCCGATTCGCGGGTGTGCCGGATGAGCTCACGCATCTGTGACTCCCCGAACTCGCCCCACGAAGCTCCTTCCGTGAAGCCACCCACGAATCCCTTCACCCCGCCGATGCCGAGGGACTCCCCTCCGACCGCCAGGACCGTGGACTCCCCCTCCAGCACGTGGACCCCGGCCCCCTCCATGAGGGCGCTGATGCGATCCTGCTGGTCGGAGTGACAGTCATGGTTCCC
>JACCXF010000107.1 GCA_013697295.1 Actinomycetota bacterium | reverse complement strand
CTCAACCTTAGGGATGCACGCCGGTGTCTAGGCGTACCTGGGTGGTGTCAGGAACCGACACCGGCATCGGCAAGACATGGTTGTCGATCGAGCTGTGCCGGGCACTTGTCGACGCGGGGCGTTCGGTTGCCGTTCGCAAGCCCGTGGAGTCCTTCGATCCGTCCGACGATGCGCCCGATTCAGAACTCATGGCGCGCGCGACCGGACAGGAGCGCGATGCGGTGTGCCCGCCCGACTGGCGCTACCCCCGGGCGCTGGCTCCTCCTATCGCTGCTGCGACCCTGGATCGGTCCATCCCATCCACGAGCCGGATCGTCGAAGAGCTCGACGGAACGGAGGTCGATGTGCTGGTGATCGAAGGCGTTGGGGGGCCGCGCTCCCCTCTCTCGGCCGATGGCGACACCGTCGATCTCGCCCACGCACTGAGTGCGGATGATGTGATCGTGATATCCGACTCCGGCCTCGGCGCGATCAGCCGGATACTGCTGTGCGTCGACGCTTTCACGCCACTTGCCTGTCACGTGTTACTCAATCGCTACGACCGCGACGATGAGGTTCACCGCTTGAACCGAGACTGGCTGCTCAACTCGGGGATCTCCGTATATGTCGATCCCCACGATCTGGCGAAAAGCTTGTTGAGATCCCTCGACGCCCCCCTGGAGGTGCGATGACAGCGCGCGAACTTCTGAAGGATGCCGGAACCGCCCTTCTCGACGATCACAGAGACCTCAAGCCGGAGGAGCTCGCGGCTCTCTGTTCGATCCCGACCGAACACGTTCCCTCCCTTGCCGCCCTGGCACACGAGGTCCGGCTGGCGTATTGCGGACCGGAGGTCGAGGTCGAAGGGATCCTCTCGGCGAAAACGGGTGGGTGCCCGGAGGATTGCCACTTCTGCTCGCAGTCGTCGAAGTTCGAATCGCCCGTTCGGCCGACGGCGATCCTCGATCTGGACGAGATCCTCGCCGCCGCCGAGGAGACCGCCGCTCTCGGCGCGTCCGAATTCTGCATCGTTGCGGCCATCAGGGGGCCGGACGACCGGATCATCGATCGCGTCCTCGAAGCCACCGCGCTGGTCCGTCGCGAGACGGGGCTCAACGTCGCGGCAAGCCTCGGGATCCTCGATCGCGACCAGGCTCGACGTTTGGCGGAGGGCGGCATCCATCGTTACAACCACAACCTGGAGACGGCGCGCTCGTACTTCGGGCGCATCGTCTCGACCCACACGTGGGAAGAGCGTTTCGATACATGCATGCTCGTGCACGAGTACGGGATGGAACTTTGCTGCGGCGCCTTGCTCGGGATGGGCGAGACGAACGAACAGCGCGTCGAGCTGCTGGGACAGCTCAGAGAGGTGAAGCCGGCCGAGGTTCCATTGAACTTCCTGAACCCCCGGCCGGGGACGCCCCTCGGCGATCGAGACCTTATCGAGCCGATCGAGGCGATCAGGTGGATCTCGCTGTTCAGGCTCGCGCTGCCGGAAGTGATCCTGCGTTATGCCGGAGGTCGGGAAGTTACGCTGCGGGAGCTTCAGGCTCTGGGACTGACCGCGGGCATCAACGCCCTGATCGTTGGGAACTACCTGACCACGCTGGGTCGCGAACCGGCGCAAGACCTGCAGATGCTGAAGGACCTGCACATGCCGATCGGCGTTCTCTCCAAGATCATCTGAGATGCACTGCGAGGGCTGCGGGCGCTCCACTCAAGAGTGCGATGGGGCGTGTCACCGTCCGCTCGACCCACCGCGCTTCTGTAGGTCCTGCGGGCGCAGGCTCGCGCTTCAGGTCACTCCCGGTGGATATACGTCCTCGTGTCGAAAATGCCAGACCGCCTCGAGAGCAACTCGCTCTTCGTAGGCACGGATCCTTGCCATGAGGCCGCGCGACCGGGGCGGCGGCGAATGGCTTGATGGGACGCGTCAGGGCGAGGTCGGATCGCGATCGCTCACTCCCGCTGACTCTTCTCGTACGAGATCCCCGGGACCCAGGGGCTTCTCATCGGTTCTCTCCTTGAGCAGATCGCTGATGATGCGCCTGGCCGCCTCGAGCGTGCGGTCGATGGCGTCCGCGGCTTGCTCTGGACGATCCATCTCCTGTGCGTACTTGGCGACGGTCAGGCCT
>JACCXF010000105.1 GCA_013697295.1 Actinomycetota bacterium | reverse complement strand
CTTCGGCGCCAAAGGGATCCTCGAGGCGGTCTTCAGGCATCTGGGTGTTCGATCTCCGACTTTCGATCCGGGTAAGGGGATGCCCTTCCATCCGACGAGGGTCGCGCGCGTGCGGCTCGGCGACGCGCCCGTGGGGGTCCTCGGCGAGATCCACCCCGACGTTATCGAGGCGTTCGAGTTCCCGGTGGGAACGACTGCGATCGCATTCGAGCTGGCGCTCGAGCCCCTGTTCGCGGTCCTTCCCGGACGCCCCAAGGTCGAGGAGCTGCCCCGCTTCCCACCGATCTACGCGGACCTCGCGGTCGTGGTCGATGAGTCGGTGCCTGCGTCGCTGGTCGAATCCGTAGTGCGACGCGCTGGGGGGCCCGAAGTTCAGTCGGTTCATCTCTTCGACGTCTATCGTGGAGAACAGGTGCGCGCGGGAAAGAAGAGCTTGGCTTACGCTCTCGAGATGCGAGCTCCGGATCGAACCCTCACCGATGTGGACGCAAGCGCGGTCATCTCACGCATCGTGAACGTACTGGGCGAGAAGACCGGAGCGGAGCTGAGATCCTGATGGGCGAGCGGGATTTCCTTTCCATCGCCGATCTTGCGACTGGAGAGCTCGTAGACCTACTCGATGGAGCCGACAAGGCCAAGGCGCGCCCAAGCTCCTGGAGCTCCAAGATCAAAGGTAATCAGGTCGCGCTCATCTTTGAGAAGCCCTCGACGCGGACGCGCGTTTCTTTCGAGGTCGCCGTGACATCGATGGGCGGACACGCGATCATCCTGCGAAGCGACGAGCTTCAGCTCGGCCGCGGCGAGACGGTGGAGGACACCGGGCGCGTCCTGACCAGGTATGTAGATGCTCTCGTCGTTCGGACATTCGAGCAAGAACGGCTCGAGAAGCTGGCTTCGGCATCCAACGTGCCTGTGATCAATGCCCTCAGCGACCGGTCTCATCCTTGCCAAGCGCTCGCGGACATGCAGACGATCCGGGAGAAGAAGGGAGGCCTCGAGGGATTATCGCTTGCGTATGTCGGTGACGGCAATAACGTGGCTCATTCGCTTCTACTCGCGGGTTCCAAGCTGGGTATGCATGTGCGCGTCGCTACGCCGGCGGGATACGCCCCGCGCTCGGACATCGTGTTGATGAGTCAGCAGAACGCGATCGACAGCGGCGGCAGCGTCACGATCACGGAGGTTGTAGCGGAGGCGATCTCAGGAGCCGACGTGCTCTATACGGATGTGTGGGCGAGCATGGGACAGGAGTCGGAGTCACAAGCGCGCACCGAGGTGTTCGAACGATTTCAGCTCAACTCCGATGCCCTCGCCCTTGCGGACGACGAAGTCATCGTTATGCATTGCCTCCCTGCGCATCGTGGCGAGGAGATCTCCAGAGACGTCATGGACGGCTCCCGATCGGTCGTGTGGGACCAGGCGGAGAACCGATTGCACACGCAGAAGGCCCTTCTCGCCTGGCTGTTGGGCTGACCTCGGCGCCTCGGTGAGGCGACTCCCGCGAACGTTCTATGCGCGCGACGCCATATCCGTGGCGCGCGATCTGATCGGCTGCCTGTTCGTTCACGCTGGCCCGGAGGATGTCACCGCGGTGCGCTTGGTCGAGGTCGAGGCCTACCGCGGAGATCAAGATCCCGGTTCCCACGGCTTCCGTGGACCATCGCCTCGTACGCGCACCATGTTCGGCCCCCCGGGACATCTCTATGTGTACTTCACATATGGCATGCACTGGTGTGCGAACGTCGTCTGTGATCGCGAGGGGGTGTGCGAAGCGGTTCTGTTGAGAGCGGGGGAGCCGGTGGAGGGACTCGACATGATGCGCGCGCGCCGCCCGGGGATAGCGGATGACCGGCTGCTGGCGGCCGGCCCCGCTCGCTTGACGCTGGCGATGGGCATAAGCAAGCCGCACGATGGAGCCTCCCTCTTGCGTGGCGGCTCGATGTGGTGCGCCGAGGACGAGGCGACCGAAAGCCATCGCGACCGAGCCGTCTGGACGCCACGTATCGGTCTCGCTGCGGGCCGGGGTGACGACCTCGAGTGGCGACGAGTTATCCCCGGCCACCCCTACGCGTCTCGCCGCAGGTAGGCAGTCGGGAAGTCTAGCCGGGGTTGACCCAGATCGTCACGGTCGAACCGTTCGATCCGTTCGCGCCGGCGGTGGGGGATTGCTGCCACACCTGTCCGCGGCTCGACTTCCAGCTCGAGCCCTCCTTCTCGGTGATGACGCTCGCCCGGAAGCCCGCGTTTTGCAACGCCGACTGAGCCGCCGACCGCG
>JACCXF010000103.1 GCA_013697295.1 Actinomycetota bacterium | reverse complement strand
GTAAAGCCTCAGATCGTCGCCCTTGAGCTGTCCCGCGAGGTCAGACGGAGTAAGGGCGACCGAGCTGGGGCGCACCGCCTCGTGCGCCTCCTGAGCACCTTTCGACTTCGCGGTGAAGGTTCGGGGCTGGTGATAGTTCTTGCCGAACTGTGCTTCGACCACCCGGCCGATCTCACCCATCGCGTCATTCGACAGGTTGGTCGAATCCGTCCTCATGTAGGTGATGTGGCCGGCCTCGTAAAGAGACTGAGCGATCTTCATGGTCTTCCAGGTCGGAAGCGACAGTTTGCTCGACCCCGCCTGCTGCAAGGTGGACGTCTTGAACGGCGCGGGGGGCTTTCGCCGCCGTTCAGATTTGCGAACCTCAGCAACGGTCCAGGGGCCGGGACGAACCCGCTCCAATACCCCGGTTGCGGAAACCTCGTTCTCGAGCGTGAACTTCTCTTTCTCACCGACGGGGTAAACGGCCAAGAAGTTGTCTCCACCCTCGGTCGCCAGCGCCGCGGTTAGATCCCAGTACTCGCGTGGGATGAAAGCCCGGATCTCGCGTTCCCGATCAACGAGGATGTAAAGGGCTGCGCTCTGCACCCGTCCCGCAGACAGGTTCGGACCCACTGTTCTCCACAGCAAGGGTGAAAGCTTGTAGCCGACGATCCGGTCAACCGCGCGACGCGCTTGCTGAGCGTCGACGAGGTCCATGTTTATCGATCTCGGCTGCTCGAAAGCCTCCGTCACGGCTCGCTTAGTGATCTCGTTGAACGTCACGCGTCGCGTTATGGCCGGGTCCAGCTTCACGAGCTCTGCCACATGCCACGCGATCGCTTCTCCCTCGCGGTCAGGGTCGGGAGCAAGCCAAACGGTCTCCGCCTGCTTGATCTCCTTCTTGATCGCGGCGACGGCCTTCTTAGAGGAAGCCAGCGCCAGCGCCTCGTACTCGAGCTTCACTCCGCCGTTGATCTCGATAGCGAACGAAGATTTGGGCAGGTCGCGGACATGGCCCATGGAGGCCAGGACCTTGTAGTCCTTGCCCATGTACTTCTCGATCGTCTTCGCCTTTGCGGGCGACTCGACGACCACTACGTTCTTGGCCACGCCTCTCCTTCTACCTTGCTGGATACGGGGATCTCACCGCCGCCTCAGGGCTCGGGAGCCTAGGGTCGATATCGGCGCATCCGACGGCGCCCTTATCGCATCCTTTCCCTATCGCTGTCAACCCAACGCCCGAGGGGGCCGGCATGTTCCCATCCCCGGAAGTGACTGCAAGCGCCGGTACCATCAGCGCCCATGGAAGCCCTCATCGGTCAGATGGAGCACTGGGTCACCACCTACGGGTACGCGGCCATATTCCTCCTGATGCTGGCGGAATCCGCCTGCATCCCGTTCCCCTCGGAAGTAACGATGCTCGTGGGTGGTTGGTACGCGGCCGATGGCCGGCTGGACTTCTTCCTGGTGGGCGTCGCCGGGGTCTTAGGGAACCTGGTCGGTTCGTGGATCGCGTACGCGGTCGGCCGAGCCACCGGGCGCGATCTGCTCGACCGCTACGGAAAGTACGTGCTTATCCGAAGCCACGACGTAGACAAGGCCGAGGTGTGGTGGGAGAAGTACGGGGAGGCCGCTACCTTCTTCAGCAGACTCTTGCCTGTCATACGCACCTTCATCTCCTTGCCCGCCGGCATCGCTCGGATGCCCTTTGGCAAGTTCACCCTGTACACGTTCCTTGGGTGCATCCCATGGACCTTCGCCCTAGCTTGGGTCGGCGTTGTGGTGGAGGACAATTGGGAGTCCGTATTGAACTATTTCGACTTGCCTACGTTCATCATCGGCGGATTGCTCCTCGCGGCCGCTGCGTACTGGTATCTACGGCGGCGCCGGCAGAAGAACGCGGTGGACGAGGCATAGCATTTCGCGTGCGGGAGGTGCAGTTGGCCCAGCCACGGACCGCCTTACAGTGGGCGGCTCGTGCGCTGGGGGTCCCGCCCAACGGTCACGCGAGTTCGATGTCCGGCGCTACCTCCTGAAGGCCCCCGATCGAGATCGCGATGAACTCGTCCAGGGGTACTCCGATCGAGTCCTCTACCCCCCGGATCTTGTCGCGCTCCACGCCCGGCGCGAAGGACTTCTCCTTCAGTTTCTTCTTGACAGACGACACCTTCATGCCGTTCGACTTGTCTGGTCGAACCAGGGCGCAGGCAACCAGCAAGCCCGAAACTCCATCGGCGTGCACGATGGCGCGAGACATGAGATCGGTCTGATGATCCTTGTGCAGGTGGGCCAGGATCGCGTTTAGAACCTGCTCATCGTCATAGCCTTCGGAGCGCAACCACTCGACCGTCTGACGGGTGTGGCGCTCCATGTCGCCATCGGTCACATCCATATCAAGGTCGTGGAAGAGACCCGCAAGACCCCAGCGATCGACGTCCTCATCGAAATGGGAAGCGAGCGCCCTCATCACGCCTTCGACGGAAATGAGGTGACGACGCGTGATGTCCTTCTCGACGTACTTACTTACGAGTCGCCGCGCCGTCTCCCGATCCATGCTCTGTCTCCTCACCGGTCAATAAACGTCGAAGGTCGTCCTCTGCGTCTGCGGCCACTAGGGCAAGCAGTTCATCTCCGGCGTGCAACGGCGTGTCCCCTCGCGGGGGCAGTACGTGTCGATCCCGGATAACTGCGACGAGAGTGCAGTCGGGCGGCATGTCGAGCTCCCGCACCGTCTTCCCGTCGACCGGCGAACCCGGCGCGAGTGTCACCTCCATGAGTGCGACCTTCCCCTGCTCGAGTTTGAGCAGCCGCACGAGGTCACCGATCGAGACCGCCTCCTCCACCAGGGACGTGAGCAGGTGTGGTGTGCTCACTGCGACATCCACACCCCAGGATTCGTTAAACAGCCATTCGTTATCAGGATGGTTAACTCGAGCTACGACTCGAGGCACCGCGAACTCCTGCTTGGCCAGCAACGCGATGACAAGGTTGTCTTCGTCGTCACCCGTAGCGGCAACCATGACCTCACACGATGAGAGGACCGCAGAGTCTAAGGTGTAAAGCTCGCAGGCATCGCCCTCGACCCAGTTGATGGGCAGCTCCTCTCTGAGCTGCTCGATCAGTTGCTTGTTCTGTTCGATGAGGGTGATGTCGTGACCCTTGGCGCGCAGGTCCGAGGCCACATAGAAACCAACGTTGCCGGCTCCTGCGATGGCAATCCGCATCGCCTTCATTCCGGCGTCCCGGTCTTCTTCAGATGTTCGACGAGGTCGGGCGCGTCTCCACGCAGCACGGCCACATGGAGGATGTCGCCTTCCTGGATAGTGAGTTTCTTATCCGGCACTCGAGGCACGCCGAAGCGACTAACCGCGACGACTCGCCTCAGTCCGTCCGCGTCGAGGCTGACGCCGGACTTTCCTACTACTTCTGGAGGAGCTGCCACGGCGGTGATCACCACCTCGCCATTGTCGACCGTGTACTCCACCGGCACCTCATCCGGGATCACCTGGCGGAGGATCTGGTCGGTAGTCCACCTCACCGTCGCGACCGTCT
>JACCXF010000086.1 GCA_013697295.1 Actinomycetota bacterium | reverse complement strand
GTTCGGGGCGACGCCGGCAACGATCTGATCAAAGGAGCGGGACGTCGTGACCTCATCGTAGGGGGACGAGGCGACGACTCGATCTTCGGCAACGGCGGTTCGGACATGACCGAGGGGGACACGCGCATCGGCGGGCTCTTCGGAGGTCCGGGCCGGGACACATTGCTCGGGGGCAGAGGCGGGGACCTACTGGGGGGCGAAAAAGCGCGCGATCTTCTACTTGGAGGCGGGGGCGGCGACATCCTGAACGCCGGCGCGGGGAACGACCGCATGCACGGGAAACCCGACCTGAACGGTGGCCTTTTCGGACAGGGAGGAGATGATGTCCTGCTAGGTCTCGGAGGCAACGATCAACTCGCTGGGGGCCGTGGCTCCGACGGTCTCAATGGTGGGAACGGCTGGGACCAGCTATCGGGAGGCGGAGGCCGGGACGCCTGTACCAACGGCGAATCCAACAGTTCCTGCGAGGCTTAATTCGCCCAGGCGCGACTTGTAGGTCACACTCACGGGGTGACGGACGAGACGGCTGAAAACATCAGACGCAGTTGGTTCCTGACCGCGCCCGAGCGCGGGAACCCGCACACGGAGATCGATTCCCACAAGGATGGTGATCGCGCGTGGACCACGGGGAATCGCGCCGTTCCGCTCGTTCACGGAGCGACTTACTTCGGACGTCTCTACGAGGAGTTGTGCCGGCTCGAACCCGGCGATTGGGTTCACTTCACCGACTGGCGGGGGGACCCTGACGAGCGTCTAGCCGGCCCGAACACCGAGGTCGCGGTTGTGCTGGCCGATCTGGCCGAGCGCGGCATCCATGTGCGGGGCTTGATGTGGCGTTCGCATCCGCAAGCGACAAAATTCAGCGAGGAAGCCAACTTTCATCTCGCGCAGAAGATTAATGAAAAAGGGGGTGAGGTCCTCCTCGACGAACGCGTTCGTCGAGGAGGGTCACATCATCAGAAGCAGTTCGTGATCAGGCATCCTAGAGATCGCAGCAAGGACATCGCCTTCGTGGGAGGGATAGACCTCTGCCACAGTCGGCACGACGATGCAAAACACCTTGGCGATCCTCAGGTGTACGACCTGGACGAGCACTACGGACGAACTCCTCCCTGGCACGATGTTCAGCTCGAGGTCAGAGGTCCAGCGGTGACGGACCTGGCCATCTCGTTCCGGGAGCGATGGGGAGACCCGACGCCGCTCGATCACCGCAACCCATACCGGAAACTGATGGCGCGTAGGGGTCACGAACCCGATGAGCCCAGCGAGCTGCCTCCCCTTCCGGATCATCCTCCGACCGAAGGACCGCATGCGATCCAGGTCCTTCGAACCTATCCATCGAAGCGCCCAGCCTTTCCATTCGCGCGAGATGGCGAGCGGAGCATCGCTCGGGCCTACGAGAAGGCTTATTCGCGAGCCCGCTCGCTCATCTACGTTGAGGATCAGTATTTCTGGTCGATCGAGATCGCGAAGCTGCTGGCCGAGCGGCTAAGTGCGCAGAAAGACCTTCACGTCATCATCGTTCTCCCTCGCCACTTCGAGGCAGGAGGCCGCATCGCGAGCGCAGCTCCGCGTTACGGTCAAAGTCGCGCGATAAAAATCATCAAGGATGCGGGCGGCGACCGTGTCGGTGTGTACGACATCGAGAACGAACGACAGACACCGATCTACGTTCACGCGAAAGTGTGCGTGATCGACGATGTGTGGGCCGAGGTGGGTTCGGACAACGTAAACATCCGGTCCTGGACCCACGATTCGGAGCTCTCCTGTTCGATACTCGACGACACACTCGACAAGCGCCAGCCGCGTGATCCCGCTGGGCTTGGTGACGGCGCGCGCGTCTTCGCTCGGGATCTCCGTCTCGAGCTCTGGCGCGAGCATCTGGGTGTGGATTCGGATGAGGGGCTGCTGGATCCGACCGAAGCTTTCCGACGCTGGCGGACGGTGGCGGAAGAGCTCGATGCGTGGCATGCGGGCAGTGGCAAGGGTCCCCGTCCGCGAGGCAGGGTGAGAGCCCACGATGCGGGGACCCAGCCGCGATGGCTTGACACGCTGGCGCCGTTCGTGCTGCGAACCTTCGTCGATCCCGATGGGCGACCGCGGCGACTTCGGAAGAGCGGGCGATTCTGAAAGCTCCCGTCGGCTTGCGACGGAGACGCTGAAGGATGGATCTGGATCTGTTCGATTC
>JACCXF010000084.1 GCA_013697295.1 Actinomycetota bacterium | reverse complement strand
GTCTCGCCGCCATCGCCTCCGCAGGCGGCCACCAGGACGGCCACCATCACCATCACGATCATCGATCTGAGCTTCATGCCCTCTCCTTTCAGTCGACCCTCAGTACCGCCTTTCGGCCCGGTTGGATCTCATCGAAGTAGGCGTATCGCCCTGGTTCGTCGAAGCGACAAGAGAAAGATTGGTCGGTCGGCGCCCCGGGAATTGCCGAGTGCTCTTCCGTCTTAACGTTGGAAGGCAGAGGGCGTTACGGTCGCTGTCCTCTCCCGAGGTGGAAGTTCAGTCGCGCGCGAACGTCTTCGTCTCTTTCCGAAAAGTCTCGATCGCTTCCTCCGTCAGGGATGGTCGCGTTCTCTTGATCGCGAAGAGAAACTCTCGCGTCGTCGCCCGCCCTGAAGATTCATCGAAGTGCTCCCTTTCGAAAGCGCGTTGCGCCGCCTTGTCGGCTGAGAATTCGATGTCGGCGGGCGTGAACAGCTCGGTCGCCTCCACGAGCAGATCGATGTCGATGTCCTCGTCCGTGATCTCGCTTACGTACCTCGTCCAGATCGCGCGCCGCGCCTCTGCATCCGGCGGCCCGGCCGGCAGGACGTAGTCGAACCGACCCGGGCGCAGGAACGCGCCGTCCAAGCCGCCGATGGCGTTCGTCGCGCACACGAGGAGGTGGTGAGGGGCTTCGCGAAAGCGTGGGATCTGCTTGAGGAACTCATTGGTTACGCTCGTGTTCACTTTCCGGTCGGCATCGCGCTCGGATGCAAGATCTTCGACCTCGTCTACGAAGACGACGGCTGCTTCGAGCTCCAGAACAAGGTCAAAGGCGTGCGCGAGAAGCTTCGCCTGCCTTTCAGCGCCCTCCCCGGCCAGCTCGGCCGGCTGAACCTCGATGAACGGCCACTCCAAGCGCGACGCGATCCCTTTCGCGAACGTGGTCTTCCCCGTGCCCGGGGGGCCGAAGAGAACGATCGCTCGGGGCGGGGACACCGAATGCCGTGCCGCCAGGTCGGGTTCCGCCAGAGGCAGGATCACGCGCCGTTCGATGATCTCTTTGACGTCGTCCATCCCTTTGAGCTCGTCCCATAGGTTGGGGTCGATCATGCGGCCGCCGAGCTCCGCAAGTGCAGCGGGGGTTGCTACAGCGGCCGACACATCACGGTGCATGAGCTCTAGCTTCGTTTCTTCGTAGCCGCGGGCCTTCAGCGCGTTCCTGAGGATCCCGTCGCTCGCGGCGGTCGCCGCGAGCTTGCGCGCCCCCTTTTCCGCAAGCACCACCTCTACCTCTTCTAGCAGACGCCGCGCGATGTCCTCACAACGGTCTTGATCGTGGTCGATGGAGACGCTATAGATCCACGCGATCACGCCCGAGACGACGGCCAGGGCAACCCCGACGACGCGCTCGTCGGCCTGGGCGACGAAGGAAACGGAGTCTTCAGACCCTAGTAGATCGACTTTCTGGTCGACCGACAGTCCGTCGGCACGCGGAGCCGCTTCTTCGCGTTGCCAGAGGTCGAGGATCTGGCCGAGATCCTGCGGGCGATAGGGACGCAGCGTAGGGGTCATGTACGAAGTTTCGTTCATCACCCGCGAGTACGCAACACAGCCGGTCATGTCATGCAAGGGCTCCGGGCGTGGCTATGACATTTGTGTCGATGCGGAGGGTGTTCACTCGCTCTCACGACCCGCAGAATTCGCAGAACGTTTAGCCACGGGCTAGGGCGACTTCTCGAACACCCTCTAACCTGAAGGACGTCTTCACTGTTCCTATCGAAGAGGTTGATGTCGATAATGACGACTCAGGAGGCGCTATGAGGATCGCGGCTGATCGCCCATGACAATAAGAAGCGGGGTTTGCTCGAGTGGGCTCGATTCAACCGCGGCATCCTTGGCCGACACGATCTGTTCGCGACGGGGACCACCGGAACCCTGCTCGAGACGGAGCTCGGACTCGCAATATGCAAGCTTCTGAGCGGCCCGCTTGGTGGCGACCAGCAGATCGGAGCCATGATCTCGCAGGGCCAGCTGGACCTGCTGGTCTTCTTCTGGGATCCGCCTGAGCCTCAACCGCACGACCCGGACGTCAACGGCGCTCCTGCGCATGGCGGTCGTTTGGAACGTGCCGGTGGCCTGCAATCGGAGCACTCGGGATTTCATGATCGCATCCCCGCTCATGGAAGGCCCTTACCTGAGAGGTGCCGGACCACGCCACTCCTTACCCGAAGGGAGCTCGCTCCGCCTGATCTTGTTGCGTGGAAGTGCGCACGATCGGCAGCACCTCTTGGGCGAGCCTTTCAATTTGCTTCTCGGGTTCGAGTCCGGAGGGGATGAAGTTCATCGCCGTGAAACCGAGGGCTGCGAAGCTCACGAGTTGTTCGGCCACGTCCGTTGTGGATCCCGACACGATGTCACGTGAAGGCCTCGCTCGATCATCCAGTCTGAATTCCATGTTGTAGGCGAGGGTGATCTCTTGAGGGTCCCGTCCGGCGGCATGAGCAGCGTCGAAGATCCTGGCGCTCATCGTGGGGATGCTTTTTGGAGGGGCCATCTCGAGCGTTGGAATCCAACCATCGGCCACGCGGCCGGTGACCGCTAGTGACTGCTTCCCGAAGGTTCCCAACCATATCGGGGTGCGATGAGCCGGCTTCGGCTCGATGTTCGCGGCATCGGTGCGGTGATGTCGTCCCTCGAAGGTGAAACTGGGCGAGGTCCAAAGACCGCGAACGATCCTCACGGCTTCTTCGAGTCCCTCGATCTTTTCCTTCGGCGAAGGGACGGGGAACCCGAAAGCCTTGAATTCGTCGTCTGAATATCCGGCTCCCATCCCCAGGATCAGTCGGCCGTCAGAGAAGCGATCCAGAGACTCGGCCATCTTGGCGACCATCGCGGGCGCCCGGTACGGCACTCCCAGGACCCGGCTTGCCACCTTTATACGCGTTGTCTTAGCGGCTATCCAAGTGAGCATGGTCCAGGTCTCGTAGCTTGCCTGAGTCCCGCAAGGATGGTCGTTCGCTGAAACGAAGTCATATCCGAGAGCTTCCGCGCGCATCGCCTCCGCTACGGGGTTATCTCCGTCTCGTGCGGAGGTCGACACGTTGACACCGAAGGTCAGTTTCTTCATGCTCTCTCCTTGTTGTTCCTAGATCCGCCCGCCGGTGTAGCGCGACGCCTCAGCGGATGCGGACGAACCGAGCTCCCCTCGCTGCACCCACATTCCGATGGCGCGAGACGAGCGTGTGAGGACAGAAGCACGTGGCGAACGCGTTTCCATGCGGAACATCCGAAACGCGGTGTTGATGGCCGGCCCGATCAAGACTGCGAACACGATGGTGCCCAAACCGGCTGCTCCGCCCAGGGCGATGCCGACGAGGACAACAGAACCTTCTATGCCGGCTCGCGCCGCTCCAGGGGAGGTGTGCAACCGCTTGGAGACTGCCATCATCAGGCTGTCGCGCGGCCCCGCACCGAGTTCGGCTCCTATGTAAAGCGCGGTGCCGAGCGAGATGGCACCGATGCCTGCGACCAATGCTATGAGGCGGGCGAGAATGTGAGCAGAGCCGAGGCCGGCAAGAAACGCGGTCCTGAGGATTGAATCGACAAAGGCGCCGACGAGGATGACGTTCGCGACGGTTCCCGGGCCAGGTCTGACGCCGAGGGCAAGACTGGCACCGACGATCAGGACGGAGATTCCTATAACCGCCTGCCCAAGCGTGAGGAAGGTGAGACCGCG